>CAYNLZ010000014.1:0-2809 GCA_964398255.1 uncultured Dehalococcoidaceae bacterium
AAAAACCGCTTGAATCAAGCGATTCAATCATTCACTGCGAAGAACCGTGAAACAAATACCCTAAAATGTTAAAATAAATTATTACCTCTTGCCCAGTTCATGAGGATCTAGAATTTCAACAAGGAGCCCGGCCAGAAGAAAATTCATTGGTTGCCTCAGTTGCAATTCTTCCTGTATAGCACCAAGGTTGTGCTGAACAATTTTGCTAGACAATAAATTTAATTTAATATAATTTTGAAAGAAAGAAGGTAATAATGACTAAACTGATAATTGATACCACAACCGATATCAATCACCTGATAACTGATACCTATGATATTGAGATTATTCCGCTAGGTATATCTTTTGATGACAAAGCTTATCTGGATGGCGTTGATATTGATATTGATACCGTATATAAAAACATGAGAGCCGGGAAAGTGCCCAAGACTTCCCAGGTGTCATTTGAATCCGTAACACAAGCCTTTGACAGGTGCATCTCAAATAATGATGATTTTATTTATCTGGCTTTTTCATCCAAAATGTCTGGTACATATAACTTTGCAAAATTGGTACTTGATAATTATAAAGGAAAGTATCCAGAGCGTAAGATGGCAATAATAGACTCCAAAGGCGGATGCGGCGGAGCGGGTTTAATAGCCATACAGGCACTTAGAATGATAGAGAGTAAATTACCTTTTGAAACAATCGTGAACCAAATCCATTTCATGATTGAACATATGGTTTATTATTTCACGCTTGCGGATCTGAGATGGCTGACGAAGGGCGGCAGAGTCACCGGGCCGTTAGGTCAGATTGGCAACATGCTTAATATCAAACCTTATCTTACCGTAAAGGACGGTATGATTGTGCTCTCCAAAGTAATCCGCGGAAGTAAGAAATTATATAATACCCTGATTAGTTCTGTTCAAACAGGAACTGCTAAATTTAAAAACCAGCTGATAGGAATAAGCCATTCTGATGATCTGGCTGCGGCCTTGGATATAGAAGAAAGAGTAAAAGAGGTAGTTGAGGGGTGCAAAACCACCATTTTCCAAATCGGGGCAGTCTTGGGTTCTCATTTGGGGATAGGTGGCGTTGGGATGTTTTTCCTTGATGAAAAACCTGAGCATTATGAACTCATTTAGCTAACGTTTTTGTGTTTATTCCTGAGGCATACCTGTAAGTGTAGTATAACCGCAAACACCATCCAGGTAATAAATAACAGATAGGTTGGCTAAAAAAGCGGGCTGGTAATCAGCTACCATTATAACCGCCCTCTGTGTCATAGACTGTCGTAAACAAAACCTTTTTTACGCCATAACATTGACCGGGATAGAACCTGATGCCATAATGCGAATATGTTAGGAGCAATAGCAGGAGACATAATCGGCTCTCCGTATGAGTTTAATCCGATAAAAACCATAGAATTCCCTTTGTTTACAGGTGATTCTGCTTTTACTGACGATACCGTCCTCACTGTCGCCGTGGCTGATTGCATACTAAACAATGGAGATTATGCAGTTTATGTAAAGGAATATGGGCGCCGGTACGCGAATGCAGGTTACGGAGGCATGTTTAGAAATTGGCTTGCAAGTTCAAATAACGAGCCTTACAACAGTTTTGGGAATGGGTCTGCCATGCGAGTGAGTCCAGTGGGTTTTGCCTTTGACTCTCTTGAAGAGGTGCTTGCACAAGCTCGGAAAAGCGCAATTATTACACACAACCACCCTGAAGGTATCAAAGGTGCTCAGGCAGTGGCAGTGGCGATATTTTTAGCAAGAACAGGGAGCTCAAAAGATTATATACGTGAATATATCGAGAAGAATACAGGTTATAACTTACGCCAAAAGCTGGATGATATCCGTCCCGATTATACGTTTGATGTAACCTGCCAGGGTTCAGTTCCTCAATCAATAATTGCTTTCCTGGAATCAAATAGCTATGAAGATGCGATAAGAAAAGCAATTTCTCTGGGTGGAGATGCAGATACAATGGCTTGCATTGCCGGCGGCATCGCAGAAGCATATTATGGAGATATACCGGAAAGCATTTTATCTGAGGTGCGCCGTATTCTTGATCCCAGGCTTTTAGACATCGCAAACAAGTTTTATGAAAAGTATATCTTCTCTGCCAGAGCATAATTGCTTGACAGCTATCAATCAGGCATAAGCTTTAACAAGATACACGCTGTTGCAAGATGAGGCGTAAGCCCTAAGCTAATAAAATCCCAATTATTGAAATTCACCAAGCAGCTCATCAAAGCTGATTCCTGCTATTTTTCTTCCGCGGTAAGAATCTCTGATATGCTCCATGGCATTTCCAAGTTCGGGCGCCGAAATACCGTTTCGCGTTGAAGTATAAGCCTCTACAAATGCGCAGATTTCATCTGCCGCCTTTACCAAGGCGCCATCTCTTGGACGATATTTATCGTGGTTGAACTCCCGGCTGATATCTTCTGAGCTTTTCTGGACAACATCGCCATCAATATGAACGATGCTTGAAAACTCATTTTCAGTGAATAACCTGATATCATCGTGCCATTCAGGGTCAAGAAGATCGTATACCTTCTGCATCTCTTCCTTCTCGTATTGTTTTATCAGTTCTGCCAGCCCTGAAGAAGATTTTTTTACCGGCGAAATGATATCCCGCGTCAACACCTCAGGCAAATCATGGAAAAGCCCGGTATAGAAATTGTTTTTTCTACGAGTATCACAAGCTCCAATCTGGAGCGAGTAAAGATAAGAAAGGATGGCAACCATTAACATATGCCCTAACACCGAGGTTTTTGGCAACCGTGGCGTTGCACTCCACCTCTGCTGGAAGCGCA
>CAYNLZ010000014.1:2909-14990 GCA_964398255.1 uncultured Dehalococcoidaceae bacterium
CAAAAATCCTCCCCAAGCGGTTGAATTGCACCAGAAAGCTCCTCGAAAGCCCATTCATTAAGACTGCGGTACTTTTCCTCATCTTCCCTGATACGATGAAATATTTGTGGGCGGAGGTCGGTAAGTACGGTGCGTTGCAAAAGCTCAAAGATACCCCCTTCAATTATCTCATGCCAGCATACTGGGGCATGTTTTTCCTCCAACCTGGCAAGCATGTAAGCAATGATCATTTTGTGAGCTTGTTTATCCAGTTCGCAGAGCTCTATCGGGCGGACCTTATCATTCCAGCGTTGCATGCTGGCGGCTTTGAACAATTGCATGACAAGATTTTTTGTTATTTTCATTTCTTTCACCATTTACAAAATTGCTAATCAGTTTATTGTATCACTTGTTTGCGCCATATTTGACGGGAAGAGAAAATTGTTCAGTGCCAGCATATAGTCAAACCACATCGAGATTGCTGCTGTATATGGCAGACATCTACTGATCAAGAACCTCTTCAAGTTGTTCAATAAACATATTCGGGTTACTTGGAGAAATTACTACGCTCGTCCCGAAACTACGCTCCAGCTTGACAAGGTCCCTGTGGGAAGTTGCAAACTGCATCCCAAAGAAAACAAATGCCGAGGAATCACTGGCATGTCCAACACTTTTTATAGACGAAAGCGGGAGATTGATACGAAATGGCTTGCCAAGGACAATTACCACCCTGTTAGTATATATCTGGTAACTACGAGGGACGATGAAATAGAAAAGAGCGGCATCAAAAACAGTTACCCCAAACATAACCCATGCACCAATTAATTCTATTTGCACCAGTATGATTGCCGGAATCAAGGTGACTGCTATGACGCCGAATATTACAAGCTGAAACCAGTTTTCTACACGAGCCGGGCTTTCATAGACGAGATAATCTATTCCAGAATATTTCTTCATTCTACTCCTGTAATTTAATCTTATCAGATTAATTGGTATGGATTAATAATTAGTATCCGGCATGTGCCGCGGTTGAGTCAACTTTAATATATGCCTGTTAAACCCTACCTCCTGTATCCATTCTGCATCTATCATGAAATATAGCTTGCAAAAATACTACACTGCCTTGAATTCAAACTGTCATAAGTTTTATACTGAGTTTGAGATTATCAGTTAAAGGCGGATATTTGCCCATGGAGCCAAAAAAAGGTATCGAACTTGTCAACACCGGCAAGTCTTCTGAAGTGTCAATCACTATCGGTAATTCCACTTTCAAGCATGAGGGAGCCCCTACAGGTATGCGTTTTGAGCAGGAAATAGCCTATGTTTACCTTGCGATCGATACTTCCAACAGCATGGCAGGCATCAAGCTAGAACAAGCCAAAAAAGGGTCTCTTACTTTCAGTAAAGATGCTTTCAGTAAAGGGTACATGGTCGGTTTAATAGGTTTTGGTTCAGATGCCCGCCACATCTGTGCCCCCACCAACGATTATAAAGAATTGGAAAAGCTCGTTAAAAGTATGCAAACAAACGGCTCCACCAACATGGCAGAAGCCATTAAAATGGCACGCTATCACCTGGATAAAAAAAATAAAACCCGCGTGATTGTGATTGTAACCGACGGGAGACCGGATAACAAGCGTAATACTCTTAAAGAGGCTGACAAAGCTAAGGCGGACGGCATTGATATTATCACCATTGGCACCGATGATGCCGAGCAAGATTTTTTGAAGAAGATGGCGACCCGCGCTGAACTCGGCACCAAGGTCACGCAAGAAGTATTTTCCCAGGCAATTTCTGACGCCTCCCAACTTTTACCGCCGCCAAGGTCAGTAACCAAACGTTAGAACTATGAATTTCGAAGAAGCCTGTCGTATATTGGGTGTTCCCATCACTGCTGATGCGGAAGAGATTCATGCCCAATATATTTATAAAGCCCAATTACTCCACCCTGATAAAACAGTTAACCTTCCTGAAAAAGTTCGCAATAAAGCTGAAGAAGAACTCAAGCGCATCAACGAAGCCTATAATGTTCTAAAAGATATCGACACTTCTCCCGGCAATATCCCCCCAAAACTCAATGTGGACCCATCTTATGTGTTATTTAAGGATATTCCGCCTGGTGAAAAAAGAACTGCACGCATCACTGTCAATAACACTGGCGGCTCTTTTACCCGTTTTTGGACTGATGACACCCCATCACCATGGCTGAAAGTGCTTGAAGTTAAAACTGTTACTGCAAACCCCCTACCTCTGGAAATAACATTGGAAGCCTTTGCTTCTGAAACCCTGGAGGGAAAAACCAGATGTAAACTCCCCATACTGCTGGAGAATACCACTAACGACACACGCGACCAGGTCGATGTAGTGGTCGAGCTTCAACCGATTCGTAAAAACCCTCTATTTCCGCTAAATATATTTGGTCCAGTTCTGAAAAACCCCTTCAAAAAAGACAATTCTTTACAGTATTCTACAGAAAAAGCCTGGATGCCATGGTTAAAAACAGCTTTAACTGTTTTTGCTGGATATCTAGCCGGATTAGTTTTCAACAACATCAGCGGAACCAGTTTTTTCATTCCACTTATAACTGGAGCAGTTGCAATATTTGCAGTTGACAAATGGTTACGGCAATTTACCACACGCTTCAAACTCATAGGAGTGTTATACAAGCTGGCGTTAAACCTGGCTGTGCTCAGCCTCGTTGGGCTTATTATATGGACCGTGGTTCAGATATTCATAACGGCAGGCCTTCCGTCAGATTACTCAGCTTATGTTTTTATGCTAATAGTCGAGCTGGTAATATTTGTATATATTGCCAGGGTGTTTTCCAACAACAGCTGGCGGCGCCCCAAGCTTGTTCCCACCTTTTTCTTGCTGGCAGCAGTCGTAATCGTCCTCGCATTTGCTGGATTTGAGCCACTGGAACCTTATAAAGACGCTGTAATAGAATTCTTCCGCTCGTTGTTTGACCGCGTAATAACCTGGCTTGACCTGTAACTCTTCTCCGCGTTACAAGCTAAGATTATGGTATGCTATTGTCAAATAGGAACCGCCGCAACCAGGTGTAGCTATCATTTTAAGGCTTCCTGTTGACATCTCCGAAGCCTGGTCGGCGTATACACAGGAGAATATATTGGCTTCCAAATTACTATCTAAAACAAAATACATAGCCGGCCTTCGATGCCCTTTGCTATTATGGACTCTTACCAATGATCGCACGAGAGTGCCTCCAGTCGACACCGCCACGCAACACCGTTTTGATGAAGGTCACCGGGTTGGCAATATTGCAAAACAGCTTTTCCCAAAGGGAATCGACATCCCTACAAATAACTTTATGGGAAACATCCGGCAAACAGAAAACTTTCTTAACCTAAACAAACCACTGTTTGAAGCCGGAGTTCTTAGCAGTCGTTTATACTCAAGAGCAGATATACTTAACCCAACAGAGGACGGCACGTGGGATATATATGAGGTTAAAAGCTCAACGGATTCAAAGGAAGTAAACTTCCATGATGTCGCCTTTCAAAGAGGTGTTTACCAGCAGGCAGGCATTAACATCAATCGCTGCTTTCTGATCTACCTGGATAAAGATTATGTAAAATACGGCGAGATCGATCCTGCAGGTCTTCTTGCCCTGGAAGATATATCCACAGCAGTTGATGATGCATCCATTGGCATGGAAGAACGTATTAAAAATATGTTGGCAATTATGGATAGCAGAATCCGCCCCGATGGTGTTGTTGGCAGTCAGTGCTTTTTCCCATGGGATTGCGATATGAAATCGGTTTGCCAACAGTCACCGGAAGAAAATGCCATAATTGGAAAGCCCTATGCTACCAAGGCTGAAATATGCCGCTTTTTGGAAAAGATTGAATACCCTTTGGCATTTCTTGAAATTAAAACTATAAGGCCGGCGATTCCTGTTTTTGATGGCACCCGCCCCTACCAGCATGTTCCTTTTTTATTCTCTCTCCACATGGTAGAAAGCCTGGGGTCGCCACCCGTTCATCATTCTTTTTTGGCAGAAGATACTGGAGACCCACGCCCTGCTTTCCTGAGCAACCTTAAAAACCTGCTTGATTTCCACAACAACATCATCGTTTCCAACGTTCAATTCATTAAAAACATTTTAAAGGAACTTGCCCTGTCATATCCTGGTTATCAAGACTGGGCGGACAATGCCGCCGCCAGGATAATCAATGTTCCCTCTCCCTTCAATGAACCCCGTTATTTTGATCTTGACGAAAAAGACACATTTAATAATAGCCTGTCTGGCACTTCTTGCGCACCACATCAGGATAGAAGAGTTGAAAACAGCATTGACGCCGAAATAGCTTTTTTACAAATTATTAGCGGCAACATATCCTCCGAGGAAGTTGAAGAAATCAAGAGAAATTTAACAGATTCCTGCAAAATAGAAACTGCCAGAATGGTTGAAAGTCTGGAAAAATTAAGAAAATTCTCTTCCTAAAAATTAGGAAGTGGCAAGTTCACAGCACTATAACTTTATACGATTAACGCTTGACAGCTACTTCTTTTTTATGTATACATAGATAGAGTACATAGATAATGGAGGCGCTTTAATGGAAGTAAAGGTCACTCAATCATCCAGTTATCCGATCCACACAAAAGCTGTTCGCGGAGTCTGCTTTCTCCCGGACGACAAACAAATTCTGAGCTGTTCAGCCGATAACACCCTAAAGTTATGGCAGGCTGAAAACGGCAAGGTAATCCGCACATTTGAAGGGCATACCGGCCCCGTGCAAGCAATAGCTATAACCGCCGATGGCAAGTTTGCTGTTAGCGGTTCGCGTGATAAAACCGTCATCCTCTGGAACATTGAGAAGGGCGAAATGGTGAAAAAATTTGAAGGCCATACCGATGCCGTACATAGTGTTGATATAAGCCAGGACGCCTCTACTATAGTCAGCGGAGCAGGAGATGGGAGCATAAAACTATGGGACGGAAATACCGGAGAGCTTATCCGCACATTTGACGCAAACCTGGCATGGGCGTGGGCAGTGGCTTTCAATCAGGATGCCGGCCAGGTATTCAGTGGCTCATGGGATAAACTTGTAAACCTTTGGGATGCCGGAACCGGTACAGCAATACGATCCTTTGCCGGCCACAACGATGATGTACATGCTGTTACTTTCAATAGTGATTATAAATACGCGCTGACCGGTGGCGACGATAAACAATTAATTCTATGGGATGTCGAAACTGGCGAGGCTGTTTGCAAATATGTTGGGCATGAAGACAAGGTAAGAGCTGCCATAATCTTTTTTGATGACAAAATTATTGGCAGTGGCTCAATGGATAAACACTTCAAACTGTGGAACGCAGAAACAGGTGCCGTCATGTTCAGCTCAGAGGAACTGAGCTCGACAGTACATTCTCTCGATGTCACCACTGATAACAGCCTGATAGCAACTGCTCTTGATGACGGTTCTGTTATCTTGTGGCAAACCGAAATTATAGTCCCCCCACCCCAACCACCTGCAGAACCATGCGAAACAAAAGCAGAAACGGAAGGGCAAGGTACACCTGATTCAGCAGAAGCTGAAATACAGGATCTGCCTGAATCCCAGGACTAGTCTTACGACACTCTAACATTGAAAAAGCGGTGCAAGTATTTATTGGACCGCTTTTTTATTTGTAATTGAACCTCTGCAATCCTGTGCTTTTTAATGATTGTTTTGTCACAACGGAAGTAATTTCTTTTGTCTGAGCTTTACTCTTGGGCGAGTTATAAAATATAATAGCTTTAAAGCTATCGAACGACGAACTGAAGCAATTTAGGAGATTTATGACTTCACGACTAGAACACATAAGCGCCCAAAGACAAGAAAAAATCGAACACCTTCGAGCTAAAGGCATTAACCCATACCCCTCAAACTTCGCCCGCACGCATACATCTAATCAGGCTGTCAACCTTCTTCTAAACCATGAAGTTAGCAAAACTGAACCAACGAAAATTGCCATAACAGGCCGAATTATTGCATTGAGAAAAATGGGTAAAATCAGCTTTGCTAACCTGTTGGACGGGGCTGGTAAAATCCAGCTTTTGATGAGAACAGACGATCTGGATGAAGAATCAGCCAATGTATTTGGCGAACTTGATATTGGCGATTTTATCGGAGCGATGGGTAAAATGCTCAGGACCAAAACTGGTGAGCCGACATTGGAAACAGACCGGCTGGAAATACTCAGCAAATCGATGGAACCACTTCCAGAAAAATGGCACGGACTTACCGACATTGAAACCAGATACCGACAACGCTATCTGGACCTCATCGCCAACCCTGGCGTTAAAGGCGTCTTCGTCACCCGTTCAAAGATTATTACCGAAATCAGAAAGTACATGGACGCTAATGGTTTCCTGGAAGTGGAGACCCCTGTTCTTCATAGCAGTGCCGGTGGAGCACTGGCCAGGCCATTTGCCACCTATCACAATAGCCTGGATCAGGAACTTTACCTCCGTATTGCTCTTGAATTGCCACTTAAAAGGTTAATAGTGGGCGGGTTCGAACGAGTTTATGAATTAGGCAGAATATTCCGCAATGAGGGTATTTCCACACGGCATAATCCGGAATTTACCATGATGGAAAGCTATCAAGCTTATGCCGATTACCAGGATGTGATGCGCATGGTGGAGGGGTTGGTTTCGTCAGTAGTAATGAACGTTACCGGTAGTTACAAGGTACCATATGCAGACACAGAGATTGATTTTACTCCTCCCTGGCGTCGCTGGAATTTACGACAAGCGTTGATGGAAACCAGCGGGATTGATTTTACTGAATGCAGAAGCAAGGAATCACTCCAAAAAATTCTCAAAGAAAAAGATATTTCATTCGATCCTGCCAGCAACTGGGCTAAAATGATGGATAACCTGCTGGGAATATATGTTGAGCCACTTATGACCCAGCCTACATTCCTGATTGACTACCCGATAGAAATGTCACCACTTGCCAAATCGAAGCCAGATGACGAATCCATCGTTGAGCGCTTTGAAGCATTTACTGGATGTATGGAAATTGCCAATGCTTTCTCCGAGCTTAATGACCCTCTGGAGCAAGAGGAGCGTTTTATCCGGCAAATGGAAGAGTGTCACGGAGAAGATGAAGAATCAGCCGCAAAGATCGATTATGATTTTTTAAAGGCACTATCCTACGGCATGCCCCCTACCGGCGGGCTTGGCTTGGGTATAGATCGACTGGTAATGCTCATTACAAACCAAAGTTCGATAAGAGATGTTATACTATTTCCACAACTAAAAGAGAGAGGTTAATCTGTAAATGACAAAGTCCACGAATGGACAGGGTAAAATTGATACCGCAGAAGAGCTGGCCTACACGTTATCTGCCTGTTCTTTATCTGCAGCCGAGGCACTTACCTCCGAACTTTTCGAAGTCCTGTTGGAAAGCGGACTGTCTGACGAACAAAATTACAAGCTTTATATGGAAGTGCTTACTTTTTTCCTGCTAAGTTTTGAACGTTACGCGGAGACCAGTGGACGAAAAGGATTTTTTGATGCTATGTACAATCCGACTGTAAACAAGACGATAAGACTGGTACTTGACCAGATTGAATATTTACCACAATTCAACGGGGAAGATGCATTTCTTAGCTCCCTGGATTATTACAATAAGGCAGCTCAGGATTATGACACTTGCCAGGTTCTTGTTGAAAGAAAGCCTGATTACAAGAATTGCCATACCGTTCTTGGTAAATTGGGCTCGCGAATCGCATCTGCGCTAGATAAACCGGCGACACCGGAAATAATAGATATGGTTTCCGTTGTCGCTGCTGAAGCACTCGTCGAATCTGAATTAAAAAAGAAAGTTATGAAAGCTTCAAAGCTTGCAAACCAATTAACTTAAACAGAGTAATAAATGCTTGATTTAAAATTCATACGCGAAAATCCTGAAGCAGTGCGCAAGGCAATTGCTATACGCAATGATTCAGCGCCGATTGACGAAATACTTGAACTTGATGAACAGAGAAGAAGCAATCTGGCAACGCTGGAAGAACTCCGAAGAGAGCGTAAATTATCCTCAAAGGCAAACGACGAGCCTTCCAGAGAAAAAGGCCGCCAGATACGAGACAAAATCAAAAACCTTGAAGATATCGTCAGGGAAATAGAATTAAATCTAAACGATATGCTACTCAGGGTGCCAAATATCGCTCAATCTTCTGTTCCTGAGGGAAAAAGTGAGGATGATAACATAGTTATCAGAACAATCGGCACACCTCGCAAGTTTGCTTTTTCTCCGTTGCCTCATTGGGATATCGGAGAAAAGTTGGGCATAATAGACTTTGAAGCCGGAACAAAAATCTCTGGCTCTCGTTTTTATGTGCTCAAGGGTGAAGCTGCTACCTTGCAACGCGCTCTTATCGATTTCATGCTGGATACGCACATCCGTGAACACAACTACACAGAAGCTTATGTTCCCGTAATGGTGCGCAAAGAAGCTCTGATCGGCTCTTCCAATTTACCCAAATTTGCTGATAATCTTTACCGTGATATAGAAGAAGACTTCTGGTTTATACCGACTGCTGAGGTCGCCCTGACAAACCTTCATCGTGACGAGATACTATCGCCTGGCACCCTCCCACTATACTATGTAGCTCATACCCCCTGCTTCCGCCGGGAAAAAATGAGCGCCGGCAAGGATGTTCGCGGTATAAAACGAGGCCACCAGTTTGAAAAAGTAGAGATGTACAAATTCGTTATACCAGAAAATTCCAACGAAGAACTGGAAAAAATGGTCAGCAATGCTGAAAAGATATGCTCAAGCCTTGAAATACCTTATCGTGTGAAAGAATTGTGCACTGCTGATATCAGTTTTGCCTCGACGCGCACTTACGATATTGAAATGTGGGCACCTGGTTGCAATGAATGGCTGGAAGTAAGCTCCTGCTCTAACTGTGGAGACTTTCAAGCCAGAAGAGCCAACATTCGTTATAGGCCAGAAGAAGGAAGTCGGCCAGAATACGTACATACGCTCAATGGTTCTGGTCTTGCCTTGCCCAGAGTATTGATAAGTGTGATGGAAAATTATCAACGCCCTGATGGTACCATTGATATTCCTGAAGTACTAAGGCCATATACCGGGTTCTCAACCATCAGTCGAACTTGAGAGGTGGGTATGAATCTTAATAAAGCTCTGATTATAGCCGCGGGGGTACTTGCTGCCGTCGCTATTGTTTTCGGCTCTATTCACGCTTATTCGACAGGGATTACCAAAAAAGCTATTGAGCAAACCTTCAATAATATTAACCTCGTTTCAATGGAACCAAAACAAAGACTGGAAAATCCTGTCCGCTTTCCTTATATTTTTTCACTTGAGATTGCTAACCCGGACCAATTAACCGCAGAAGTGGAAATAATAAGCTGGCAGGTACAGATGGATGAGTATGACTTTGAAACCACTGCCGTGAGTGGCTGGACCGCCATTATACACCCCAAGAGCTCACGCGATACGTGTTTTAATCCGAAGGGAAAGGTAGAACTTTCTGAACCTGAAATCATAGATTTAAAAGAAAAGGACATTGTGCCACTGGTAATTACTGGCGAGCTAAAGGTTACTGCCACCTATGCATGGGTAACCCAATCATATACTCACACTTTCAGGTTGGATTCCAATTTTATTTTTCTACCAGGCTAATAGCTGAAACAACAGTAAAGTTTAACGCAACGCGCCTCACGTGTCAGCAATATCGCCACAATTATTTGGCCTCTTGTTATCTTATTCCAGCTCCGACGTGCAGTTAGGGCAGCGGCTGGCTTTAATGGGGATACTTGTATAACAAAACGAACATTCCTTGGTTGCAGGGGCAACCGGGGCAGCGTCTTTATCCAGCTCGGATAATCTGGCTATGGGGCGGACAATAAGGAAAAAGATTGTGGCTGCAATTATCAAAAAGATGCTAATAGTGTTAATAAAAGCTCCGTAATTCAGAGTGACCGCTCCGGCATCTTTTGCCGCCGCAAGCGACTCATACGGGCCAGGCGTCGATCCCTCTTTCAAAACCACCATCAGGTCAGAAAAATCAATATTCCCCAGCACCATACCGATTGGAGGCATAATAATATCGTTTACCAGGCTGGTCACAATAGCACCAAACGCAGCCCCGACTATTATACCAACTGCCATATCCACCACATTGCCCCGCATAATAAACGCCTTAAACTCTTTCAGCACTTTTTCTGCTCCTTATCAAATTTTATAAATTATAAGCTCATGACAAAACAAAACTCAATCAAAGGACTTTTTTGAACACCTCAATAATCAGCTCTACTTGATGGCGTTCATCATTATAGTTTAATATAACCAGTACCGAGTAATATAATATCCTGAAACAAAAATGACTGTTGAGAATAAAATCCTCGCCAAAGCTAGCGAGTTATTTGATGTATGCGGAGCCACAATTCAACAAGACGGCAGGACACTCCTGATTGTAGGATTAGAATCTACTGCTGAACGCAATCTGGACGAGTTCGTCCACAAATCCGGCAACTTTATTATGCTTGGCTTCAGAACTTACGCTGCGCCAAAGCTGGAAGCGTTGATAAACTTCATTCACAAAAAAAAGTTTTCTGCGGTTCTTGCAGGCCCCTATGGTTACCCTCTGGAAGGTGAGATCAACCTGAAAAATGAGGCTATCCGTGCGGGGCTTGGCAAACGTGGGAAAAATACATTAGTACTTCATCCTGAGTTTGGACACCGTCTGCGCTTCATGGGCATTTATACATCGGCTGTTCTCACTGAAACGCTCAGATCTGCGGATATAAATGAAAAAGAAAATGCAACGTGTCGTAACTGTTCAATATGTATAGATATCTGCCCTATCAAAGCTCTTGAACCTTATCGCATGATCAAGCGCGATACGTGCCTCTCCAACGTCTCCCCACAGACAGCTAACGGACGCTCTGCTCTCTGTGATAAATGTGTAACATATTGCCCTGCCGGTTTAAAAATTAAAAAGATTACCAAAGCACCAAAGCCAACCAGAAAAAAGACAACCCCTGATACAAACGACGGCTCATAATCACCTGTAACAGCAGCCCTGTTATGCACGCAAGTAAACTTGCTACCGATTATATTTATACATTATTGCTTCAAGAACGCCACCCGCAATAGCTCTATGCTTGTCACGAATAGAATCAATCACACTTCTGTCGTTAACAGGGTCCACTTCGATAAGTTTGGCATTAGCAGGGACCTTGAAACCGCCACGTATCAATCCTCTCAATATACCAGCAACAGGGGCTTTCAAAGGCTCGTCATCCATCCAGGCGATTACCTGACCAGATTCTACATATTCTCCTATTTCACAATCGGTTTTAAATACGCCTTCGCGTTCTGCCCAAAGAATCCTTCCGAAAGTTAATCCACCGATCACAACTGGTTCCCTGGTATCTTTTTCGGCCTCCCCTTCAAACAATACTCTTCCAAGATTATTCCCTTGATGGGTCTCGACCAGAATGTGTACATCCTTGCCGGCAGTAAAACCAATGCCAAGACCTACCACCAGAGGTGCATCATTCATACTGATTTTTGTTTTCCGCTTAGTCATTGTAGCGTCAATCAGTACATCCGGTTTTATGAGGTTTTTCACAGTCATATCAGGGTCTATCACCAAAGGAATGCTCCCCTCTTTCCAAACCCTGTTGATTTCATTCACATCAACGGGAACCAGTTCTGAGGTTACATCTTCAATAGTCTTTATTTTTTCGTATATGGCTTCTGAGTAACAACTTCCCCTGCATACAGCCAGAGGGTTTGCCAATTCTGTAACACAAACTTTAAATCCTGCACGATGTAACCGATGAGCTATTGCACTTGCCGCTTCTCCAGCGCCTTTTATCAGTACTACAAGGTCGGATAACCTGGACATTGATTCACCACCTCTTTTAATTAATTATGATAATATTTATGTCAATCATAGCGAGCTCATCCTTCAAGAGACGTCCCCCGCTTAACCAACAATGTAAGTAACAATTATATTACATCAAGGATGTATTTGCATTGTTTACGGTGGATGGGTAACTGTCAACTCTTGGTAGGCAGTGAATACAAACATCTTAAAATATATTAC
>CAYNLZ010000015.1:0-14543 GCA_964398255.1 uncultured Dehalococcoidaceae bacterium
AATATCTTTATTGCAGATGTTTTTTATACAGACGGCCCCTTGCTAGCCGCTGTATCATCAACAAATTTGTTCACAGCCGGGACAATGATAATCATGACACTGGCAGTCATAGTCGGCTTGAAATTTAAGGGCAAACGTAAGACTTTCGGGCTCATTAGCTGGAATACTCTGTTAATTGTTGTGCTTTACTTGTCAGCAACATTGTTTTTGTTCTATCATTAGTGTCTGCTCCAAATCACTCCACATATTCAGATACTTCTGATTCTTAATACTTCGTTTGCAACCTTATCAATCTGATTTAAAATTGCTTATACTTTAAGCTATAGGGTAAAATTAGCGGATACGCCCCTGTAGCTCAGAGGATAGAGCACCGGCCTCCGGAGCCGGTTGCGAGAGTTCGAGTCTCTCCAGGGGCGGTGCTTTTTAGAAAACATATTAAGGGAGGCTTATTATAGTTACCAAACATGAAGTTATTGGTATTCGATGGCATGGCAGAGGCGGTCAAGGTTCAGTAACTTCTGCCGAACTTATAGCAAGAGCTGCTATAGATACCGGGGGTTATGCTCAAGCGTTCCCTGCATTTGGACCTGAACGCCGAGGGGCTCCAGTTCTTGCTTTTGACAGAATCAGCTCCGGGCCTATACGTAGCCGCGCAGAAGTAAGCGATCCAGATATAGTTATTGTGCTTGATCCTCGCCTGATGGAAGCAGTAAACGTAACGGCAGGCATGAAAGAGGGCGGCTTGGTTATTGTTAATACTCGACTTGCCCCTGATGAGATTAGCACACGCTTTGATAATCGTTTTAGGGTCGCCACCGTAGATGCTAACACAATAGCAAGAGAAGAGCTGGGCGTTCCGATTGTAAATACAACCATGATAGGAGCTTTGTTGAAAGCCAGTGGGCTACTTAAGACTGATGATTTGGTCGAACCTTTAAACGATCGGTTTGGTCGTTTGGCAGAGAAAAACATCAACGCTATGAACAGAGCTTTTAAAGAAACCAGGATAAAGGAGCTGTAAAGTGGCTAAATCAGAAAATGAACTTACCTGGCGAGACATTGGACTAGGAACTATTGTTACCGAGCCAGGTAACGCAAGTCAATACCGCACCGGGGATTGGCGCTCTCAACGGCCTGAATACAAATTTGACGGCTGTATCAAGTGTGGCGAATGTGCCATTTTTTGTCCAGAGGGTTGTATTAGCCAAAATGAAGAAGGGTATTTTACTGCTGATTTATATTATTGTAAAGGTTGCGGCATCTGTGCTACCGAATGTCCTGTCTACGTTATTAATATGGTAGAGGAGGCTGAATAATGGCTAAAAGAGTCGGAATTGAAACCTCGATCGCCATCAGTGAGATAGCTGCGGCTTGTGATGTTGATGTTGTAGCGGCGTATCCAATCACGCCTCAAACACATATAGTTGAACACTTGGCCGACCTGGTAGCAAATGGCAATCTTGATGCTGAGTATATTCCTGTTGAATCAGAACATTCAGCCATGAGTGCTTGCCTGGGCTCGTCAGCTGCCGGCGCCCGCACCTTCACAGCAACTGCAGGGCAAGGCCTGGAACTGATGCATGAAGTGCTGTTTGTAGCCTCAGCAATGAGACTGCCAGTAATAATGGCTGTAGCTAACCGTGCCATTTCCTCTCCTCTAAGCGTCTGGGGCGATCATTCAGACGTCATGGCTGCTCGAGACGTGGGTTGGATCCAGTTGTTTGTCGAAAACGGCCAGGAGGCTGTTGATAATACGATTTGCGCCTTCAGAATGGGCGAAGACCCTGATGTGCTGCTACCGGTCATGGTTAACCTGGACGGGTTTCATCTTTCTCATATGATTGAACCTATAATCATGCCCAGCAAGCAAGATATTGAAAAGTTCTTGCCACCATATGAATACCCTTTCCCTCTTCATCCGGATAAACCGGTAGCGATGGGTGATTTCGCTCCACCAAATATTTTTACAGAGGCAAAATGGGCTCAAGAAGTTAATCTACGTAAGTCGTACGATAAAATAGTTGAGATTTGGCAAGAGTTTGGACAGCAGTTCGGCCGGCATTATCAGCCCGTTGAGCATTACCGAACTGAAGAGGCAGACACTCTGCTAATTACCATGGGCAGCTTTAGCGAAACTGCCATGACAGCTATCGACAGTCTCCGTGAACAAGGCTATAACGTCGGTCTTGTACGTATAAGGTTATGGCGGCCATTCCCATTTGAAGACTTTAGACAATCAGTTAGCAAAGCTAACACTCTTATAGTGCTTGACCGGGCAATTTCCACCGGTGGCCCTGGAGGGCCAGTTGCTAGTGAGGTTAAAGCAGCCCTCTATAATGAACCAGAAAAACCGAAAATTGTCAGTTTTGTTGCAGGTCTTGGTGGAAGGGATGTTACCAGAGAAGATTTTGAAGCCATAATTTTACGCGGGCAGGAAATAGCCGAACATGGCAGTCAGAATGAATACGAAATTTTTGGTGTGAGGGAATAAATGATAGGTCAGAATGTGTTTGTTTCACGCGTACTACCTGAAATAGAAAGTATTGCCCCAGGACACCGAGCTTGCATCGGGTGCGGCGAAGTTTTAGCCCTAAGGCAAGCCTTTAAAGCTATTGGACATAATGCCATCGTAGTAAATGCTACAGGCTGTATGGAAATTATTGCCAGTCAATTACCGTATACTTCATGGCGTTTACCGTGGATACATACGCTTTTTGAGAACACTGCTGCTGTTGCATCAGGGGTAGAAGCGGGATTAAAAGTGATGTTACGAAAAGGCAAATATAACCATTCGGATACCAAAATAGTAGCTATAGCGGGCGACGGTGCGACGGTAGACATCGGCCTGCAGGCTCTATCTGGCGCTTTTGAAAGAGGTCACGATTTTCTTTATATGTGTTTGGACAATGAAGGATATATGAATACCGGTGTTCAGCGTTCATCAGCCACACCCTACGGAGCTACTACCACTACGTCACCAGCTGGAAAAAAGAGCATCGGGCAATTTAGCTGGAAAAAAGACTTACCGGGAATTGCAGTTGCCCACCGTATTCCTTATGTTGCCACTGCCAGCCCGAGCTATCCCGTTGATCTGTACGAAAAAGTAAAAAAAGCTGTTAGCATTAAAGGCCCGTCATATATCCACGTCTTTTCTGGATGCCCGACAGGGTGGGGTTGTGCAACAAATTTAACTATCAAGCTTGGCAGGTTGGCAGTTGAAACCGGAGTGTTTCCATTGTATGAAGTTGAAAATGGGAAATATACAATGAGTTACAAACCGGATAAACTCAGGCCGATTACTGAATATTTGAAACCGCAAAGACGGTTCCGCCACCTGACGAAAGAAGCAATTGAATATATTGAACAGCGAATTGGCGAGGAATATCAGAAACTCTTGGAGAAAGCCGAATGTCAGAAGTAAAAATTAAAAATGAAACCATGAGTGCAATCCTTGATAAATATAACAAGGACAAAGGCCACCTTATCGCCATACTTCAAGATGTACAGGCGGAATATAATTATCTGCCACGGGAAGCACTGTATTATGTGAGTAATGAACTTGAAATTCCTTTGAGCCAGGTTTATAGTGTCGCAACTTTTTTTAAAGGCTTTTCTCTCAAACCCAGGGGACGCCATACTATACATGTCTGCATGGGCACTGCCTGTCATGTCAGAGGAGCCATGCAAATCCTTGAACAAATTCAGACCGAAACTAAAACCGATTGTGATGGCACTTCAGAAGACGGAAAGTTTACTCTTGAAAGTGTAAACTGCGTTGGTGCCTGCGCTCTTGGACCATTAGTCGTTGTGGACGGAGAGTATTCCGGCCAGATGACGGTAAACAAGGTAAAACCGCTACTGGAGAATTACGATTAGTTATGAATGATAAAAACAGTAAGCTGACATCAATAAAAGAACTTGAATTAAAGAGAGCACAAATAATCGCCGAACGCCCGGATGTAGCCACTATTTCTGTATGCTGCGGAACCGGGTGTCAGGCTTTTGGTGGGCAAAAAATTGCCAAGGCTTTCGTGGATTCAATTGCCTCACATGGTTTGCAGGAGAGCGTGGCTGTTAAAACAACTGGGTGTCACGGTTTTTGCGAAAGAGGTTTATTGGTGGTAATCCGTCCTCAAAACATTCTTTATCAGCATGTCGAACTTGAAGACGTTGAAGAAATCATGAACGAAACCATCTTGAAAGGTAACGTTATTGAAAGATTACTATACATAACTAGTGATGGAACCACCAGAATAACTGCTGAAGAAGACGTGCCATTTTATAAAAAGCAACAACGACTTGTCTTCGGAGCCAATGGCTACATTGACCCAACAGAAATTGATGATTATATTGCGATTGGTGGTTACTCTGCGCTTGCAAAAGCATTTTCATCCATGGAGCCAGAACAGGTTATAGATGAAATTGACAGAGCTGGTCTCCGTGGCAGGGGAGGGGGTGGTTTTCCAACAGCCAAAAAGTGGAAAAGTACTCGAGAGGCCCATGGCGAAGTCAAATATGTTATCTGCAACTGTGACGAAGGTGATCCGGGAGCTTTCATGGACAGGAGTCTTATGGAGGGAAACCCCCACAGTATTATTGAAGGAA
Source organism: uncultured Dehalococcoidaceae bacterium (assembly GCA_964398255.1). Classification (GTDB taxonomy): domain Bacteria; phylum Chloroflexota; class Dehalococcoidia; order Dehalococcoidales; family CSSed11-197; genus CSSed11-197. Next base: position 4,606 of record CAYNLZ010000015.1, read on the forward strand.
TGATAATCGGAGCATATGCCGCAGCCGCAAATTCTGGCATTGTATATATTCGAAATGAATATCCGCTGGCTGTAAAAAACACTGAAATCGCCATTCGTCAAGCCCAGAAATATGGTTTACTGGGAGATGACATACTTGGTTCCGGTTTCAATTTCAACATAGTCATCAGCCGGGGAGGCGGAGCATTTGTTTGCGGAGAATCAACCGCTCTGATGGCTTCCATTGAAGGCAAGGTTGGAGAGCCGCGAGCGAAATACGTCCACACGTCTGAAAAAGGTTTATATGATCGACCCACAGTTTTAAATAACGTTGAAACATGGGCTAATGTACCTTTGATAATTAATCGTGGAGCATCATGGTATTCTTCAATTGGAACTGAACATAGCAAAGGTACCAAGATTTTTTCACTGGTGGGTAAAATTAATCATACCGGCCTGGTAGAAGTCCCGATGGGTATTACACTAAGGGAAATCATCTACGAAATTGGCGGAGGCATACCAGACAATAAAAAATTCAAAGCAGTGCTTACTGGAGGCCCATCAGGAGGCTGTATCCCAGAGAGCTTGCTGGATTTACCGGTGGATTTTGATGAACTAACCAGAGTCGGCTCAATGATGGGCTCTGGAGCAATGATTGTATTAGATGAAAATAATTGTGTTGTTGACATCGCTCGCTACTTTCTCAAATTTCTTGAAGAAGAATCTTGTGGGAAGTGCGTACCTTGCAGAGAAGGGCTGGAAAGAATGCGGCAAATACTGGATGACATAAGTGAAGGGAAAGGGACAGAGTCCCACCTTGGCATCCTTGAAGAGATGTCTGAATCAATAAAGGTTGGTTCGTTATGCGGCTTGGGCCAGACGGCACCTAACCCAGTGATGACGACGCTCAAATATTTTCGGGAAGAATATCTTGCCCATATTGTTGATAAAAAGTGTCCGGCAGGCGTCTGCAAGTCGCTTGTCACCTACAATATAGTTGATGAAAACTGTACAGCTTGCCGCATATGCGTCAAGAACTGTCCAGCCGGAGCTATTGAATTTATAGCAAAAAAGACACCTGTTGTTCTTCACCAGGAAATGTGTACGAAGTGTGGTGCTTGCATGGACGTATGCAAGTTCGACGCGGTAGAAATAAGGTAGCGGAGTAATAAATGGTAACGCTTAATATAGACGGAAGAGAAATTCAGGCAGAAAAGGGCAAGACAATCCTTGAGGTTGCTCGAGAGAATAACATTCATATTCCCACTTTATGTGAAAATGAGGCGGTTGCTGCGTACGGAGCATGTCGCCTTTGTATGGTAGAAGTGGTCTCTGGTAACCGCAACAGGCTCGTCACTTCATGCCTATATGAGGTGTCTGAAGGCCTCAATGTTAAAACACAGTCCGACAAGATAATGAAAGTGCGACAATTAGTAATGGAGTTGCTACTAGCCAGATGTCCCAATTCATCGGAAGTCAAAGAAATGGCACAGAGTGTCGGAGTCAAGACCAGCCGATTTGAACCCGAACAAGAGGACAACCTGTGTATTTTGTGCTCCTTGTGTACACGTGTATGCCGTGACGTTATTGGCAAAAGTGCAATCAGCCTGGTCAGCAGAGGAACCGAGCGGCAAGTAGCGTTGCCATTTTGCGATGACGCCAATGCATGTATTGCCTGCGGGTCTTGCGTACAGGTTTGCCCCACCGGTGCAATCAAAATGGTAGACCAGGGTGATACGCGAATCATTACGTGGCCAAACTCCAGTCACGAATTTAAAATGAAAGAGTGCCAGTCGTGTGGAAAATATTTTGCCCCCGAACAACAAATTGAATATATGATGAAAGTTAGTGGCCTTGAAGAAGAAAAATTTAATCTCTGTATGACCTGTCGGCCCTGATAAACCAGATTGAACCCTGAGTTCATTTTTATGTTATACTCAATCTGTATATAGCGGGGTGTGGCGCAGTTGGCTAGCGCGCAGCGTTTGGGACGCTGAAGTCGGAGGTTCGAGTCCTCTCACCCCGATGTTTTTTTATTCGGATTTTGTATGCAACTTGATGAATACAAATCAAAACGAGATTTTTCTGTAACCCGAGAACCTGAAGGTTTCAAGGGTCAAAATAGTGACGATAAGCCCCGTTTCGTAATTCAGGAACATGATGCCAGCCACTTGCATTATGATTTTCGGCTTGAAATAAACGGTGTTTTAAAGAGCTGGGCGGTACCAAAAGGGCTTCCTCTTGAAAGTGGTTTAAAAAGACTGGCAGTCCAAACCGAAGATCATCCTTTAGGTTACATAACGTTTGAGGGAATAATCCCAGAAGGTCAATATGGCGCAGGTAGCGTTCGTATTCTTGATAACGGTATTTTTGATCTTCATAAATATGATGAAAATAAACTTGAATTCGAACTCTTTGGTAAAAAATACTCCGGAAAATATGCCCTTGTTCGAACTCAAGATAAAAACTGGCTGATTCTTAAAACGAAGGAAAAATAGTCAACGATGATAGCTGATAAAACTGATACAACGGTTGAAATGTTTGTCAATCAAAAACTTATTGTTAATAAACCTTACGTTGATGAATTAATAGCTGGAGTAGCAGAAGGCCTGGTGTGCTCATTAAAAGTTGAAGGCTCGTACAAAAGAATCGAAATCAACATAACAAAAGAAGGATCCACCAAAATAAAAGTCAACGATTCGCTTGTTGAAATAAACAATTTTGTAAACAATGCATTCGAAACAACGCTGGTTGGCATGGCAAGAGTCCTCGGGGTTACCGAGCCTGTGAATTGTTTGAATATAAAGCTCGAACGGTGTTAATATTGTAATGTAATCGATCACTTATGACTAGTAAACAAAGCCAACAAAAGCCAAAAGGTAAAAGTAAATACGAAGTTATCATTAGCTTGTTTATGCAATGGTTACCGTTGTATGCCTTTTGGTTGGTGCTCTCCGAACATTACACGCCTTTTTACCTTGTGATTGGGGCATTGGCCAGCGGGTTAATTGTATTCTTCAACCACGAAATGTTTGTTGCCTTTTATCCATTAAATAACAACGGTCATATTACCGTGAAATCCGCCCTATCAGTTGCATGGCGGTTTTTAAAATATCTTCCAGGCCTTTTAATTCAGGTTATTCGAGATAATCTCCTCGTCGCATATTTAGTAATTCACCCCAAAATGCCCATCGATCCAATGCTCCTTGGTTTTAAAACCAAGTACCAACGTTCGGTAAGCCATGTAATTTTAGGGAACTCCATTACTCTTTCTCCAGGCACAATGACCATTTTTCTTGAAAATGACTATTATGTGATTCATGGCCTGATTCCATCCTGCTTTGACAGCTTTATCAGCGGAGAGGCTCAGGCAAAGGTTGCAAAGATTTTCAACGAAGAACCACCAGGAACCCCCATATCCATAACAGGTCATACCTTCAAGGAAGTGGAAGAATGAGCGGGCTTATAATATTTTCTGCCTTTTTCATCATGATGCTTAATTTGGTTTGCTTATATCGCCTTATTAAAGGCCCAATTGTTTTTGACCGTACGTTAGCTGTTAGTGTAATTGGCAACAATACCGTTTTGTTAATCGTTCTGGTTGGATTCATGTTTGAACGAATAGACATGTTTTTTGATATTGCGGTAGTTTACGCTTTATTGAATTTTATTCTTTCAATCGCACTTGGTAAATACTTTGAGCATTTGGGAAAGCGATTTTAATGGATATTTTAGCCGGTGTTTTTGTTGGCCTTGGCTTGTTTTTCCTGGCGGTTAGTTGCTTTGGCTTGATACGTCTGCCTGATTTTTATTCACGGAACCACGCCGCAGGAAAATCAGGAACTCTTGCTGCAATGCTGATTTTGCTGGGATTAATTATATACCAGGGATTTGATATTACAGTATTAAGATTATTTATTATACTTTTACTATTTGCTGTTGCCAGCCCAACTGCAACTCATGCCGTAGCCAGAGCTGCTTACAAAATGGGACTTGAACCATGGACGAAGAAGAATCCTAACCCGGAATTTGATGATGAAACCGAGCCGACAAATGATGAAATTGGCCACTCCAACGAGGATGATAATTAATGTTTGCCAATTTTGACTTCTGGTTATTAATATTCCTCATAGGAATGGCTCTAATAGCTATTAACGTAAAAGATTTGATAGGAGCCGTACTGGTTCTTTCTGCTTACAGTTTATGCATGGCATTGCTTTTTGCCTTATTGGGGGCAGTCGACGTGGCACTGGTAGAAGCAACTCTGGGTGGAGGCATCACAAGTGTTATTTTAATCGCTGCTATTCTCCGCATGAAAAGGAGGTCCAGAGATTGAAAAACTTTGCCAAAATAGTTATTGCAGCGTTTGCCGCAATTTTGATATACGCAACATCTGGCTTGCCAATCCCGGGAGATCCTGAAGCACCGGTATCGGGGCACATATCAGAATTTTATATTGAAAACTCAATGGAAGACACTAATACTCCCAACGTTGTTACTTCTGTCCTTGCTGATTATCGTGGTTTTGATACCATGGGTGAAACATTGGTGATATTCACTGCCTCCCTTGCCTGTATGCTTATACTGATCAAGAGGTCCGCCGATGATTAAACGCTACAATAGCATTATTGTTGACGTCACCTGTCGTATCATGGTTCCGTTTATCCAATTGTTTGGACTGTATGTTATCTTTCATGGACATTACAGCCCCGGGGGAGGTTTCCAAGGTGGGGTACTACTTGCAACAAGCATAATTGTGCACCGTTTGTGCATGGGATATAAAGAATCCTATGCAAAATTTCCTCCCCAGAGAGCATATATGATTGGAGCAATCGGGATGTTCCTCTTCGTTTTAACTGCGTTGACTCCAGTTTTTTTTGGGGGAGCTTTCCTGGACTTCAGCTTTTTACCAATACCGAGACTTGAACCTGCTGAACTTAGATATTATGGCATTCTAATTGCCGAAATCTGGATCGGGATAGCGGTATTTGGCAGCTTGTTAGTTATTTTTGACAAATTGACCGAAAGAAGAGGGGGATGATATGACAGACATCACTATTCATTACAGTTACATCATAATAATCATCCTGCTGGCTATTGGGCTATATGGCATGCTTGGAAAGCGCAACCTGATAAAGAAATGTATAGGCCTTACCATATTTCAAACTGCAATTTTCCTCTTTTTCATTGAAGGGGGCCTGAAAGACGGTGGCACCGTTCCTGTTATTGACCCATCTCTTGGCGTTGAAGCTATCAATTATATTAATCCCTTGCCTCATGTCATGATTCTTACCGCTATAGTTGTTTCAACAGCAACTACCGGTGTCGCAATGGCCTTACTGCTAAAGATATATCGAAAATATAACAGTCTTGAGGAAGATGTCATAATGGAGCGTATGAAAGAGTGATCGAACATCTCCCGGCACTTATACCTGTAAGCCTGATACTATTTGCGTTCCTGGCTGGTTTTTTAGAACTCGTGAACCCCAGGCTCAGTCGGTACTCAGCTATTTTGGGCGCACTGACTGCCTTTGTATTCTCAATCGTTGTAACTATTGACGTCCTTCAAAATGGTTCAATAAGTTATCATTTCGGTAATTGGCCACCTCCTTATGGAATTGAATTTGTTTTAGATACATTAACCTGTTTTATGGTACTGGTTATAACTGGCATAGGATCAACTCTTCTGATGTTCCCCACCAAACCCGGTTTTATGATTGACGAGCAGCAACAGTCACCTCTTTATACTTTGGTATTATTGCTCTTGACTGGCTTGTGTGGGATGGTTTTATCTGGAGATCTTTTCAACGTTTACGTTTTTATGGAGATTTCTTCCCTTACAACTTTTGCGTTGGTATCTCTGGGAGGCCCAAAGGCCGCTGTTGCCAGTTTCCGGTATTTAATAATGGCGAGTATCGGAGCGTGTTGTTACCTTTTAGGGCTCGGTTTTATTTTCTTCACTGTTGGATCGGTTAACATGGCAGATGTATTGCAACTACTGCCCGCTGTGTATGATTCACCTTCAATCATAGGTGGAGCGCTACTTATGATTACGGGCCTTGGTCTTAAAATGGCACTTTTTCCATTCCACACCTGGCTGCCTGATGCACATAGCTATGCACCTCCGATAGTAGCTGCATTACTGGCAGCCGTGCAAATTGAAACTTCAGCATATGTAGCAATCAGGCTGCTTTTGAGTGTTTTTACACCTGCATTGATGAGTGACTTATTGCCTATTACACAAATAATTGGCTGGCTGGGCGCAGCCGGGATAATATTCGGTTCAGTAATGGCTATTGCTCAAACCAATTTCAAGAGAATGCTTGCTTATAGCACAGTAGCCCAGGTTGGCTTCGTAACTTTGGGTCTGGGGCTGGCTAACCCACTTGGTATGGTTGGCGGCATTTTGCATATATTGGCACACGCACTGATGAAAAGCTGCCTGTTCCTGGTTGCTGGTGGTATTTCGCACCACTCTGGTATAACAAATATTCAAGATTTTCAGGGTCTTGGTCGACGTATGCCCTGGACAATGGCTGCTTTTACGGTTGCGGCCCTTTCAATGATAGGCATCCCTCCAACCGCCGGCTTTTTCAGTAAATGGTATTTACTTCTTGGCAGCCTTGACAATAATAATTGGGTTTTTCTTGTCGTTATTCTTGCCAGCACATTGTTAAATGCAATCTACTTTTTCCGCCTCATTGAAAAAATATATTCTCCTGGCAATGCTAAGGTCGAGGCCGGAACACAATCGAAAGATTTGCCCAAAAATATGCTTGTTCCCATTATTATTCTTGCAGTAGCGATATTACTTATGGGAGCTGTAAGCGTCTGGTTAGTTAATAATCTGCTCATGCCTGTGGTCGGAGGGTTATAACGTATGGTCACCACATCATACATGCCGTTGGCCGCAATATTGATATCACTGGTAGCTATTATTTTTATAATAGCATTGTCAAAGAAGCCCAACCTCAGAGAAGCGGTCACAATACTTGCAGCCATAGGTAAACTGGCGATAATTCTTTCCATGTTACCTGCTGTTCTGGATAGCAGGTATCCAGCACTCAATTTGATTGACCTTGCGCCTGGAATCCAGTTTGCTCTTAAAGTAGACGAGGCTGGCATGATATTTGCCTTACTCGCGTCTGCTCTCTGGCTGGTGACGTCCTTCTATTCGATTGGCTACATGCGAAAACTTGACGAAAAACGCCAGACAAGGTTCTATGCCAGCTTTGCTCTTTGCCTCTCCTCAACAATAGGAATAGCTTTTTCAGCTAATCTATTTACTTTTTATATATTTTTTGAAGTACTCACTATTGCTACCTATCCGCTAGTAACCCATGAAGGTACAGAAGAAGCTTTAAAAGCTGGCCGTAAATATCTGGCTTATTTGTTGACCGGTGGGGTAGTTCTCCTGGCAGCTATTGTTTACACGTATCAAATAACCGGAACACTTGATTTCCAAGCTGGCGGGATCCTGTCAACAGATACCCTGCCTTTCCAAATCGCGATATTGTTCAGCCTTTTCGTGGTTGGATTTGGTTTCAAATCTGCCATCATGCCATTACACAGTTGGTTGCCTTCTGCCATGGTTGCACCTACTCCAGTCAGCGCCCTCCTTCATGCTGTAGCAGTAGTTAAAGCCGGTGTTTTTGGCATGATCAGAGCAGTTGGCTTTATTCTGGGACCTGAAACCATAAACTCGCTGGGGCTATCAGGTATATTGTCTATTGCTGCCGGCATTACCATTATCGTTGCTTCTCTGCTGGCTTTCCGCCAGGACAATTTAAAACTTAGACTCGCTTATTCTACAATAGGGCACTTATCTTACATAATATTAGGGATATCACTTTTATCTCAAGCCGGATGGACCGGTGGCGTGATGCACATGTTCAACCACGGCGTCATGAAGATCACGTTATTCTTATGTGCGGGCGCAATATTTGTTGCTCATCGCTATACAAACATATCTCAGCTGAATGGTATTGGCAGAAAAATGCCCATCACAATGGCAGCTTTTACAATTGCATCGTTGGGCCTTGCGGGAATTCCGCCGATAGCGGGATTTGTAAGCAAATTCTTGATCGTGCAGGGCACAATGGATAACGAACAGTTCGTTTATGCAGCAGTTATACTATTAAGCGGATTATTGAATGCCGGATATTTTTTCCCTATCATATACCGTGCTTTTTTCAAGAAGCCAGCAAACGGTGGCGGCGTTAAAGAAGCTCCGTACTTGATGCTGATACCAATAGTTGTTACCGGCGCTTTATCCTTGTTGTTGGGAATATTCCCTAACGCAATCTTTAACCTTTATGACTTGGCTAGCAGTGTTGCGCAACTGGTGATGGGAGGCTTATAGTGAAAAATAAAATAATTGTAATTATAATTTCTCTGGCAATATTTGTTGGCATTGACGTAGCTTTTAATCTGGCACAGGGTGGAGAATGGTGGGCAAATATACCAGCCTTTTTTGCTCTTCTAGGCGGGCTTGGATCCCTGTCGATTATTATTGTGGCTACATTACTTGGCCGTTATTGGCTTTCCCGTGATGAAGATTATTATGAATCTGGGGGCAGCGATGACTAGCTTTACCCCAGCTTATATATTCCTTATCGGAGCTCTTATATTACCTCTTATCCCAAAGCGCTTCAGGTCATTGTTTTTCTTGATTATTCCGGTCATTACATTTGTTTTCGTACTGAATCTTCAAGTCGACACCAGTTTTCAAATGACCTTCATAAATTTTCAATTGAATCCTTTAAGGATTGATCGCCTGAGTCTTGCGTTCTCATACGTATTTTGTTTAATCAGCTTTTTTGGTGGAATTTACGCCTATCATTTAAAAAATACGGGCGAACAGGTAGCAGCACTATTATATGCTGGAAGTGCTTTAGGCGCGATCTTTGCTGGTGATTTACTTACTCTTTTTGTATATTGGGAAATAATGCTCGTCGGTTCTGCGTCATTGATTTGGTTTGGCGGACAGGTATCATCCGGTAAGGCCGGTATGCGGTATATCATTGTTCACCTGGTCGGAGGGAGCTTCCTTTTAGCTGGAATACTGTTGCATTATACCCAAACAGGCTCAATTTACTTTGGCCCTCTGGAAGGTTCGGGGTCGTACCTGATCTTGATTGGGTTTGCGATTAATGCGGCAATACCTCCGCTTCATGCATGGTTAACAGATGCTTATCCGGAAGCATCAGTGACTGGAACCGTCTTCTTAAGTGCTTTTACTACCAAGGTTGCAGTGTATGCTTTAATCCGCGGTTTTGAAGGTCTCGAAATACTCATGTGGGTCGGTGCCGTTATGGCACTGTACGGTGCTATTTTTGCTTTTATGGAGAGTGATATCCGCCGAATACTAGCCTACCACATTGTGAGCCAAGTTGGTTTTATGGTATCAGCGGTAGGAATTGGAGGGCAATTGGCTATTAACGGAGCAATTGCTCATGCATTTTCACATATCTTGTATAAAGGTTTATTGTTTATGGGTGTTGGTGCCGTCATATATGCAACTGGAAAACGTAAATTATCAGGGACTGGGGGTTTGTTTAAAAAGCTGCCTGCGGTATTTATTCTATATATGATTGGAGCATTCTCAATCTCTGGCTTTCCACTATTTAGCGGTTTTGCAAGCAAGGGCATAGTAACTCACGCGGCTGAAGTTGCCAATTTTACCCCCGTTTTTTTGATGTTGCTAATCGCTTCATCAGGTACATTCCTGCACACCGGTTTGAAATTGCCCTATTTTGTGTGGTTTGGGAAAGATAAGAATCTCAGTGTTAATCGTGTTCCAAAGGGAATGTATATCGGTATGAGCCTAACTGCTTTGGCTTGTATTGTGATAGGGGTATACCCCAATGTTCTGTACAACATCCTGCCTTATTCGGTTGACTATCAGCCTTACACCATTTCCCATTTATGGGAGACAGCAGGTATTCTTGTTTTTACTGC
>CAYNLZ010000016.1:0-12345 GCA_964398255.1 uncultured Dehalococcoidaceae bacterium
CTTGAAAGGTTTATACTTTAGGTTATATTTAGTATAATTGGTGAGTAGAGGCTTATTGAAATTGAGGTGATGTATATGGCAGATAGTATTAAAAGCGCATTGGAGATAGCTTTGGCGAAAGCAGAAGCGGCGAGTGAGGAAATTACCGATGAAGATCGATTGAGGTGGAAATATGTTCCCGAGGGGGAGAAGCTGGGTGCCCGGATTATAAAAGGAACTGTAAACATCGAAGAAGAACTTGAAAAATATGATGAAGCCGCTCGCACCTTCCTTACCCAGGGAGCAGCTTCTATCTTGTATGCAAATATTTTACTTCCACGCGGAAGTGCGGAGAAAGAAAAGACCAGCAAAGCTCTGGATGCTATTCTTCTTATAAAAAATGAAATAAACAGGGCACAACAGATCGTCGAGCAAATACGAAATCTGTTTGAGCATTATGAAACACAGGGAGATGCACAAAGAAATACTGCTCTTGAACAGTTAAAAGACGAATATACCCGCAAGTTAAAACAGGCCGTGGAGCAACAGTATGGCTCAAACACGGCGGGTATGATTGCGGACGTTGAGAACGTCCCACAATTCAAAGAGGAAAAGCGGCGATTAAATAGTCAGTTCGACAATCAGTATCTTAAACTTTTAAATGAATATAAAGAGGAGCTTAAAAACACAGGCTAGAATAGGGAAAGGGGGTGGATAGAATGGACACCAGAAATAAAAGAATTGCTGAAGCCGTCAGGCAGACTATCGTAATAAGGCCACCCAAACAACTCTTGGACACTTTTGGGGCTACCAATATTGGTTATTATATGGTTACCTCGCCGGTTTATGCCGATATTGAAAATAAAACAAAAGAAACTGTTGTTCGTGAGGGGAGGGTGATTGCTAATCGGCCTCGAGTGGTTACTCCGTACTATCTGTCAAGGCTTGAAGGTTTCAGTCCAGACGCCAAGCATTATTTTGATTCACTTGTGCAACAACACGGTCCGGATGCTCCCGGGATTTATTATACATATCGGAATGAGCCCGGTGAATTGACAATTGTGCCTGATAGCATGCAGATGGTTATAGAGCGTTTGAATTCAGAAATTGAGATCAAGAAAGATCCCTTGATGGCAATTATTAAAGGCAAGGATGATATGTGGGATGTTTCTCTGCTAAAATTTGTACATCAAATTACCTCTCAGTCAATGAGGGGAAATATTGCCCAGATGCACTCGAAAGGGTTATTAAATATAGATTCCCTGGGCGTACCTGTGGAAGCCAGGCTCAGAATTGAAGAAATGTTTAGCAAGGTTAGCTCAGATGATCTTGATCCGTCCGAACTTAAAGACGAGCTTGATCAATGGGAGCTTTTTGAAGAATACCAGGACCGGTTTTTTGGTCTTTTCAATCGCTCCGGCGCACGATAATTAACCAGGGGGGAACGTGATATGAAAATTACCACTATTGAAGCTCGCGACCTTTCCGAAGCCTGGTTCCAGTGCCTGCGCTATGTTCTTGACGATGGGTATGAATACTTTATTGAGAAGGGCAGCTATGCCGGGCAGAAAAGAAAAGAGCTTGATTTTGCCCAGGTTAAAATTACAAATCCGGGCAACCGACCGTTAACCCCAGATGTTCCAACCGGAGTGCCTTCCCCTACTACAATGGAATATATAGAGAACTATCTGCCATATTTAATGACGGCGAAACGTGCTGAAGGCGAGCAGTACACCTATGGACAATTTCTGGAGCATCAGATTGGTGAAGTTCTTCAAATGTACCGAGAATACGGGTTTAATACCAATCAGGCATATATGAGCGTTGGTGACGATCGTTCCATTTACCTTGATGACCCTCCATGCTTGCGCGGTATTGATACGAGGGTCAGATATAATAGCCTGCATTTCGTCTGTTATTTCCGATCCTGGGATCTTTGGGCCGGGTTTCCCTCTAACCTCGCCGCCATTCAACTTCTTAAAGAATATATGGCTTCTGAGCTCGGCGTGGAAGATGGAGAAATTATTGCTGTGAGTAAGGGTCTCCATTTGTATGATTATTCATGGGATCTGGCGAGTATTGCCTGTGGTGTTTCTATAGAAAACAATCATTGATTTATTTAAATTATCAAAGGATCTGTGGGTTTATTTGCAATTAACCAGATAATCTCCGGACAGTGACTATCATGAAACCAATGCCATTTTTTAAAATCTTTAGTGCTTTGATTTTAGCCATTGCAATGATGGCACAGCCCCTGCTTACTGGTTGCTCTGCTGATTCGCAACTGGACTGCGAAATTGATCACATTGTTGAAGATCAAAAATTCAGCATACTCGACTGGGAAATTGAAGCCCTGACGCAACTGTTGGATGATGTAATTTTTGACAAGACCGAAGCAGACGTTGGTAATGTTGAGATTGTAATAGAGTATTTTGACAACCGGCAGACAATTTCAACACTTGAGCAAAAACTGGCTTTGATTCAAGAAGGAGTGATCGAAGGTGATGCTGGTTACTTCGAGCAGCAAATTACTCCGTTGGCTGAACGTAACCAAATAATATTGCCCTCTGTGCAAAATATCATAGCAGCCCAGATTGAATCTGTTTTTGCGGAGATTGGCATTATTAACCCCTGGCAACACATATATGAAGAAACCTCGCTGTTTCCTCCGATAAATTTTGTAATTCAGCCACCACCTCATTTGCTTGTAATCTCTCCACGGGACCAAATTACCCGCTACAAAGATATTACGCTGGCCCAGGAAATGACTGATGAACAAAAAGAAGCTATTGAAGAAGAGATTAGTTTAACCGGGATGAGCGGCTTGATCGTAAGTTTAGGTGGAATTGCAACTTATCCGGCTTTTGTGGCTGATACAATGTCTCTTTATAATACGATAGATGTGGCTGTTGAAGAGTGGTTCCATCAATACCTGTTTTTCAGGCCACTCGGCTTCAGATATGGAATGCATGTTGCCGGAGTTATACATGATTATGAAATTGCCACGGTAAATGAAGCTTTAGCGGGCATGGTGAGTTCGGAAATCACGTCTCTGGTATGGGAGAGGTATTACCAGGAAACTATGACTACGACGGCAAATGTAGCAAGTGCCTCCGCAAACGAGTTTGATTTTTATGCTGAGATGAGGGAAATTCGCCTTGCCGTAGATGAATTTATTGAAAATGGCATGATAGAAGAAGCAGAGCAGTATATGGAAGAGCGGCGGCTGTATATACTTGCTAACGGTTACTACATTAGAAAATTAAACCAGGCATATTTTGCCTTTCATGGTACTTATGCCTCTTCGCCCGGTTCGGTGAGCCCTATTGGCAGCGGGTTAAGAAATTTAAGACAACAACAGCCATCCCTGAAAGATTTTATAGACCTTGTAAGCAGCATGACAAATGCCGATGAGATTATAGCTGCGGCTGACTGAGGCACAGCCAAGAGCCACCACATCCGTTATTCGTGCCACCGCTTGTAATTAGCGGCGCTTACTATTCAGATTACTTCTCAGTTGCATGCAACCCGGCAAGGTATCCAAAAGTTATGGCATTCCCGAGGGTTGCTCCTCCAGCGACATAGTTTGGCATGGGAGCCGCTATACAGTTGCCTGCACCAAAGAGGCCGGGAATAGGGTTGTTTTTTGTGTCTAATATGCGGGCGTTAGTATCAATCCTGGGACCGCCATTGGTATCGAGCGTACCAGCAGCTACCAGGATGCAATAGTAGGGCCCCTTTTCGGTAAAGGGGTACATTGTTATGTTTGGGTGATGATTGGCCGGCCATTTTGTGGTTTCGTCAGGGGTGGAAAAGACTTTAGAGTGCCATTCAACATCGTATGGAAAACTCCCCCGGTGAAAGTCATCATCAATACCGGCTCGCGCAAACGCGTTAAAACGTTTGACTGTATCCTTGAGATTAATGCCGAACCTGTTATCAAGGCGCCAGCAACCAAGTCTTGGTGCAAGCTCGCTAACTTTCTGTCGAATATTTTTAGCCAAATCATCCCAGTCTTTCCCTTCGATTACATACTGTTCGGTGGTATCTGGGGCTGGAATAGGGTAAATGCCAGAAGAATCAGCAAATAATTCAACAGTCCGCCGATCGTAAATCATGCAGAGTACCTGATTGGGGTATTCCTGTTCAACAGGGTCCCAATAGAAATGAGCCTTGGTGCGATCATTATAGTTACGCTTCTCATTAACTACCCGTTTACCATATTTATTTACCATAATCATGCTATCGCCAACTGGTTGCCAGATGTCGTCCGGTGTACTCGCATTTTCAAGCACCAACTCAATAGGAACCTGGGCATTCCAAGCTCCATTCATGTTTGAAAGCTGAGCGCCGATTTCCTGTCCCATATAAATCAGGTCTCCGGTATTAGTGATTACTGCGCAACCACCATAAGTTGGGCCCTTTTGAAAATTGCGGATAAGTTCCGGGTTATGAGTATATCCCCCACTCCCAAATATAATAGCTTTTTTGCTTCGGATACTTCGGATGCTTCCATCGTTTAGCAGCACCTGAACACCAATCGTTTCACGTTTTTCATTGAGCAGTATCTGTTGCACTCGGTGGTTTGTGAGTATCTGAATGCCTTTTTCTTTTATCCACTTATGGAACTGACGTATAAGATCCGGCCCATAACCTATACCACCTTGACGATTGGTTGGGGCTATCAGTCTGCCGCGCAGAACTTTATTCTCTGGCGTATGGTCCACATAATCTGGCAATAAAGGTTCAACTTGTACGAACTGGCAAACGCCGAGCTGCATAAAAAAATCAATTGCTTTATATCCATTGTCATAGTAAGCATAAAGAAGATCGTATTCCCGCTTGGGAAGCCCGAAATATTCGCCTTGTTCATTGTAAAGATACGGATAATTTCCGCGTGCCATGAACCTGAGACAGTCTTCCTTTGCATCAACAATTCCCTGAGAACGCAAAGCAAAATTGTTGGGAATCCATGCTTGCCCGCCGGATTTGATCGTAGTGCCTCCGGCTGAAGAGGCTTTTTCGAGTATGACAACTGATGCTCCTTTACTGGCTGCTGTCGCAGCAGCGGCAGACCCTGCTGCCCCCGTTCCAACAACAACTACATCAGTCTCAATATCCCAATTAATATCATTCATTAAATTCCTCCTGAAACAGATACATTAATAACATGAAATTTCGCCTATACGGTGACTGATATCTCACTTCCTTCAACTTTCAAGGGGTATGAATAGACAGGTTTTTTTGCAGGCCCTTTTACCACAGCTCCGGTTTTTACGTCATAAATTGTGCCGTGGCACGGGCATATTGCTTGGTCTCCCTTTAATTCTCCGGTCGAAATGTTGCAACCTCTGTGAGTGCATATATCATCAATCGCAAAATAAATTCCGTCAACATTAGCTATTAATATTGATTTGTTCTCCCTTTCAATGCCGATCATCTGACCTGGCTTAATGTCCGCGGTAGAAGCAACTAGAACCTCCATCATTTTCCTCCATTGTGTTTATATTTTGAATATCGTAAGTCAGACTCAGTCCGTAGGAGGTGAGTTAATACACCAGGGTGCGTGTATTAGGCGGAGGGCGCCAGCGCGACGAAGAATCTGATTTTGAACACGGTATACTGCGGCCCCTGGTTACTTTCTCACATTGGTGGGTTTTGTGTTACGAAATTCTTCGACTTGCTCAGGATGGCAAGAGGGTTTTTAACTGAGGTACTTGTCCATTAATTTATTACCATTTCCTTACGTAGTTTCATTGCCACATCAGGATTCAACCAACGTTCAACCAGTTTTAGCGCAAAATCCATGGCGGTACCAGGCCCTCGGCTTGTGATAATATTACCGTCTTCAGCAACCCTATCGGGGCTGAAAAGAGCGCTTGGTAATTCCCTTTCCATTCCCGGGAAACAGGTAACGGTTTTCCCTTTGATAACACCAGCTTTTTCAAGAACCAGCGGGCCAGCACAAATAGAAGCCAGGTACTTGCCGGCGCCAGCCATCATCCTGGTTAATTCCAACACAGCCTTGCTTTCACTAAGGTTAACATAACCAGGGTGCCCACCTGGTATAACTAATGCGTCAAGATTAGCTGCTCTAATATTGGCCAGAACATCATCTGTTACGATTTTTAAACCATGTGCACCTGTTGCTTCTTTGGTATCCAGGCCAATCGTAACAACGTCTGCTCCAGCGCGTTTTAACACATCGTATACAGTTGTGACTTCAATTTCCTCAAAACCTTCAGCAACCAATATTGCAACCTTCATGTTCTTAGCCCTTTTTAACCTTGTTCATTGCACCACAGTGAGGGCATTGAACGCTAGAGTTTTTGTAGCCTGGAGGCACACGAAGGCGAGTGCCACATTGGCAGTCGATAGTAGAATAATCATTCATTTTCCAAAGAAGGTCGCTCGTTTCGCGAGTGCGCTGAAGTTCGGTTGTATTATCTGTAGGAACAGCAGCCATCTTCTTGGAGGTTTGTTTCATGGAAGCTTTGGGCGTTGCAGCCAGTGCAGAAGCAGGGAGAATGCCACCTTTGCCACCATGTACTTCAGTATATGCGGCATTATAATCCGCAAAACTGGTTCCGCTCATTGAGCGCAAAATACGTATGCGTTCCGAAATGGGTGGGTGGGTGCTGGAAAGATTTTCTGCCGCCTTTCCTTTTTTCCTGAACGGATTGGTAATGTACATAGGCGCAGTGGCTTGATTGGCAGACTTTAGTTGCTCTGTGGAACCGGATATTTTCTCCAAAGCAGATGCCAGACCTTCCGGATAACGGGTATATAAAGCTCCAGAAGCATCAGCGAGATACTCACGCTTGCGAGAGATAGCAAAATAAATTAACTGAGCAAAGATCGGCGCAAGCACTACCAATAACAGAGCGATGATCAGTATTATTACCTGCCCGGGGTTTCCACCAGAATTACGCCGCGAGTTACTTCCGCCCCCAAATATCATCATGCGTGATGCGTACCAGGAAAGCATTACAATAGTGCCCAGTAGTACAGACGTGAAAGCCATTAGAAGAACGTCACGATTTTTAATATGAGCCATTTCGTGAGCTATTACTCCTTGGAGCTCATCTCGGTTTAATTTTGAAAGCAAGCCTGCTGTAACAGCCACAGCCGCCTTATTCTGGTTTCTGCCAATAGCAAACGCATTCATTGCCGGATCATCAATAATGTAAACATCCGGCATTTTTGCAAGACCCGAAGCTATTCTCATCTCTTCTACAATATTATAAAGGCGCGGGTGGTCATCAGGACCGATTTTGCGCGCTTTGGAGAGTGTCAGAAGAATATTATCCCCTTGGAAGAAAGCTAACAGAATCATAATTATCCAAAAAGCAATTGCAAAAAGTATTCCTGCCAGGCCATTATCAGCAAAGTACAAGCCAAGGGCGTAACCCAGCCCGACTAGAACAAACCCCATGGTAATAGACAGTACCAAAGAGCGCCACTGGTTAGAACGTATCTGTTCCCACATTTAACTTATTACTTTATCTCCAAAAGAACATTGTCAAGAAAAGCTTATTTTAGGGGCTTCCCTTTCGGTAGCAGCTATGACTTCAAAAAATTCTCCTGCTTTGAATCCGAACATGCCAGCGATAATGTTGGAAGGGAAGACTTGTGTTTGGGTGTTATAGCGGAGCACGGAGTCATTGTAATACTGGCGAGAAAAGCTTATCTTGTTTTCAGTGCTGGTGAGTTCTTCCTGCAACGCAAGAAAATTCTGATTGGCTTTCAAATTTGGGTAAGCTTCGGCAACCGCCAGAAGGCGCGTCAAAGCTGAGGTTAGTTCCGCTTCGGCCTTACCGCGAGCCTGAACCCCCGCATCTGACATTTTCTGAGCGATAGTGCGAGCATTGGTAACTGCTTCAAATGTTGCGCTTTCGTGTTTTGCATATCCTTTAACTGTTTCTACAAGATTAGGTATAAGATCATAGCGCCGTTTTAACTGAACATCTATTTGAGCCCAGGCATTTTTAACCTCATTGCGAAGTCGTACCAGGCCGTTGTAAATAGCAATAACCGCTATTACAAGAAGGACCAGAATCCCGAGGGCAATCCACAATCCAATCATTTTCTTTCCTCCAGTTTAATTAATTATGTTTCTTGGCATCAAAAACTTCGCCCAGAAACACCAACAACTCCTGTTCGCTGTTGTATTCAGCAATTTTTCCAGGATTGAGGCTATTAACCAGGTGATGAACCTCTCCCTCGTCAAACCAGAGCCCGTGATTCTTGGGGCAGCAGTCAACCAGTACTTGCGGGTCGGAACCGATCAGTTGTTTTTTCATTTTACGCTTGCAAATAGGGCACCTGCGCTTGGCTTCATCTGAAGGGGCTTCTGGTTGGATGACTAGCCGCTCCACAAAACCCTCAGCGTCGTTCATTTCCATTGAGCGAAACAGCAAATCCAATTCTTCATTGTCAAACCAGGTTCCATGACAATTTGTGCAACAATCAAGCTCAATGTTGTGGTATTCAACCACAATCATTTGCTCTTTGCATACAGGACACTTCAATTGTAACCAAACCTCGCTTTTATTCAACATAACAAGTTTAACTGGCAATCTGCATTCGTGTCAATGTATTTCCCTTTAACAGGAAATTAGTATGAACAAGATCTCTCATAAAACGCTGGAAGCTTTTTACTTCTACAATAAAATTGAGAGAATAACCAGATAATGAAAAATCGCGCCAATTAGAACAAGGATGTGAAAAACTTCATGAAAACCAAAAACTCCCGGGAACGGATCTGGTTTCTTTATGGCGTAAATCACAGCACCTGCGGTATACGCAATTCCGCCAATGAGTAAGAAAAATATCTCTACAGCACTGGCAGCTGGCCAGAGCTTGGCTAAAAATATAACGACCATCCATCCCATTAGGGTGTATATAGAAACTGAAAGATAGCGGGGGGCTCTGATAAAAAAGAATTTAAAAAATAAACCAGCTATCACCAGCCCCCATTGAACGATGATTACGCTCCAAAGCCATGCTCCGTCAAGATAATGCCATGCAAGTGGCGTGTAGGTACCGGCAATCATAATGTAAATAGCGACATGATCAAGTTTTCGCCAGATTGTCTTTTCATTTTCCACTCGCTTTGATGCGTGGTAAGTAGAGCTGGCAAAAAAGAGATTGATCATAGCAAGTCCGTAAACCAGACAGACGCTAAAATACGGCCAATTACCCCAGGAAAGAATAAGCAGTGCAATAGTGCCCGCAATGGCTGCAATAGCACCTACAAAGTGGGTATAAAAAGAAACAAGTTCCTTTTTTAAAATGGCCAAAGTCATTCCTTGTATGAATGCAGGATTCGCGCCAAATATAAAATATTACTTACCTATGATTCTTTCACAGAGTACGCGGTGCTTTTCAGCAGTTTGTTGTTTAACCTCTGCAGGAATTTGAGGTAAGGGCTTGGGATGCTTCCAGCTAGTATGAGCTAACCATGCTCTCAGTGTTTGTGATTCAAAATTGTAATGAGGGCTACCGACCCTGTAGTTCTGCGCATCCCAGTAACAGGCGGTATCAGGGGTAAGGATGTCACCCGCAATACATGCCTTGTTGGTGTTTTGGTCAAACATGATTTTCATATAAGCAGGAATAAATTTGCCGCTGATCCTGAGAGTTCGCTGGGCATCATTATATATTTTGGCGCAAGCTGCTTTGATATCATCAAATAAATCCTGACCTGTAATTTCAATTACTTCTTCATCGCTTAGCTGTTTGCGAACGCCTGTTTCATCTGATTTAAAAGCGGTAATAACCTCTCCCGGTATACATTGGCTATGAAGTAAGCCGCTAATCTGAGGTTTGCCAAATACCGTTTCGCTTTTCTGATACTCTGTCCAAACAGGTCCAGTCAGGAAGCCCCATATTTCAAACTCAATATCAAGTGGGTCAGATTTTGTGAAGACAATGCACCTGCCTATCAGGTCTTCTGGCAACTCGAGAGATACTCCTTCTTTTAAAAACTGTTGCAGTTCTTCGGGAGTTTGAAGATAAGCTTCAAAATGGTTGGGGGTAGAAAGCTTGGTTTTTTCCAGCCAATAGGCAGCAAGGCGTGCCAGATATAACCCTCTTTGTGGTATCCCGCCTTCAATTGTAAGACCTGAAACTCCGGCTCTATCTGTATAAACTGCCAGATGGTATTCTCCCAGGTCGTAGATATCTTTTGCACCATCTTTTTTAAATAGTGGAAGAGGAAGCTCGGTTTCCAATACAGCCTCGGGAAATTTTGATTCAGGGGGCGCAATTGTTCCTTCTGAGGTTCCTGCTTCATTTGGCAATGATGTATCTGGCGAAAGTTTTGCCTCAGACTGGGCATCTTGACCGTTGTTTGACAAAGACTTGGTATCCATAAGTAATTCCTTCTCCTTGGTATTTATTAATAAGATTTAACGCTTCTTATTACAGTGGCTTTAATGAGCATGACAAGAAAGAAAAGCACAATACCTAATGACATCAGTAAGCACCGTTTGGAAACCTCCCAGCGCATACATCTAACATATATTTACCAATTATTTCGGTTTGTGTCAAATATTTGAGAGGGCTCAGGAACAATTATATGGCAAATATTGGGCTTTTCAGTTTGCGCAACAAATTTATAAAAAGAGCTATTTTCAGGGAATTTTAGTGAGCCATCGTCTTTTTTTAATAACGATGATTGCCAGGCGGTAATAACTTATTCAAATTCGTCTTCGTATTTGTCCTTTATATACACTTGTTCAAGCTCCTCACTAAAGAAAAATTCCTTTTTCCCAAACGCAGGTTTTAATTCTGTATACCAAATTGCCTTTTCGTCGTACTCTGCAAAAAATGGCCGATGGACCCAATCCGGGTTCCTCCCCTGTAACATTTGCAGGCCAATTACCTTTTCGCCAAAAACTTCCTCAACGCCTGTTATCTGAATTTTACCCGGAAGAGCTGACATGCTGGGGCCTCTCACTGTGCGGGAAAGGCCACTGACAGATTGATATGCTTCTCTAAAAATTTGCCAGGCTTCCACCAATGGGACCGAGAAGTAATGTTGAGCTCCTGTATTTCTGGCGATAAACATGTAATAAGGCACGCAGTTAAGTGCTACCTGTTTTTGCCACATGTCTACCCATATCTCTGGTTCTGCATTAATGTGTCTGAGGAGCGGAGACTGGGTTCTTATTACTGCTCCTGTCTCCTGGATACGGGCAATTGCCTGTTTTACTTCATCCGTTTCAAGTTCCCTGGGGTGGTTAAAATGTGCCATTATTGCCAGGTGTTTATCCGGTGTGTTTATCTTTTCGAATAACCTTAATAAATCGTCAGAATCGCTATCAGTCAAGAAGCGATTCGGCCAGAATGATAAAGCGCGGGTCCCAATGCGTATTGCCTTTATGTTGGAGAACTCTTCGGTAAGAAGTGGTTCGATGTATTTGGCAAGAATATTTGCACGCATAATCAGAGGGTCTCCGCCGGTAAAAAGTACATCGGTAATATCGGGGTGAGCGCGGATATACCCATAAATATCAGAGTTAACGTTAGATGATATTTTCATAGAGTCCATATCAGTAAATTGAGGCCATCGGAAGCAAAAAGTGCAAAAAGCGTGGCAGTTTTGACCCTGGTGTGGAAAGATTAATAACGCCTCCCGGTATTTGTGCTGTACTCCCTCAAGGTACTTTCCTTCAAATAGTGGGGTGTTAAGTTCTTGCTGGCCGGCAGGGTGAGGGTTTAATCTAAGGCGTATAGCGTTCGCCGCTTGTTGGATGGCCTTCTTGTCTGCTCCGGCATCAAACAGACCCGTCATCTGCTGGTAATCTCCAGGAAGAAGCATGCCCTGCTGAGGAAAAGTGGCTATGAAAAGTGGGTCATCCGGCACGTTATTCCAGTTTATGAGCTTATCCGTAACATAGTTGTTTACCCGGAATGGAAATACAGAACCAATTATTTCTATATCCCGCAACTGTTGTTCAGAAAGAGTTGATGCTTGTGGCATATTCCTGAAATTGGTGAGAGTGTATGATTTGTATTGCATGATGCTACCTCCCTTGGCACAATTGATTAAGGGGTGTTCGTTCGTCATTTGGATATCAGGGTTGCAGAGACGCCCTGAAAGTTTTGAAAGGCTATAGTTAAGCCGAGAGGTATTTTAAACCAATACCGGTAATAACGCAAGCAAAAAAGGGTAATTTCCTTATAATTTACTATAATCAGGAGTCTTACGAAAGAGAGCGCCGCCCGTATTTTTGTCGTTTATATCAACATTTATCTATCCCCGTTGCCATGTTCTGCCCCCCATAACTTTAAGGAGGGCATATGTCCCTTTTTCTCCTCTTGTTATAAGGAAATACACTTAGCCTCCATCCCCATTGT
>CAYNLZ010000016.1:12445-14377 GCA_964398255.1 uncultured Dehalococcoidaceae bacterium
AAAAAATAATTGGGGAGGTTGCACCGTAAGTGGTATCATTATTTGTTAAAGAAACTGGAAACGGAGTGGTTATACCGTCCGGTTTTAAAAAAGGAGTAATAAAATATGCGAGCCGTCATTACCGTGATTGGAACTGATAAAATAGGGATAATTGCTGGAGTCAGTACTATTCTGGCTGATGCCAGCGTAAATATTCTTGATATTACTCAGACTACTATGCAAGAGCTTTTTACAATGATAATGCTGGTAGATATCAGTAATGCTAACGTCAGCTTCGAACAACTCTCTTCCCGTTTATCTGAAAAGGGAGATGATATGGGTTTAAAAATCAGGATTCAGCACGAAGATATCTTCAAGTCAATGCATGAAATTTAAAACCTCAATTTCATTATATAATATTATTGGAGTAGCCGAATGATTAACTCTCGGGAAATACTTGAAACTATCAATATGATTTCAAATGAAAATCTGGATATTCGCACCATTACTTTGGGCATATCACTCAGAGATTGTTGTAACCCGGATGTAAAATTATTAAGCCAGAAGGTGTATGAGAAAATAACTGGTGTTGGGCGCGATCTGGTTAAAATTGGTGAAGAGATTGAGCGTGATTTTGGTATCCCCATTATAAATAAACGCATTTCAGTAACACCCATTTCCCTAATCGCTGAAAGTTGTCAGGGTGACATAACGCAAGTAGCTATTGCTATGGATAAAGCCGCATCAGAACTGGGGATAAATTTTATCGGGGGTTTTGGTGCGCTGGTACACAAAGGGTATACCAAGGGAGACCGGCGCTTGATAGATTCTATTCCAGAAGTTCTTGTCAGAACCGGGCAGGTATGTGCTTTTGTTAATGTGGCAACAACCAAAGCTGGCATTAACATGGACGCGGTGACTCACCTTGGTGGTGTTATCAAGGGAACGGCGGAGCTTACAGCTGAAAATAACAGCGTGGGTTGCGCCAAGCTGGTAGTGTTTGCCAATGCGCCAGAAGATAATCCATTTATGGCGGGTGCGTTCCACGGTATAGGAGAGCCGGAATGTGTTATTAATGTTGGTGTCAGCGGGCCTGGGGTTATTCACAGTGCGCTCAAGAAATTGAGTCCGGAGGCCGATTTTAGCCAGGTAGCAGAACTCATTAAAAAAACTGCCTTCAAGATAACCCGCATGGGCCAATTGGTAGCGAGTGAAGCATCCCGGCGACTCGGTATTCCATTTGGGGTAGTGGATCTTTCTCTTGCCCCAACTCCTATTATTGGCGATAGCGTTGCGCGTATTCTGGAAGAGATGGGTCTTGAAAAATGCGGAACTCATGGCACTACCGCCGCACTGGCGCTTTTGAATGATGCAGTAAAAAAGGGTGGGGTGATGGCCAGCTCACATGTCGGTGGGCTTTCGGGGGCATTTATCCCTGTAAGTGAAGATGCCGGAATGATAGATGCCGTAAAATGTGGGGCATTATCACTTGATAAACTGGAAGCCATGACGTGCGTGTGCTCTGTTGGTCTTGATATGATACCTATACCAGGCGATACCTCAGAACATACTATTTCAGCCATTATTGCTGACGAGGTAGCAATTGGGGTAGTCAATAACAAGACTACAGCAGTGCGGATTATTCCGGTCATTGGAAAAACCGCTGGCCAGCAAGTTGAATTTGGTGGGCTATTGGGAGGAGGGGTAATAATGCCTGTCAATAAATACTCGAGCACTGTTTTTGCCAAACGGGGTGGTCGTATCCCGGCACCAATACACAGCTTGAGAAATTAAATCAAGCGCTAAAAAGAGGGGCAAACATTGCAATAGTCAAGCAAAAACGGACAGTTAAACAAGAACTAATTCCCTTTTTTCATACTCATTTGGACTTAGATACCCGTTATACGAATGCAGTCTTTTGCTGTTATAAAACATCTCAATGTAATCCACTAT
>CAYNLZ010000017.1:0-2310 GCA_964398255.1 uncultured Dehalococcoidaceae bacterium
CTTCCCCGATCCTTTTATGGACGATCTTGCTCTGGTGATAAACAGTAGCTCCGGGCTTGTAATCATCGCAGGGTGCAGTCATCGGGGAATTATTAACGGAGTCAAGCAGGCACAAGCAGTAACCGGAGTAGCTAAAATCCGTGCGGTCGTCGGTGGGTTTCACCTGCACAGTGCTCCCAAAAAACAAATAGAACGCACCGCAGAAACCTTGAAGGGAATGCAGGTTAATATGATCGCCCCAGGACACTGCACCGGTATGGATGCTTGTTGCAGTTTGAAAAATACATTTGGAGGCTCCTTTTCACTACTTACTGCAGGCAGGCAAATCCATCTTTCTTGAACAAAATTAAGCCAAGTTTTACAATTAAATAAAAAAGTGGAGCAGTCAATTATGCCAGAAGAACTTACAGAAGAAGAAAAAGAAATAAAAGCCAGGGAAATCGTAAAAACTTTCATGATGGGCAACGGTTATTCCTCCATAGCTGTTGATCTTATTTTAGATCCTGTAGATATGCGTATATGCGATCTCCATAATGCCTTCGGGATTATCGACGGGTTTTGCGGTGACACCATGATGATGTGGATCCAGGTTGAGGACGACGTTATCGTGGATATCTCTTTCAATACAGACGGTTGCCAAAACTCAGTTGCTGCTGGCGGTATGGCAACCAAACTGGCTAAGGGAAAAACCCTGGATGAAGCTATGGAAATTGATCAAAAGATGATTTTGGACGAGTTGGGCGGTTTACCCGACGACGAACACTGTGCAGAGCTGGCAAGCAACACTCTGAGAGTTGCTATCAGCGATTATAAATATAGCCAAAACGAACAAGAATAAACCGGGGTATATTAAGCTTATACACCCCGAAAACGGTTGGTTATCGGCAAGCGTCGGTCCCGGCCAAAAGCCCGCGAAGTAATTTTTACCCCGGGCGGGGCTTGCCTTCTTTTGTATTCACTCATGTCCACCAGACGAGCAGTGCGCTTTACAGCTTCTTCGTCAAACCCCTGGTTTATAATTTCTGCCACTTCCCTGTCCTGCTCAACATAGCTGGCAAGAATTGGATCCAGCACCTCATAAATCGGCAAAGAGTCACTATCTTTCTGATTAGGGCGCAGTTCAGCAGAAGGGGCTTTTGCCATTACACGCTCCGGTATAGGTTTTGCACCATTACCCCGATTGCGATAAAGCCCCAATTTATATACAAGTGTTTTAGGTACGTCCTTAATAACTGCGAAACCTCCAGCCATGTCACCGTAAAGAGTGGTATAACCAGTTGCCATTTCGCTCTTGTTCCCAGTTGTAAGCACCAGCCAGCGGAACTTATTAGAAAGCGCCATCAGCAAATTCCCACGTATACGTGCCTGGATATTCTCTTCTGTTGTATCGCGAGGAATACCTGAAAAAATCTCATCCAGCGTTTCCAGATAACTAGTGTATATTTTATCAATCGAGATTGTTATAAGTTTTATATCAAGATTTGCGCACAGCTCTTGAGCATCTGGGATACTTTCCCCGGAGGAGAACCGCGAAGGCATAGCGACTCCAGTAACCCGTTCACTGCCCAAAGCGTCCACAGCTATCGCCGCTACAAGGCTCGAATCCATTCCACCTGACAGGCCAATTACGACATGGGCAAATCCATTCTTTAAGACATAATCCCGCGTACCGATAACCAAAGCTTTGTAAATCTCGGCAATTGGCTCGAGGGGTTCAATAATAACAGTATCCAAAAGAGGTTTCTTTTCATCGTCAGGTTCTGGAGAGACCATATAATAAGAAGCTTCCCATCCAGGCTCTCCCTGTTTTATATCATCGTTGTCCTTGCTATCAGAAGCTTTTTGAACTTCTTTTACGGTATCAAGATTAATATCAACCGCAATAAATGCTTCTTCAAATTGGGGAGCACGAGCAAGCACCTGTTTATTTGCATCAATAACCACCGAGCCGCCATCAAATACCAACTCATCCTGGCCACCAACCTGGTTAATATATGCCACAACCGCGTTATATTCCGCTGCCCTCCTGCCAAGCATTTCCTCCTGTTCATGCCACTTGCCGGCATGGTAAGGTGACGCACTGATGTTGACTATAAGCCGAGCAGAATTTGAGGTTTGCACAGCGGCCGGACCCTCATCAAACCATATATCCTCGCAAATAGTAACCCCCACACCCACGCCCCCAACATTTATAACAGGACATTCATTTCCAGGGGTAAAATACCTTTGTTCATCAAATACACCATAGTTTGGCAAAATAATTTTGCGATATACCGCCTTTAACTCTTTATTCCTTATTATGGCGGCGGC
>CAYNLZ010000017.1:2410-14093 GCA_964398255.1 uncultured Dehalococcoidaceae bacterium
TTAGTCATGTGATATATAATACCATTACCAAAGCTTATTTATCATCAAATAAATATACAAGTGGGCAGAGCAACCCTCTCTTTGCTGTTATCTTCAACCGGTTACTCGTGGTATTATATAAGGTGAACCCATGAACAATGAAGTAAGCTTTGACCCCTTGAAAGACTCATGGCTAAGCATCGGTGAAGCTTGCCGCATATTGGGCGTGAGTGAAGCAACATTAAGGCAGTGGACCGACGGCGGTCAAATAAAAGTCTTCATCACTCCCGGCGGACACCGCCGATACAAACGAAGCCATGTGGATGGATTCATGGCTTCACGCAGAAAAACGTTGGGGATTCAAGATCTTGTAGTAAAGCTTGAAGAAACCACCGAGCCGCACAGGGAAATTGCCTCAAGCGTTGCCAATTCTTTTGGCAGGAGTATTCATTTTAGCCAAGAGCAAAGGGATTACCTCGCCGGGCTGGGCAGAAATATTTTAGAATTGATAATTCAATACGTTTCTTCCCCGGATAACCGAAATATAAGCTTGGTCAAAGCTCGTGACATCGGGCGAGGTTTTGGCATCATCATGTCTGAAGCCGGGTTCACTCTTAGCGAGACGATTCAGTCTTTCATCTGCCACCGCAAACCAACCATTGAAGGGGTAATGGAAATGATGAAGCAAAAGGAAATAATTGCTGAAGAAATCATTGCTGCTGTTCCCTTGATTGATGATGTCATGGACCAGGCTCTTGTAACAATGGTTGAAACTCACCAGAAACACTCTAAAATATAAATACGCCTGCTACACTCATCATTATTTAATCAGGTTCCTTTAGATTTTTATAGATTTTGACAGAATTACTTTTGTCTGTTATATTTTCCTGAGACTATAATCAGGAAACTCGCATGTTTTGTGTCAAGCCATCAATCCTTCTATAAGAGCGGCGCTACCCTCCTGTTGCCAGCTTGATATATTTGTACATGCGCTTACGACTCACACGGAGTAAGATTTGCAAAGTTCACAAAAGCACCTCGGCGGGAAAACTAAACCCAATCTCAAATTGGTAGCTTGGGAGATTACGCGGCGCTGCAACCTTTTTTGCGCCCACTGCCGGGCATCAGCACTTGATGAAGAATATGCAGGAGAGCTTTCAACCAGTGAAGCTTTTCACATCGTAGACCAGATAGCTGAGGTCGCAAAACCAATTTTAATTCTCACCGGTGGCGAACCTCTCTTGCGGCAAGACATATTTGAAATTGGCAAGTATGCCCATTCAAAGGGGTTTCGAGTAGTAATGGGCACCAATGGCACCCTGGTGACACCTAAAATTGCTGCTCGACTTAAAAAAGTGCCGATTTCCAGAATAAGTGTAAGTATAGATTTTCCAACAGCCTCATTACAGGACGAGTTCCGCGGAAAAGATGGCTCCTTTGTCGAAGCCTTGTCAGGAGTCCACAATGCCCATGAAGCAGGCCTTGAAGTCCAGATAAACAGCACTATCTCACGCCTTAATGCCAAATATCTCCCCCAACTGGTAGACATGGCTCTTGAACTCAAGGTTGCTGCTTTCCATCCATTTTTACTTGTACCTACCGGCCGCGGCAAAGGCCTTGCCGAGCAAGAACTTGCACCTGAGGAATATGAGGAAGTTTTGCGCTGGATTTGTAAAAAACAGCAGGAGCTGGGGAACAAATTGTTTTTTAAACCAACAGACGTGCCTCATTACCAGAGGGTAATCAGGCAATGCGGGGTCAAACAAACGGTCTCTCATGGCCATCCCGGCACCTTCCCAACCTCTCAAAGAGGGCTGGACACCAATACCCGCGGCTGCATGGCGGGAACGGGTTTTTGCTTTATTTCTCACGTAGGGCAAGTACAGGGGTGCGGTTATTTTGATGTTTCTGCCGGCAATCTTCAAGAGCAATCATTTGCTTCGGTCTGGAACGATTCTCCCTTGTTTAACGAGCTGCGAGACATTGAAAACCTTAAAGGAAAGTGCGGTATTTGCGAATTCAAACACGTTTGCGGTGGATGCAGGGCACGGGCATACGAAGCCACCGGCGATTACCTTGAAGCTGAACCTTATTGTATTTACCAACCAGTTGATACTAATCAGCTAAATGGAAAAACAAGGTAGGATGTTTTCTCCAGCATGAAACCCGACGGCGAAACTGAGACCGAGGGACCCGGGAGCGACGATCTCCCAACCTCAAGCCAAATAAACCCCCAGGCTCGTTCAAGATTATCGCGCTATGACCTGCTTCCAACGCCCGTCAAAATGGTTTACCTTCTAATACCAGCACTGGCAGGAATTCTGTTTATTCTGCACTGGTTTTCAATACCAGTTTTTGGATACGTATTCTCCGGCGTCACATATTATTATCTTATCTACATCCTGCTTGGGTTAAATATTTTTATCGGACTTGGCGCAAGCCGTAAACAAAACCGAGAGACAACCCCCTGGTACGACTATGTTTTGGCAGTTTTGCTGGTGGGAATACTTGTATTTTTTATTATAAACGCCAGGGAAATCGCTTATCATAACTGGGATATACCACCGAATGGATGGGTACTCGCTTCGGGGATCGTTCTTGGGGCGATCTGCATTGAAGCTGGTAGAAGGGTTGGCGGTTGGGGGTACGTTGCGCTCCTGCTGGCAGGCATCATCTATCCCCTGATCGCATCACATCCCTGGTTAACAAACAACCTGGGAGGGGTTTTTTACGGCGTCTCAATCCCCTTTAATGAGATTATCGGTTCATTCGCTTTTGGTGCGGATGGAATGCTGGGCACACCGGGCCGCTTGCTTGGAGATACAATCTTGGGGTTTTTCATTTTTGCCGGTTTCATAATGGGAATTGGCGGAGGAAACTTCTTCATGAGACTTGCCA
Organism: uncultured Dehalococcoidaceae bacterium; assembly: GCA_964398255.1. GTDB lineage: Bacteria > Chloroflexota > Dehalococcoidia > Dehalococcoidales > CSSed11-197 > CSSed11-197. The sequence continues at coordinate 5,288 of CAYNLZ010000017.1, forward strand.
CTTCACTCATGGGCAGAGTACGCGGAGGCCAAGCCAAGGCGGCAGTGGTCGCCAGTGCTTTTTTTGGCTCAATCACCGGAAGTCCGATCGCAAACATCGCAGGGACCGGTTCTTTTACAATACCCACTATGAAAAAGGCAGGGTATGAACCGGAATATGCTGCAGCGGTCGAAGCTGTGTCTTCATCTGGTAGTGATACCGTGCCTCCAGTTTTGGGTGGTCTGGTATTTTTAATGGTGGTCATGTTCGGAATTGATTATGCTGATGTTATTCTCGCTACATTGATTCCTTCTGCCCTTTTTTATCTGGGAATTTTGGTGCAGGTAGATGGACATGCAGCCCGCCATAAGCTTAAACCTGTTCCCTCTGAAGAAATACCTGAACTGAAACAAGTCCTCAGCGAAGGTTGGTACTACATAGCAGGGCTTACCATGCTCATATTTGGCATGGTGTACATGCGCTGGGGGGTGATAACTCCGATATACGCCACAGCATTGGTTTTGTTACTGAAAGCTCTCGACGGTGGAATCAGGTATTTCATCCCTCGAAAGAGAGAGGCTGGACGATCTGCTCACCAGGTTTTTAACAGTATCATAAAACAACTAGAAGCGGGGCTTGTGCAGACAGCAAGCCTGATAAATTATGCAGCGGCAATATTTCTGGGTATGGGCTTTATCCTGGTTGGTTTATTGAAAACCGGTGTTGCAATGGGGATTACAAACTGGATGGTTAATGCCGGCGGGGAAAACTTGTATTTGATCCTCTTTGCCTGCTTCGTTTTCTCAGTTTTAATGGGAATGGGAGGGCTCCAAAGAACAGCTTATATACTCCTTGCAATCATTGCAGTGCCGGTTCTTGTGCACATCTCTTCAAACCTTGCTGAATTTGCAGCTTATGGAGGCATTTCCCTGCTGGGCTTAAACCTGTTTTTCCTGTTTTATTCAGCGCTGGGAGGAATAACACCCCCAGTAGCACTTCATTGCGTGGTAGCTGCCAGCATTGCTGATGCTGATGTCACTAAAACTATCCGAAATTCTTGTCGGCTGGGCGCCGTATTGTTTTTTATACCCTTCTTCTTTGTAATGGAGCCGTCACTCCTGCTTATATACGCACCCTGGTATGTCACTCTTTATAACCTCACTCAAGCAGTAATTGGAGTTTGGTTTCTTGCTTCTGCCCTGGAAGGATATCTGGTCGGAATCGGGCTTCTCAACCGGCTTGAGAGAGCCCTCCTGTTTGTCGGCGGGTTTTTAATAGCTTTCCCTCAAGTAACGGTTCTGGGTGCAGGAATAGCAATGTGCGCTATCGCGTTGATAAGTAGCTGGCGCAGAAAACAACTGAATAAAACGTGTGCAGGGTCATCAATTGAAGACGTCACCAAAAACGAGAGCCGCGTTCAATCAAAGGAGAATTAAATGAATACTGCTAATGTTACAGCTAAAATCGCTGCCGCGGGAATAGGCATCATGCTGATATTAAATTTCGCGGCGTGCTCAGTCCAAAACCCCACCACATCCCCCGGGGCTTCACAGCCAGAGGCATTTAAATGGCCAACTGCTATACATATTGCCGCCACCGGTTCTTCTGGGGAAGCTAAAACTATCAGTTGGGCATCTGTCATGGAAACGAGTCTCAACGGCCCCATTATCCGCGTCGTTAACCAACCAGCATGGACTAACTGTTATAAAGACATGGCAACCGGTAAAATGGCTCTTTCTCAGTTGGATAAATCCACCCTGCGGGATTCGATCGAAGGTATCAATGAATATGCCTCTCCTGACGGTGGCCCATGGATGGCAAGCGTGGTGTGGATCGATTCGCTGGCTGCAACTGGTTTTATGGTGCGAGGAGATTCCAGGATTTATAAGCCGGAAGATATAAAACCAGGCACAAAGATTGCAATCTGGAATGATAAGACCGCAACAATGTCACCCTTTCTTTCGCTACTGGCGTGGGCAGGCATCAGCCAGAACGATATCATCTGGGTTAATACCGGGGAATACGATGCCTGCGTCAGAGCAGTTGCAGAAGGACGGGCTGATATCTGCATGGCAGCGCCGGTAGCTCCATCTGTCCAGGAAGCCTCAGCGGCACCCCGCGGCATACGCTATATTGCCCTGGACCCGAATGCCAACCCAGTGGGCGCGGCGGCTTTTCTTGAAATAAGCTCCCTCTATGATTTTGGCGCAATCAATGCCGGCCCCGAGGCTGTAATCGGCACATGGTCAATAATCAGCTATAAATATCTGGGCACCAACATGGATACAGATACCGAACTGATTTATAACGTGGTCAAGTGGTTAGATGAAAACTATGACCTTTACAAAGATCGTTACACCAGTAATGCTCACATGACGCTCGGTGACCTGGTAGAAGCCATACAGACTGTGTATATACCAGTTCACCCCGGGCTTGTAAAATACCTCAAAGAAAAGGGAATCTGGAACGCTGACTACGAAGCTCGCAATTATACAAATATCTCCCTTTTAGAAAATTATCACTCCGCCTATAAGACAGCCATGAAGGAAGCTACAAACGAAGGGATAGAAGTTAAGTCGTCGAACCCTGAATGGATATCCTTTTGGGAAAACTATAAAACCCGTGCCGGACTACCTAAAATCAACATGCATGCCAGCCTGACACAAGATGCGTGGTGATAACAGCTTAAAAACAGCCTTCGGTGCGAAATCACGCCCTTGTTGCCAGGTACATGATTATTCCCCCGCTGACTGCCACATTTAACGATTCTGCTTGCTTGCGGTCGATAGGAATGGAAAAGCGATAATCGGCAAGGCTCGTTATCTGCTTTGATAAGCCTGCAGCTTCATTCCCAAGCGCAACAACCAACTTTTCGGTGTTAAAGAATTCCTGGTTACTCTCACCTTCAAGAGAAGCTGCCACTATCCTGTAACCGCCTGTTTTCAACCTGGCTGCGAGATCAAGATAAGAAGAGGTGCGACGTATCCACAACGCTAAAACGGAACCAGCGGCTGATTGTACGCACTTTGGTGAAAAAGGGTCAGCCGTTTTATCACTCATGACGATGCCGGCAAAATTAAAAGCAGCAGCTGTCCGTATAAGTGTGCCCAGATTGCCGGGGTCCTGTATATCTTCAAGTACCAATACCTTTTGACCTGGCGCACCAGGCAAATCATTTTCATAAACATGCCGTGGGATTGACACTACAGCCATTATCCCCTGTGGTGTTTTAATAGAAGAAATTTGCGCAAACTGCTTTTCTGTAACAATTCTTACCGGGTAGTCTTTGATAAGCTCTACCCCTTCAATTGCTACCAGCTCCTTGATGGAATCCGGCCGTTTTCCCACAATCTGCTGTATGGAGCGCATCCCTTCAACCACAAATAAGCCTTCTTGAATACGACCTTCTCTTGTCGTCAGATTTTTATACCATTTAAGGGGCATAACGGGCTTTGTCATTTTTTACTCTCTTATTGACTTCTGCCTAACAGGTTTTTCCACTTCATAATTAATCCTTGGAGGCGCCAATATCCACCATCACTCCGGTAGCAATAAATACAACGCGTTCACATATATTGGTAATTCTGTCCGCACTGCGTTCAAGGTTATGGGCTACCCAAATCAATCTGGTTGCCCGTTGAATCGTCTTTGCGTCTTCAGCCATAATTACAAGCAATTCTCGAAAAACCTGGTTATACAGAGCGTCAACCTCATCGTCATCATCACAAACTTTTTTAGCCAACGCCACATCTCGCCTGACAAATGCATCCATAGCCTCCCGAAGCATCTGGCAGGTCCTTTCCGCCATTCTGGGGAGGTCTATCAAGGGTTTTATCGGTGGCTCGTCACCAATTGTAATTGTAATTTTGGCTATACCTTCAGCATGGTCTCCAATCCGCTCCAGGTCAATCAACATATTCAGTATTGCAATTATTATGCGTAAGTCCACTGCCATGGGTTGTTGCATCGCAATAAGCTCCACGCATTGCTCTTCTATATCAAAACGCTTCTGGTCTATAGCTTCATCGCCAATAATAACTTCACGTGCCAGTTCCAGGTCACGATTCTTGAGGGCTTCTACAGAGTGGATAATTGCTTTTTCCACCAAGCTCGCCATCACGAGCACTTCATCCTGCAAACGTTTCAAATCACGCTCATAACTCTTTCGCACTGTTCTTCCCTCCTTTAATTAACCGAACCGTCCGGTTATGTAATCTTCTGTTTGCTTGTTTTTTGGGTTAGTAAAAATTTCACTGGTTTCACCATATTCTACCAGCACTCCCGCACGGTCATCTCCGACCATTAAAAACGCAGTCATATCGGAAACCCTGGCTGCCTGTTGCATATTATGAGTAACAATAACGATAGTATAAGTTGCAGAAAGGGTCCGCATCAATTCTTCTATTTTCAATGTTGCAATCGGGTCCAATGCCGAACATGGTTCATCCATAAGTATCACTTCGGGCTCAACTGCCAAAACCCTGGCGATGCACAAACGCTGCTGCTGGCCCCCGGATATCGATAAACCTGATTGATCGAGCTTGTCTTTCACTTCATCCCAAAGAGCGGCCTGGGTAAGACTTCTTTCAACAATCTCATCCAGCGTACGCTTGTCGCGAATACCGTGCCGTTTAGGCCCAAAACATACGTTATCATATATCGACATTGGGAAAGGATTGGGCCTTTGAAAAACCATGCCCACCCGCTTGCGCAACTCTACCACATCAACTCCGTCTTGGTAGATATCAATCCCGTCAAAATTCACCAGCCCTTCGATTCTGGCAGATGGAATCAAATCATTCATACGGTTAAAAACGCGCAGAACAGACGATTTTCCGCACCCGGAGGGCCCGATTATAGCCGTAATGGAGCAACTGTTAATATCAAGTGAAATATCTTTAACCGCATGAAAATCACCATAATAAATATTAAGATTTTCTGCACTCAACCGAGTACAACTACATCCGGATTGCAGATTGTCTCCACCGTTATTATTAACACTAACCATGCTGTTATCCATTAAATTTACCTCTTTCGCGCCTTCATCCGAACAATCCCAACCAGTGTATTGAAAAAGAGCACCATGACAATAAGTACCAGGGCTACACCCCATTTCATGTCTTCAGGCATCCCTGGAATATGAGCAGATACGGTATAAAGATGGTACGGCAAAGCCATGAAACGGTCGAACGGTGAGCCTGGCAAGGCGCCAACAAGGAATGCGGCACCAACAACAATTATTGGGGCTGTTTCCCCGGCTGCCCTGCTCATAGCCAGTATTGCACCTGTCAGAATACCGGGGGATGCTTGAGGTAACACGACATGGCGAATAGTCTGCCATTTTGAAACTCCAATAGCCAAAGACCCTTCCCGATACTTTTTAGGAACTGCCATAATAGCTTCCCTGGATGTGGTGATGGTCATTGCCAGAGCCTGAGCGGCTAGCGTCAAACTGGCGGCAAGCAGGGACATTCCCAATTGCAAACCAAGAACAAACACTGCCAGTCCAAACAAGCCAAATACTACACTGGGAACCCCTGCCAGATTGATAATAGCCATATTAATTATACGGGTTAGCCAATTATCCCGCGTGTATTCGCCCAGATAAATACCAGCCAGCACTCCAACCGGCAAAGCAAGCAGGATAGTACCCAGCATCAGATACACTGTACCTAAAATAGCCGGAAGGATTCCTCCTGACTTGCCACCCTCCGTTGGAAAGCCGGTAAGAAATTCCCAGCTGATAGCACTGTAACCATTAACAATCATGTAGATTATTATTGCGATTACCGGAACCACAACCAGCAGTACAGAAATGGCCAATATTACCATCGCCACTCTCTGGGTCAAATATCTGCTTTTTATATTAGAAACTGCCATGTTTATTCAGCCGAAAACTTCCTCTTTTGCCTTTCCATAATGCGTCCTGCAATCAGGTTTACAAATAGTGTAAGGATGAACAATATTAACCCAATAGCAAACAGGGCATGATATTGAGGCCCGCCCTGAACTGCATTACCAATGCCTGAAGCAATCGCCGCGGTCATCGGCGTCATGGGATCAGTAGGCAATTCGGGCAATGCCAGCGCCCCTCCTGCTACCATAAGCACTGTCATCGTTTCTCCGATAGCTCGTCCCACACCCAGCATTATTGCCGCCGTTATTCCTGAAAGCGCCGAGGGTACACATACATGCCATATCACTTCCCATTTAGTTGCCCCCAGCCCATAGGCGGCTTGACGATATTCATCCGGGACTGAGCGAAGGGCGTCCTCAGAAACGCTGACAATTATAGGAAAGCTCATCATGGAAAGCATGATACCAGCTGTCAACCCGGTTAAACCTGTGCTGAGACTCAGTGTATTTTGAATCCAGGGGGCAAGAAGTACCAGGCCAATAAATCCCATTACTACCGAAGGAAAGCCCGATAGGAGCTCAACAATTGGTTTAACTGCATTTGCAAGCCTTCCTGGCGCAACTTCAGCTAAAAATATTGCCGCTCCAACCCCAACCGGCACCGCCAGTGCAGTTGATATCACAGTAACCCACATAGTGGATACAAAGAAGGGTAAAATACCAAAGGTTGGAGAGTCTGAAACCGGGTACCAGGACGTACCAAATAAAAACTGGTGTATCGGCGTTTCGATTAACGCAGGGATACCTTCACGAAGCAGTATGAAAAACACTCCCAGTAGCACTACTATAGCCAGGATGCCGGCAAGCTGTATAAGCTTTTCTATAATAAGCTCGCCCCACCTCGGCCGGGCAGTTAGCGAGTGCTTCCCGGCTACATTGGTGGACCTGTTAAAGGGAGCCATAAATTAAAATAATCCTCGTTAATTTCTCTGGTATCTTTATATAATACATTCTTAGTGCTTAAATTTGCGAACGCCCAAAGGCTTATTTCCTCTTATGCAACAGGTACAAACCCGGCTGACTCAGCCATCTCCTGGCCTATGTCCGACAGGGCAAAATCAATAAAAGCTTTAATCAGTCCTTCAGGCTCTCCATCAGTATAGTAGTAAAGACTCCGGTATAACGGGTAAGTGCCATTCAATGCTGTTTCAAGGCTTGGCGATACTGCCGTACTGCCAGAGTCTTTTTTGATACCCAGTGCCTTTACAGCATCATCCAGATAACCCAGGCCAACATAAAAAATGGCATTGCTGTTTTGCTCGACCTGGTTCACACCAACAGATGTTGAAGGAAGCATTTGTATAGACCCACCGTACTCCAGGCTGGCATCTTCACTCGGAAGACCTTCCATCTGTACAACTGCTTCTTTAAAGTAGACATGAGTACCCGAGCTCGTATCACGAGCAAGCGCAACGATAGGCGCATCATTCCCACCTACTTGTTGCCAGTTTGTTATCGCCCCCGCATATATACCTGAAAGCTGTTCAATGGTCAGCTCGCTAACCGGGTTAGATGGATGAACAATAATTGCTATAACATCGGTGGCAATAGTGGTCTCTACCACATTTATATCTCTGGCTTGCGCCAGGTCGATTTCAAATTGCCTAATTGGTCTTGATGATTGGCAAATAGCAGTTATACCGTTTATCAAAGCCGCAATTCCAGCTCCAGAACCAGGGCCAGATATTGCAACATTCACTGCCGGATTATCAATCATAAATTCTTCAGCAAACATCGCGGAAAGAGGCGTAACTGTGTTTGAGCCGGTTACATCAAGAAAACCAGAAAGCCCATTATCAGGGTCGCTCGGGTTACAGCCAATAAGAGAAATTACCACCCCAATGATAAGGAGAGGGGTCAGAAATATTCTTTTTTTGCTCACTTTGCCTCTAACTATTTACTACTGATATTATTTATGTAAAGTATGATGTGCCAATTATCAGCTTAATACTCTGATTGTTCTATTTAGCCGCAATGTAGTTTATAACTGCTTCAGCAGTGACTCGATTCGTTGCCAGTGGGATGTTGTGGACATCGCACACTCGCAATAAGGCAGTAATGTCAGGCTCATGCGGCTGGGCAGTAAGTGGATCCCTTAAAAATATAACCGCTTTGCATTCTTCGCTTGCAACCAACGCACCTACCTGTTGGTCCCCTCCCTGAGGCCCGCTAAGAAGCAGGGTAATTTCTAAACCGGTCCCCCGGGCGATCAACTCCCCTGTTGAACGCGTCGCCACCAGGTTCAACTCGCTTAATACTCCTGTATGCGTCCTGGCAAACTCTACCATTTCTGCCTTTTTGGCATCATGAGCCACGAGCGCTATTGTTTTCTTTATCAATTTTAACCTCCTTGTTTTTCGTCTAATATATTCAATGTATCCGAAATAATAGAGAAATGATAAAATATGACAGTAGATATCAATTTCATTGCTGAGTTTTCTGATTATCTTTACGTTGGGTCCTTCTGTTAAACACCGGATTTAACCCACGGCTACACCTTTGCAGCATCACCTTAAAATGATATAACAGCTACGAGGAGTATCATTTCTCCAGACATAGGTTAAGTATATGTATAAAATGCTCCTCTGGCAAGGTAACAAAGGTTGACGTAAAAACAAGCTAAATGCAATACTAAATCATAAATATCGTGCCAAATAATTATATTTCATACAAAAAAGCCTTAATCCTGCTGGCTGCTGGAATGGCAAAGCGTATGGGAAGCCTCAAGCAATTACTGCCACTGGGTACAAGCACCATAATGGGCATTACCCTGGATAATATCATGGCTTCCAATGCGGACAAGGTCATCGTAGTAGTTGGAGCTATGGCTGAAGAAACCTCAAAAATTGCCAGCCGCCCGAACGTGACGGTTGTTAATAACCCCGATTATAAACTTGGCATGTCTACTTCA
>CAYNLZ010000018.1:0-13614 GCA_964398255.1 uncultured Dehalococcoidaceae bacterium
GTTGCCGGTTGGTATCTGTCTGGCAAGATTTTAAAAATCGGATAAACCTGTAGTAAATTCTGGGCTGTCTTTTCTGGACGGGGAGTTCAACTCTCCCCCGTCTCCACCAGAAATAAAAGTGGATCATTTAAAGGTTCGCTTGATATACGGATACTCAACTTTGTAATCGTGTTGCCACCGCTACTCGCTAACACTGCCATTCTCAAGGCTGCCAACCGTTTTCCCCAAGTTTGACACACACGTAAGCCAGCTTCCTGAATGTTCCCAAATACGTTTGCTTTGACCCATCAATAATGATGGGCTATAATCTTTCAGTGAATGGTTCAAGCTTCTGCGGAACTACCTGTTTTGATACAGGCCTACACGAAGAGTGCGGGGTATTCGGGATACACTCACATACAGAAGATATTGCCCGTATAACCTTTTTCGGTCTGTTTGTTCTTCAGCACAGAGGGCAGGAAAGTGCTGGTATAGCTACCTCCAATGGCCATGAAATCCGCGTTCATTCCCGCATGGGGCTGGTCGCGCAGGTGTTTGACGAGAGAACTCTCAAACGTCTCGGAGGGCATATAGCCATAGGCCACACCCTCTATTCCGCCGCCGGTTCAAGGCGGCGTTATAATTCCCAGCCAGTAGTTGTAAACGATGGACATAATGAAATTGCCGTTTCTCATAACGGCAATATTGCCAACTCCTCAGCCTTGCGCCTTGAGCTTGAAAACCAGGGCTATATTTTTAATACCACTACCGATTCCGAAATAATCGGCAACCTTATCCTGTCAGCTCCTCATCAAAAATGGATGGACAAGATGCGCTACGCAACACGCCGCCTGCAAGGCGCCTATTCTCTGGCTATCATGACCAGGGATGCGCTATTTGCCATACGGGACCCATATGGGGTCAGGCCTCTTTGCATTGGCAAGATAAACGACAAGAGTTTTGTAATTGCATCAGAAAGTTGTGCGCTTGATCAGATCGGCGCGTCCTTTCTCCGAGAAGTGGAGCCTGGCGAAATAATTGAGATTGATGATAATGGCATGCGTAGCACTACAGAGCCAGGTAGCAGAAGGGCTTTTTGCATATTTGAATATATTTATTTCGCCAGACCTGACAGTGTTATAAACAATAAACTTGTATACCACACCAGGCAGGCAATGGGCGAAAAGCTGGCTGAAATATATCCGGTTGATGCCGATATAGTAATAGGGGTGCCGGAATCCGCAACGCCGGCGGCGGCAGGCTACTCGATGAAATCAGGAATACCGCCGGCAACTGGCCTCATTAAAAATCGTTACATGGGCCGAACATTTATAGAACCAACCCAACGCTTGAGAGGCTTGGGCGTTCAACTCAAGTTCAACCCGTTACAACCAGTTCTTGAAGGTAAGCGTGTTGTTCTGGTTGATGACAGCATCGTCCGCGGCACAACTACCCCGCAGGTAATCAAATTACTCAGAAAAGCCGGAGCCAAGGAAGTTCACTCACGTATATGCGCTCCTCCTATTGCTCACCCATGTTTTTTTGGAGTTGACATGGCTACGCGCTGGGAACTTCTTGCCGCAAGAAAATCGGTTGAGGAAATACGTGAGTTTATTGATGCGGATTCACTCGGCTATATGCCGGTAGACAACCTGGTAGAAGCTGTCGGATTACCAAAGAACCTTTTCTGCCTGGCATGTTTTACCGGGGAATATGCGCTTCCGGTGCAGCTGGAAATGGGCAGGATTGCTTTCGACGGCACGAGCACTGGGGGCAAAGCGGCAAAAACCAAACCCCAATGCATGACACTGAAAGACGGCAGGCCCCCTTATTAATGACAAATCCCTTTTCAGGCATTCATGCTCCAGCCAATCGATAAACCTGACAGCCTTGACCGGTTAATTATTGTTGCCTGAACTTCGAGCAAGAACTTAATTAGCTCGAATATATTAACTGGCTGTCCGCGAATTATTTGGTTTGCTTAAGCCCTCTGTTCAATAGTAAAATGACACTTGGTACTTCCCTGAGAATTTGGAGGATTATATATTAAGATGAGTTTTCTTAAATCGGAAGACCCGGATATCTACCAGGCGGTACAGGATGAATATGACCGTCAGCGCGCAACCATTAACCTGATTGCGTCTGAAAACTACAGCAGTGCCGCCGTTATGGAAGCCCAAGGCTCTCCTCTTACTAACAAATACGCTGAGGGGTATCCGGGTAAAAGATATTATGGCGGATGCGAAAACGTTGATATTATTGAAAACATTGCCATTGATCGGGCAAAAGAACTCTTTAAGGCAGAGCACGTAAACGTACAACCGCATTCGGGCTCCCAGGCGAACATGGCGGCTTATTTCTCTGTACTGAAGTACGGTGACCGGGTGTTGGGCATGGATCTTGCTCACGGCGGACACCTTACTCATGGTGCAAGCTTTAACTTTTCCGGGAAATTTTATAAATTCACTTCTTATGGCCTGGATCGTGAAACTGAAAGGATTAACTACGTTGAAGTTGAGCGGCTGGTAAAAGAATTACAGCCAGTGCTGATTGTAACGGGATCAAGTGCTTATCCCCGTTTTATAGATTTTGAGCGTTTCCGCCACATAGCAGACTCCGTTAACGCCAAACTTATGGTAGATATGGCTCATATTGCCGGTTTGGTAGCTGCCGGAGTTCACCCATCACCAGTTCCCTATGCCGATATTGTTACTTCAACCACCCACAAAACGCTCAGGGGGCCAAGGGGAGGCTTTGTACTTTGCCGTAAGGAACTAGCCAGAAAAATTGACTCGACCGTTTTCCCAATGACCCAAGGCGGTCCGCTTGTACATATTGTCACTGCCAAAGCAGTGTGTTTTAAAGAAGCGCTTAGCCCGGAATTCGTTGTTTATCAGCAACAAGTAATATCAAACGCAAAACTGCTGGCTGAAGAACTTAAAAAATATGGATTGAGAATTATTTCCGGCGGTACCGATAACCACCTTATCCTTGTAGATTTAAATAGCAATGGCGTTACCGGAAAACAGGTTGAAGAAGCATTAGAAAGCATAGGCATTGTTTTAAACCGCAATGCCGTACCGTTTGATGAAATTCATCCCACCTCAATTGCGGGAGGCATACGGCTCGGCACACCTGCCATCACTAGCCGTGGTTTCGGTCCGGAAGAGGTGATAAAAATAGCTGGTATTATTGCTGGCATTGTCCTGAATATTGACGATGCCGCCCTGAAAGAAGAAGCAAAAGCATCGGTTCAAGAAATATGCTCACGCTTCCCTGTCCCCGGGATAGATATGTAAGGAGGTCGCCACGACACTATGGACGAATTAAAGGTATTCTCCGGTACAGCGCACCAGGAGCTCGCAAAAGCAGTTACAGAATACTTGGGAATACCGTTGGGAAAGCTTGAAGTTTTTGATTTTTCAAATGAAAACACATTTGTGAAAATACTTGAAAACGTGCGGGCACGGGATGTATTTTTAATCCAACCCTTCTGCAGTCCTGTCAACCACCATATAATGGAATTCCTGATAATGATTGATGCGTTCAAGCGTTCAAGCGCCGGACGAATAACAGCTGTAGTGCCTTATTATGCTTATGCGCGTACCGATAAAAAGGACCAGCCTCGAGTCCCGATCACAGCACGCCTCCTGGCAGATCTTCTGAGCGTAGCAGGAGCAAATCGCGTGCTGACAGTGGATTTGCACGCTCCTCAAATACAGGGCTTTTTTAACATTCCAGTCGATGAATTGACGGGGTTAAATCTTCTTGGAGACTATTTTAAACAAAAAAACTTGCCGAATCCAGTCGTGGTTGCGACTGATATAGGTATTTCGAAACGAGCAAGGGATATGGCCGCAATTTTAGATGCACCTCTTGCCATCATGGAAAAACGCCGCCTCGGTAACGCCGACCGCACTGAAACATTAAACGTGATTGGCGATGTGACGGGTAAAATTGCTATTACGATTGATGATGAAATTGATACCGGCGGCTCGCTCGTTAATACTGTAGATACACTGATTAGCCGTGGAGCAAGCGAAGTTTATTCATGCTGCACCCATGCCGTATTTTCAGGCCCTTGCATGGAACGCATAGCAGCGTCCCGTGTAAAAGAAGTAGTTGTTACAAACACGGTACCAGTCAAGAATGACTCCAGCGGTAAGGTGACCGTACTCTCTATTGCACCTCTCCTGGGCGAGGCAATCCATCGCATCCACACCGGCAAATCGGTTGGAGCGTTATTTGAACAAAAACCATAAACTGACAAAGGTTTACGTAGCATCAGGCGAACTTGAAGGACTGACAATCAAGGGCATGCTTGAAAGCTTTGGAGTTCCTGCTATGCTAAGATCAAATGCTGCCAGTTCAATCCACCCCTTTTCAGTTAATGGAATGGGGATGATTGAGGTGTTGGTAAATGAAAAAGATGCTGACTACGCAAGACAGCTTATTAATGACAGGATAGAAGATACAAACAATGTTTAAATTATTTGGATTTGGTGATCCCAACGAAAAGGTAATGAAGAAATTAAACCCTTTGGTTGATAAGATAAATCAGCTTGAAGCAAGTTTTGCATCTTTAACCGAAGACGAATTAAAGGCAAAAACCGTAGAGTTCAAAAAGCGCCTGGGTGATGGGGAAGCCCTTGACAGCCTCCTCCCGGAAGCATTTGCAGCCGTACGAGAGGCGTCAAAACGAACACTGGGGCTAAGACACTACGATGTTCAACTAATCGGCGGGATCGTCCTTCATCAGGGTCAGATTGCCGAAATGATAACAGGCGAAGGTAAAACACTGGTAGCCACCCTGCCGCTTTATCTGAATGCACTGGCAGGCAAGGGTGCCCACCTCGTCACTGTAAATGACTATCTTGCCCGTCGTGATGCTTACTGGATGGGTCCATTATTTCATCTTCTTGGCCTTCAAGTGGGAAGTATATACCCGATGCAAACGCCAGACGAAATGCAGCCAGCTCGTATTTACGACCCAGATTATGACAGTGAGAAGGAAAACGACCCGTGGCGTCATTTCAAACCAGTTCCCAGAAGAGAGGCTTATCAGGCAGACGTGACTTACGGCACCAGTGCTGAATTTGGTTTCGACTACCTTAGAGACAACATGGTAATGAACCTTGAGCAATGCGTACAGCGCGATCTGAACTATGCCGTTATTGACGAGGTCGACAGTCTTTTAATCGACGAAGCCAGAACACCGCTTATCATCAGCGCCCCTGATGCCGAATCCCCAAAAAAATACCAGATCTTCGCCAGGTTAGTTCAGCGCTTGAAACCCGGTTTGCACTATGAAACCAAAGAAAAGGAACGAATTGTTGAAGTCACGGACGACGGGTTTGCGGAGATGGAAAACTTGCTGGAACGGGAAGGATTACTTGAAGGAGCCAGCCTCTACGACCCATCAAGTGCTGACCTCATGCGCCACCTCAGAAATGCTCTCCAGGCGAGAGAGTTCTACAACAAAGACAAAGAATACATGATAAAAGACGGCGAAGTCATAATAGTAGACCCTTTCACTGGCCGGCTTATGCTTGGAAGGCGATACAGTGAAGGTTTACACCAGGCGATTGAGGCCAAAGAAGGCGTAAAAGTAAAAGAAGAAAGCCGTACATTTGCCACTGTTACTATTCAAAATTATTTCCGCATGTATGACAAATTGAGCGGCATGACAGGCACTGCCGCGACTGAGGATGAAGAATTTGCACAAATATATAAGCTGGACGTGGTAACAATCCCGCCCAATAAACCCATGGTAAGAGAAGATCTTGCTGACCGGATTTATAAAGACGAAGCCACCAAATTCAAGGCTCTTGTCAGTGACGTCAAAGAAATTCACGCGACAGGTCAACCCCTGCTGATCGGTACTGCTTCAATCGAAAAATCAGATTATATAAGTGAACTTCTCAAGCGCAAGGGTGTCAAACATAATGTTTTGAACGCCAGACAGCATGAAAGAGAAGCTGAAATTATTGCCAGAGCCGGTGAACCAGGCGCCGTTACCGTGGCCACGAACATGGCTGGACGTGGTGTCGATATTCTCCTTGGCGGGAAAAAACCGGAAGATGATGATGAAAAGGTCCAGAAGAAATGGGAAAACACTCAACAAAAGGTGCTTGACCTGGGCGGTCTGTATGTAATAGGAACAGAGCGCCACGAAGCACGCCGTATAGATAATCAGCTCAGGGGACGCGCTGGTCGCCAGGGCGACCCGGGCAAGTCTCGCTTTTATGTCTCTCTTGACGATGATCTCATGCGCAGATTCGGTTCTGAGCGTATCAAGACCGTCATGGATTGGGCTGGCATGGATGAATCCAGTCCTATCGAAAATAAAATGGTATCGCGTTCTATCGCCGATGCACAAAAACGTGTTGAAGGTTACCATTTTGACGTCCGTAAACAGTTGGTAGAATTTGATGACGTTGTGAATAAACAACGTGAAGTTATCTACGCTGAACGGCGAAAAGTCCTGGCCGGAGCAGATCTTAAAGCTAATATTCTCAGCATGGTCACAAGTGAACTGGATGCTATTGTAACCAGCTACACAACCGATACTTACGAACCGGAATATAAGGAGATGTTAAAAGAAGTCAGCACTATTATGCCGATTCCACCCGAAATTAACCCCGAAGCTGTGGAAAATATGAGGCCAGACCAAATTCAGGAAGAGCTCAAACAGCAGGCCGAAGCCCTTTATCAAAAAAGAGAGCAGGAATTTGGCGAGGATAAAATGCGCCTGCTGGAAAAATTCTTGTTAATAAAAACCATTGACACTCTCTGGGTAGAGCACCTTACAAATATGGAATTTATGCGCCTGCAGGCCGGATGGCAAACCCTTCAACAAACCCGCGCTGCCGATGCTTATAAAAATCAGGGATTTGCCCAGTTCCAGGTCTTGCTTGAAACTATCAGCCACGACGTTGCCCATGCCATTTTCCGAATTAGCATCGTAACTAAAGGCGAAAGAGCCCTCTCTCCTCCTTCCGGCCTAAGGATGTCGAGGGCGATGATGTCTTCCCCTGGCCAAATCCCATCCTCTTCAGCTAAAACAGGTGACACGCCGGCACGTCCAAGGGTTACCGGTAAAAAAGTTGGGCGGAATGAGCCTTGTCCTTGCGGCAGTGGTAAAAAATATAAGCACTGTTGCGGGAGATAACCGGGAGCGGCAGTTATGAGCAACCTGCCTTCCAATTCTCACAGTGAAATAATCGGCCGCATGGGGGCAACGATAAAATCCGGCAAACATTGGTACCTTGCATTACTGGAAGCCGTGCGTGATTATCCCGAAGATGATTACCTTATCAGCGGGGAAGCGCTTGACTGGATTTCACTAATACGAATGTTGGTTACGGAAGTCGGAGAAGATCTAATCAGCCGCACAGAAAGCGCCCAATTCATCAAGTACGGCAGACCTCCGTTAATAATAACCCAGCCTGAGGCACAACAATTAATAGGTGAATTGAAATATAAACTGTATTTGAACTACTTGTATGGAGTTACTGTGGAGGCGGCCTTGATAAAAGCAGTTTCTTCTGAAATAGAAAAGGAGTTTATCTCCCTCGGCTTGTGCCCACCAGAAGATCGAGAAAGCCGGGCGTTTTTAGAGATTTATGAAAGTGAAATGGATAGCCTCTACAAACTTTTTCTGAACGATACTGATGATTCCAGCCTCCATGCAAACACAAAAGCCGAATTCTCATACTGGCTTTTTAAGTACCGTCTAAAAAAGGCTGACAAGGAAAAAGTCGCTTCTGATACTAAAAAAGCCCTGGATTGGCTAAACACAAAGTCATCCACGTTTCCCAGACTCTTTTGACAAGAACTGTCAGCGCCCGCCTTTCATCAAAAACTTACCCAGGATTATCTATCGCCATTATGAATGATTTCAATCCTTAGCATTTTTTGCGTATCTTCTGTCACTTTGAAACCTTCGTCCATGCGATAACCAGCAAGCCAGACTATTTTGCCTTCCGAAACAATTACGGGAATATGGTCCCGCCATGAACACGGAACCCTGGCATCGATTAAATAATCCTTTAATTTTTTTTCGTGAGTCATACCTAAAGGAATGAAACGATCTCCAGGCTTACGTGAACGCATTGACAAGCCGAACCCGGTTTTGTCATAATCAAAATAGTTCGTAAAAGATTTTACATCATCTCCAATCTGGTTGCCGACAATAATTTCTGTGATAACCTTCCAGTCTCCACACACCGTCTCTCCTGGTACTACCAAATCATACTCCCCCGACATCGGTGAATAAGGACAGAGTGTTTCCTCCTTTTTCCCCAACAAATAGCGGCTATGCTCAATCGTGAATACAACACCACCCTTGAGCTCAACTTGCTTGCCAGCTCCACGATCAGTATGATCGAGGATGTCTTCAATATGAGAAGCTTCTATATCTTTCAGACTCCCGTAAATTTCTCTTGCTGCACGCCGCAAGAGCGAACGCTGAAGCGCCGGGTGAAGACAATCAAACCCATCCCTCTCAAGCACGATGACATCTCCATGCCTGCGTGCAATTTTCTCCCAGGCCTCTTCGCTCTTTTGATCAATATAATCCAGTTCATCACCGGCTATATGCGATAGTCTTAAAAATGCTTCGTCCACTGCCGGGTTATATTCTCTTAGCAAAGGAAGAAGTTCCAGGCGAATGCGATTTCTCAAAGCAGACATGCTTATGTTGGTACTGTCAGTACGTGTAACCAGTCCAAGGCTTGAACAATATGACTCGATATCATTACGAGCAATTTTGAGCAAGGGCCTGATGATAGTAACGTTTTGCCCATCCACATTTCTTCTGGTGCGCGGAGCCAACCCTTTCAAACCCATCATACCTGCGCCGCGTATCATGTGCATTAAAATTGTCTCCACATTATCGTTACGCGTGTGCCCGATAGCTATTAAATTAGATGCGCTGTCGGCAGCAACCTCGGCAAGATACTTGTAACGCACTTCTCTGGCGGCTTCCTCAAGCGTAAGTTTGTGTCGGTCGCGATATTCGTTAACATCTCTGCCGCCAATTGAAAATGGCAAACCCATGCTTTGAGCCAATTCAGCTACGTAGAGTGCATCACCGTCCGATTCATCACCTCTTAAGTTATGGTTCAGATGAGCAACAACAATGGTTACTTTCAGAGCATTTCGCAGGTTATGAAGCAACCTTAGAAGAGCTATTGAATCCGGACCACCTGAAACAGCCACAAGGATACGGTCTCCCGGTGTAACAAGATTGTGACCAAGAATAAAATCGTATACCCTGTCCTCAAGTCTTGTTTGTTTGTTTGCTTTCATAACGAACTCATTATAAACCAAAGGAGCAGAAAGGTGGCAAACTCTCTTCGCGGTTGTGATGCTGTCTATTTCTGCCAGGCTTATCGAGTTTAGATTTTTCGATCTGGCCGGTTTCCAGCAAGGGCAGCGCCGAGCTTGAAGGCATCGTCCAGGGCTTGGGGATGATGGACAATGTCCCCTTCTTTATCTATCTCGGAAAAAAGAAGCTCTCCAGCATAAGAGATGTTCAGGCTGGCAAACAGAGCTTTGACAGTTATACGGGCACAATCGAAAATATTATGGCCTTTCATCCCCCCAACACTGATAAATACCCCTTTTCTGGGCTTATCGTCCCCAAAAGGTGGCTTGTCAAGAATATATTTTCTTGCCCAAATTGCCTGGCATCGATCAATAAAAAGTTTGACTTGGGCACTAACCGTCATAAAATGGACAGGGGATGCAAGCACAATAATATCTGCAGTTTTCATCTCACGGTACAAAGTTTGCATATCGTCGTTTATATTACATTCTCCATCTTCAAGGCACACGTCGCAATGGGTGCAGGGATCGATATCAAGTTCTGCCAGATTGATGCTTCTGACTTCAGCCCCACAGCTTGACGCCCCTTCAAGAAAGTGAGAAAGCAGGATAAACGTATTACCACGGCGCGGAGACCCTGAAAGCCCGAGCACCTTCATTATGATGCACTCTCCATGCTTGCCAGTATCTCTGCCTCATACTTCTCCATAATTTCAGCTTCGTCATCCGTTTCATGGTCAAATCCAAGAAGATGGAGAACCCCATGAATAACAAGAATGGTTATTTCTTTTGATAATCTATGACCACAAACTTCTGCCTGCTTGCTTGCCTGCGGCAATGATATGATCACTTCACCCAGTTGCTCAATACCATTAGCCATCAATGGAAATTGTGCTATTGCTTCGTCATCTTCACTGCCCTCACTGCTCTCATCTTGCATGGCAAAAGACAAAACATCAGTAGTAGCATCAACTCCTCTATACCTGTGGTTAAGTTCTTGCATTTCTTCATCTCCGGTAATCACTATACCGAGTTGAAAATTTGCCACCTCGTGCACATGGTTAATAGTTGCCAACGCTACCTTCTCCAGATACTCTGGCGAAACCTGGCCCTGGTACTCATCGTTAACAATAATATCTATTTCCATTTTTCATCCCTTAATTTCTCTGACAAGTGCAACAATTGGACATTCCGATGCGGATTTTTAACCAATCCGGCACAGCTGCTGGAAGATGGTTAAGCAGGCTGAAGCGGCACACAACCATTGTTATCCGCATCAGGTAAAATATTTTTCATATTGTCACCAACTGCAGGCTCAGGGCATGGAGTAGGACCAAGACGCAGGTACCAAAAGCTGAAGATAAATATGCCAATGCATATCGGAATTTTCCACCAAAGGGAAGGAGGTGCCATTATGATAAAGGTAATCAAGTGAGCCATTAGATAGAGGGGGATAATAATTTTAAGCAGTAATCTCAACTTCCCTTTCATGCGTGCTCTGGACACGTCAATCAGTTTGCCAAACATAATTCCCATTGCGAGGGCGACCGCTGGAATAGCCGGATAGAAGTAAAAGATAAAACTGGCACGATTGGTCAGAAGGCTCATTGGAATCCACACCAGGTATAAACCAATGAACATTGAAAAGGGGAACAATGGCGCATCGTCACCCTTCAACGCCCGATAGGTAGCATACACAAAAGATGGAATTATGAGTATCCAAAGTGTAGGGCTAAGCATTCCTATAAAGCGTGGAGTCCACCAGTAAACAAAATTTTCAGGCGTCAATACCCACATCCAGGGGCGGGAAGCGATGCCTCCCGGTTCATAAGCATCGAAAGTAATTGAACCGGTAAGGCTGACCATTTCCAGGGCTCTGTCAATAGGATTGAGGAATTCTCCCCAATATACATACTCCAGCGCAGGTAAAAGCAGTAGAAATGCTATTGGGGCGATAGTGATATAGGAAACCAGAAACTTTTTCCAGTTTGGACACCGTACAAGAAGCCAATGCATACCAATTACAAGCACTACCAAGATGCCATTCAACTTGGCGAGTGAAGCCAAAGCGATTGCTACTGCTGACAATGGATAGCTTCCCCTAAGATACATCCAGAGAGCTAACAGGATAAAAAACAGGCAAAATACATCCAGCATTGCGATGTGATTCTGCACAAAAGTCAGGTTTTCAAATGCAAGAAAAAGTGTAGCAAGATAGCAGATCATTTCATTAAGCTTTAACCGCCGGCATATCAAATAAAAAAACACAAGCGATGCGGTGCCCATTAAAATAGCAATCAAGCGCCAGCCAACAGGATTATCCCCGAATAAAAGCACCCCTGATACAACCAGAAGCTTGCCAAGCGGAGGATGTTCAGAACGCTCAGTTCCACCATTGTCGATCGCATAGCGCGCATCATTTACATAGTGGACTTCATCAAAGAGAGGCTCGTCCGGACGCATAATCAAGCCCATATGAAGCATAAGGCTGGCAATCACGATAACCGCTATTCCAAGATATTGCCATTGCTTTAACCAATTTATGCAGGATTTGAGTCTTTCCACGTCCACCAGTTATTAACAAAATAATTCCATAATGTCGCGCCTGCGATCCCGATCAGGTTAGATATCAAATAATGGAGCCCGACAATCTCGGTAAAAAAGGACAAAATTCCCACATTGATTATCATGCCTCCCAGGCTAACCAGGTTGAATTGAGCCATTTTTACAATAAAGGACTTTTTCCCCGCTACACGCCTGTCCCTGAATGTAAACGAATAATTTAGCAAATAGTTGGTAATAATTGCAGTTTCTATAGCAATAACGTTAGATAGTGCATAAAAAAGGCCCACCTTTTCAGTCAGCAGCCATGTTAAACCCATATTTACAAGAACACCACTGCCCCCAACAAGACAGAATTTCACGAAGCGCGCAAACTCCCCACTTCGCAAGGACAGCCTTCCCAAGTGGCGCAAATACTCGTATTGTTGATTCAAATCGAGCTTGCTCTTGCCTAATTCTCTTAATTGGAATTTGAAAGGGACTTCTACCACCTTGTTATATTTCCCCATCACAAGTACTTCCAGAAGTATCTTATAACCTATCGGATCGAGATTGACCCCTTCCACTACTTTCTTTTTCAACGCAAAAAAACCACTCATGGGGTCTTTGACTTTCCTGGATTTAGGCAATGCCAAGCCAGCCAGAATGATAGCTCCTCGGCTAATCAATTTACGAAGCCCACTCCAATCATCACAACCACCACCCAGAACATATCGGCTGCCAACAGCAATATCAGCGCCCTGGCTAAGTGCATTCAGCAAATGGGGGACTCTCCCTGGGGGGTGTTGGAGATCTGCATCCATCACCACAATTAAATCATGTTTGGCGTTTTCGAAGCCCTTTACGACTGCCGAGGCAAGCCCTTTTTCGCCATGACGTACAATAACACGGACCGGATAGCGATCCTTCAAGGAATCTATGGCCTCAACTGTTCCATCCTTGCTGTCGTCATCAACGAACAGTATTTCATAATTGTAGCCCGAAACGCTCTTTGAAATACTTTCCACAAGAGGAATGATGTTTTCTCGCTCATTATAAGTCGGTATCACGATCGTTATATTATCTTTCATTCTATCCTGGCCTTCGAGTTTGAGCTATTTTACCATAAAGAACCAATTTGGTAATCATATGTTATTATTAGCTCACACGTCATACAGAAGTTATAATAACACATTGTTGTGTCCATATTAACTTTAACAGAAAGACACTGTCCTCAAGGAACCTTCAAATTACAATACCAGCCAACCACGGACAATGTCCCTGTTATTATATGCTTACTCAATACTAAAGTTAAAACCAGTAACTGTTACTGCAAACCGGCAATGAATATAAATCTGGCTCTCCACAAGAAATCAGTTACCCTCAGCGGTTGATTCCATACCTCTTTATACTCCAAGCCACTCGATTCTTGTAATAAATGCTTATACACTTCGTTTACTATCAAAGCCAGATATGGCACCTCGGGGAGATGGATGTTATGATGGTTAACAGAGGCTTTTTATGACAAACTTGAAGCCCGATGTGGCTTTACACGCAGGATACCAAGCATCACTGGGAAAGAACAGCAAGGAGCCTTATAACGAACATCCTCTATGCAGACCTTGCTGTATCTCCAATGCTTGTCTTGATAATACACGTGGAGTTGAAGGAAATGCACACTGACGAAAATAATAAAATTGTTAAGGCTGCCCAAATGATTCTTGATTCTCGACATGCAGTTGTTTTTACCGGAGCGGGAGCAAG
>CAYNLZ010000019.1:0-4882 GCA_964398255.1 uncultured Dehalococcoidaceae bacterium
TATAGTGATTATAGATCCGGTTTCCATGTTGCCTCCTCCCCTCTTGTTCTGACCATCTGAAGTATAAGGCTCAAGATAAGACCGACTCCGAGGATAATCCATAAAATATGAGAGCCGTTAAATGGGCCGATTTGATAGCCTCCATAAGCGTTAGCAATATCTTCACGGAAGCCGCCGTAAATCATGACAAAGACCAGCCCGATGGGCACCACAAGCTTGATAAGCCAGTCCCACCATGCGCCGATTTTAATATCTGAAGTAGCATTTAATGATTCACGAAGGATTTCAGGCTTCCAGAACCATCCAACTACAATGCAGGAAAGCGCTCCGGTTATAAGCAGGCCGTAGAAAGAAACAGCCCTGTCAACTATATCAAGCCAGTAGAGACCTGCCTGTGTGCAGAAGAGTATTCCTGCCAGAAAGCCAACGACGCTAACCCCAGTGGTCCATTTCCATAATTTGCCGCCAAACTTGTCTTGCAGGGGAGCAATGACGCCGCCGTGAGCCAGGAAGAAGGCAGAGTCAACCCCGAGGAATATCAGACACAAGAAGAATAAAGCGCCAACAAGCCCGTTAGCGGCTGGCATCATGGAGATAGCGGCTGGGAAGGTAACAAAAGCAAGCCCAAGGCCGGAAGTGGCGACATCCGGTACTGCCACTTGAAGAGATGTTGCCAAAAAGCCCAAGGTTGAGAAAACGGCAAAGCCGGCCAGGAAACTGGTTGCGCTGTCTGCAAAGCCGGTAATCAAGGCGTTGTTATTAACATCTGATTTTTTAGTAAGGAAACTACCGTAGGCAAACATGCCCGCCATGCCAACCGAAAGTGAGAATGCAATCTGGCTGAGTGCGCCAAACCATAATTTACCGGTGGCCAGTGCACTCCAATCCGGGTTGAGGTAATAGTTGAGTCCATCCACAGCATTAGGAAGAGTGAGGCCGCGAATAGTGAGGATCATAAGAAGGGTCCAGGGGATTATTACGGTCCAGATAGCTACTTTACCGATTACGTTGGCACCTTTGAACATGATTACGAACATTGCTATCCAGAGTAGTGCCAGCATTGCAACGGTTAGCCATTCAACGCCGCCAAATTCCATTGGACCTCCAGAGATGTTGAGAATGGTGCTGTAGAAGAAGTCTCCGGTGGACTGAGCCGCCGCTTCGCCAGTGCCCCATTGCATTGTAAAAGAGCTAATAACGTAACGAAGCGCCCATGCCATAACAACCGTGTAGTATGCCACAATGAGAAAAGCAGTCCATACCGGCCACCAGCCGAGCCATTCCCACTTTTTACTTATTCCAGCAAATGCTCCTGGAGCACCCTTCTGGAACTTTTTGCCCATCCCCAACTCTAAAATGAGCCACGGGATACCGAGAACAAGCAAGCCTATGATCCAGGCAACCAGGAAAGCCCCGCCGCCATTTTCATAGGCCAGATAAGGAAACCGCCATACGTTGCCCAAGCCGATGGCTGAGCCGAAGGCGGCGAAGAGAAACGCAGTCCTGGATGACCATCTTTCACGTTTTACTTCTGCCAAGTTGTTCCTCCTTTGAAGATATTTTAATTAGAGATACCATGTTTGGGTTATCCGTTTCTATTTTTGGTTATGTGTATACAATGCCTCCTTTAAAAAATACTTTTCCAAACGATGGATTCTACTTGATGTACAGATCAATCTAAAATATTGCTTCACAACCTGTAAAATGTGAGCCCACAAGATTTAAAGGCTATTTTAGCCACATGAGTGGCCCTAAGTCAATATTTTTTTAATAAAAAGCTTGCAAATAATTGTGTCACCCTGATTTTAAGGGCAGGTAAATCGACATTTGTGTCGATTACTGTGCATGCAGATATCCTGCGCTCTTCGTCGCTCATTTGTGCATTTATGCGCCTGAGTGCTTCACGCCTGGGCATCCCGCGGGCGCTCAACCGGGCGAGCCTGATTTCCAGCGGTGCTTCTGTAACCCATACCGTATCTACCAGGCCTCCCCACCCAGCCTCAATAAGCAGAGGCGCTTCTATTACGAGTAAATTTGCACCTGTTTCTTTTTTAATATTGATCATACTTTCCAGCCGCGAATAAATCACGGGATGTATGAGCCGATTGAGAAATTCTGTATCATCATGGGATGCAAAGGCAGCTTTTGCCAGAGCATCCCGATTTATTGTGCTATCAAGGTTTAGGATGCTGCTTCCAAAACGGTTTACGAGTTGTTCTTTAATATTGGGGTCATCTTCAAGCACCTGGTGGCCAATAAAATCTGCATCAATTACAGTGCCCCCGAGTTTGGCAAGCATTGAAGCAACTGTGCTTTTCCCACTGCCTATCCCTCCGGTCAGGCCGATTATTTTCATTTTTTTCATGGTGGGGCAAGTTTACTCATTCATGTGAGCTACGTCAAGGTATTGCATGATAATGTCTTGACAATAACTTGCCAGAATGCTAAATTTAGTTAGCAATCTCGGTGACGGATTGCTAATTTATATGTAAGAGAAAGCAATTGTTACGTGCAAGACCTGCAATAGTACTTAACTCAATAGTCAGCCAGTACATTAAAACCGCAAAACCGGTTTCGTCAGCGGCCGTGCTCGCAGGGGTTGACCTTGGCGTTAGCTCAGCAACTGTTCGTAACGAAATGGCTACCCTTGAAGAAGCTGGCTATATCAGCCGTCCTCATCATGCCGCTGGCAGTGTTCCCATGGATAAAGGCTATCGTTACTACGTTGGGTCTTTGGAACACATCGGTCTTCCGGTTGTAGAGCAAATGCTTATCCAGCATATGTTCCATCAGGTGGAGGACGCCATTGAGGAATGGATGGCACTTGCCGGTGCTTTGCTTGCACAGCGAATGCGCAATGTTGCCATGATCACCCGTCCTGCGGCACCGAACACCATGTTCAAGCACCTGGAGCTGATTTCACTACAACCAAATCTGGCCTTGCTTGTTTTAGTACTTGAGGGCGCGCGTGTTAAACAGCAATTATTAAGCCTGGATAAATCAATGTCACAGGAAGCACTTTCCGACATTGCAAACAAAATGACTCAGAACTGTAAAGGCAAGAAAACTGGAGAAATCGTCTCAAAGGACCAGTCTTTGAACTCTGTTGAATTGCTGGTTATTGAAACAATAATAAGGCTTATGGAAGCTGAAGCCCGGCCTGAGCAGAAGGCACCTTTTGTGGATGGTTTGCCGTATCTTTTGAATCAGCCGGAATTTAGCCAGGGTGAAAAACTGAGCAACATCCTGAGTCTTGTTGAGCGTAAACGGCTGACCAAGCTCATAGATGCGGTCAGCCGTTCTGTAAAAAATGTTGATGTCATAATTGGTCAGGAGCATGAGGCTGAGGACGCTCATGATTTCAGCGTGGTGATGAGCCAGTACGGTGTACCCGGTGAATTTACCGGGACGATTGGGGTAATAGGCCCCAAGCGTATGCAATATTCTAAAGCGATTGCCCTGGTTGGATATCTTTCTCTGGTGATGAGCAAACTGGTAGCGGATTTATACGGGAGAAAGCTCCCCGCCGTTCACTACCATAACAACCAGAATTAACATCCGGTCAGCCCGGTAAGGAGAGTGCATTTGGAAAAACGAAAGAAAACCCCGGAATCTGAAACTGAGCAACTCCTCGATGAGTCAGCAGAAGTTGAAAGCGGCCATTCTGACGAAACGGCAAGTGCGCCTGAAGAAAGTGTGCTGGACTCAGAAGAAGGAAAAGCTGGTGAATACCTCGCTCGCTTGCAACGAGCACAGGCTGATTACATTAATTATAAACGTCGTGTTGAGCAGGAGAGGTCTGACTTTGTACGTCAAGCCGGCGCCGGCATAATTTTGGGAATTCTGCCTGTGCTGGATGATCTGGATAGAGCACTTGAAGCTGTTCCTGCGGATATTAAAAACCATTCGTGGGTAGATGGGATAAAGCATATCAGCCGCAAACTGCATTCCGAACTGGAATCCCAGGGGCTGAAACGGATGAAAGCCAAGGGCGAAGTATTTGATCCCAATTTCCACGAGTCTATTGCACTTGCACCCGGAAAAGAAGATGCTGTGGTGGAAGAAGTGAAGCCGGGTTACATGCTGTATGACCGGGTTTTGCGGCCATGCAGTGTTATTGTTGGCAGCGGAGAAGAACTGCCAGACTCGAAAACAGAAAATTAAAATAAAAGAAAGAAAATTAATAAATAGAGTGTATTTAGGAGGCAGATAATCACATGGCAAAAGCAATAGGAATCGACCTGGGGACGACTTTCTCCTGTATGGCGGTGATGGAAGGGGGAGAGCCGGTTGTAATCCCCAATGCAGAGGGTAGCAGAACTACTCCTTCTGTTGTAGCGGTCTCCAAGAATGGAGAAAGGCTGGTTGGGCAAGTTGCCAAACGCCAGGCAACGACTAACCCCGATAATACCGTGTACTCGATCAAACGCTTTATGGGAAGAAAATGGAATGACCCCAGTGGCAGGGAATTACCAGTTGAAGATGATGCAAAGCGCAAGACCTATAAGATATCACAGGCTGATAATGGCGATGTCAGAGTCATGTTGGGAGGTAAGGAATATTCACCACCTGAAGTCAGCGCTATGATTCTTCAAAAACTCAAGACAGATGCTGAAGCGTATCTTGGTGAAAAGGTTACAGAGGCGGTCATTACCGTACCGGCTTATTTTAATGACTCTCAGCGGCAGGCGACCAAAGACGCTGGTGAAATTGCCGGTTTGAAGGTGCTCCGGATTATCAACGAGCCCACTGCCGCATCGCTGGCTTATGGCCTGGACAAAAAGGAAGATGAAACAATCGCTGTTTATGACCTTGGTGGCGGGACGTTTGATATTTCCATCCTTGAAATCGGAGATGGTACGTTTCAGGTAAAATCAACCGC
>CAYNLZ010000019.1:4982-13189 GCA_964398255.1 uncultured Dehalococcoidaceae bacterium
CCGGACGAAGTTGTTGCCGTTGGTGCCGCTATCCAGGCAGGCGTTTTGAAGGGTGATGTTAAAGATGTTCTCTTGCTCGACGTCACACCGCTCACCCTGGGGATTGAAACTTTGGGAAGCGTTATGACTCCGTTGATTCCCAGAAATACAACCATCCCCACTTCAAAGAGCCAGGTATTTTCTACTGCCGCGGACAATCAGCCCAGCGTTGAGATTCACGTACTACAGGGAGAACGGCCGATGGCAAACGATAATCGAACGCTCGGTCGTTTTATGCTCGACGGGATTCTTCCTGCACCTCGGGGTGTTCCCCAGGTGGAAGTTACCTTCGATATAAATGCTGATGGCATTTTGAATGTCGGTGCGGTTGACAAGGGCACTGGCAAAGAGCAAAAAATTACCATTACTTCTTCGTCTGGCTTATCCAAGGAAGAAGTTGAGAAAATGAAGAAAGAAGCTGAACTGCATGCCAGTGAGGATGCTGCACGCAAGGAAGAAATAGAGACTCGCAATATTGCCGATAATCTTGCTTATACTTCAGAAAAAACTTTGAATGAGCAAAAGGACAAGATCCCAGAGGACCTTGCCAAAGAATTGGAAACAAAAATTGCCAGCGTGAAAACTGCATTACAAGGCCAGGACGTTGATGCAATAAAGACTGCGCAGAAAGACCTTTCCGATGTGATGCAAAAAGTTGGCTCGGCCGTTTATCAACAGCCTTCATCAGAAGCTCCAGGGGGGAGCCAGGGGGCTGAAGAACCAACCGCGGGAAGTGATGATGATAAAACTGACGAAGGGACAGTAGAAGGGGAGTACCGGGAAGTATAGCGGTTGAGGAGTTTACCTCCTTTGGTATAGAATGGTCTGATAAGATGTAACAGTAGTAGCCCCTCTCGCATTTTGTTGTGAGGGGGGCTATTGGTGGCTAGGAGATTATGGCAGTTAAAAGAGATTATTATGAAGTTTTGGGAGTGGCCAAAAACGCTTCACTCGAAGAAATAAAAAAAGCTTTCAGAAAATTGGCTAAAGAGTGCCATCCTGATCGTAATCACGAGGATGGTGCGGCTGAGCGTTTTAAAGAAGTAAACGAAGCCTATGAGGTGCTTTCCGATGAAGGAAAGCGCAGTTCTTACGACCGTTTTGGTCATGCTGGTAATGGTGCTGGCGGCCATGGTTTTGGTGATTTTAGCGATTTTGGCTTTAGTGGCTTTGGGGATATATTCGATACCTTCTTTGGTGCGTCGTCCCGTAGCGAAGCGGCCCCCCGGGCTGGTTCTGATATCCATGTCAAAGTAACTCTTACGTTTGAAGAGGCAGCTCTTGGTGTTGAAAAAGAACTAGCTGTGAATCGGGTTGTCAGCTGTTCACACTGCCATGGGTCGCGCAGTGAACCCGGCTTCAAGGCTTCACGTTGCACAGAATGTGATGGCCGTGGGCGCGTACAGCGAGTGCAGCAGAGTCTTTTTGGCCGGTTTACCAATGTAGTCGCTTGCCCTAAATGTGGCGGAGAAGGAAGCATTATTGAAAAACCTTGCAGTCAGTGCCGTGGCTCAGGAAAAGAGCGTCGGAAAAACACTCTTAAAGTAAATATTCCCGCCGGTATTGATACGGGTAATGCCATACGTCTTAGCGGAGAAGGAGATGTTGGTGAGCGTGGGGGGCCTTATGGGAACGTTTATATAAATGCCACAGTGCTTCCGCATGAGTATTTCAGGCGCGAAGAATTTGATATTCATTATGATCAGGCAATCAATATCGCTCAAGCAACGCTGGGTGGTGAAATAGAAGTACCAACCCTGTATGGCAACGAAACAATAAAGATACAAAAAGGTACGCAATCTGGTACTGTCATCAAGCTAAAAAACAAAGGTATCAAACGTCTTCAGAGGACTGGCCAGGGGGACCAATTGGTCAACTTGCATGTAAAGACCCCAGAGTCACTTACCAAAGAGCAGCAGAAGTTGTTTGAACAGCTTGAGGAAACTTTTAACGATGGAAAAACCACCAAGACTGCTAAAGGTAAAGCCTCCAAGACCATTAAAAGAAAAGCAAAACGCTAGCGCTTTAAAGCTATTTAAAAAACGAAAACAGATTCCAGCGTTTACCGGAGAGTTCGTGCTGCCCTCTTGTTCCAAGAATCCCGTACAAAATGGTTTCGGGTTTTGCTTCCCGATATAGGATGTCGTAGAGCTTCTCTGTTATTGGCATTTCAATCTTCATTTCCTGGGCCAATTTCCATACTGCGGCGGTAGTAGTGACCCCCTCGGAAACCTCTGACCCAAGTGCTTCCCTTATCTCTTCCATGCTCTTGCCGCGGCTGAGTTCATAACCAACAAAGTGGTTTCGGCTCAAAGGGCTGGCGCAAGTTGCAATCAAATCCCCCAGCCCTGAAAGACCCGAAAGGGTCAATGGGTTCGCGCCCAGAGCCATGCTGAGGGCACTCATTTCAGTTAATCCACGGGTGATAAAAGCCGCTTTGGCATTGTCACCATAATTTAAACCATCTATCATGCCGGCACCAATGGCTATAATGTTTTTAAGAGTGCCTCCCAATTCAACACCAATAACGTCGTGCTGGATAAACACGCTGAAATTAGAGGTAGTAAGCAGATTTTGCGCTTTGCGAGCGACGCTGTCTTTTCGTGCCGCTATCACAGAGGAAGCCGGCAGACCTTTTAATATTTCCCTGTAAAGGTTGGGCCCGGATAGCACGCATATTCTGTCAGCATGCGAGCTGTCAATTTCTTCGGCAATAACTTCGCTCATGCGTTTGTTAGATTCGAGCTCAAGTCCTTTGGCGGCACTAATCACCAGAGTAGGGGCTTTGAGATGCTGTCTTATCGTTCTGATATTGGTGCGCATGGTTTGTGATGGTACAGCCAGTATTACCGCCTCGGCTTTACTTAAGGCTGCTGCGGTGTCAGCAGTTATGGTGAGGTTTGAAGGAAATGAAATCCCCTGCATTTTTTCATGGCTACTGCCTTCGCGGGAAAGTCTTTCGGTTTCTTCTGCTGTGCGCGCCCAAAGATAAACATCAAGGCCTTTCTTGGCCATGAGATAACTCAGGGTTGTTCCCCATGTGGTGGTTCCAATTACGGCAATTTTTTGCATATTAATACTTCAACAGATTTATTCGGGCTTGTCCTTGTCTAGTATAACCCTTTTGTTAAAAGGTCTCTCGTTCCCTGCCAGTAAACGCTTGATGTTACTTTGATGGATAAGCGTTATCAACAGGGTGCCGGTTATAGAAAAAAACAGGTATTCAATCGGGTAACCCCAGAGCAGTGTAAAGAGAATTGTTATAATACTTGCGCAAACGGTGCCAGTGATAGAGCCCAGGGATGCATAGCCGGATAATAGTGCTACCAACAAAAGGATAGCCGCGCCAAAAAGTCCGGCAACAGGGCACATTACAAGCAGAGCACCAAAAAAGGTGGCCACGCCACGTCCGCCCCTGAAG
The DNA here is from genome assembly GCA_964398255.1 of uncultured Dehalococcoidaceae bacterium. Classification (GTDB taxonomy): domain Bacteria; phylum Chloroflexota; class Dehalococcoidia; order Dehalococcoidales; family CSSed11-197; genus CSSed11-197. The sequence continues at coordinate 8,443 of CAYNLZ010000019.1, forward strand.
TTCGCAAAGATTGGCCATATGTGGCCTATAATGGCAGCCATGCCCGCCAGAGCTTGGATAAAGGCGGTACCCAGGCTCAAACTGCCGATAGAATATACAGCACCATTTAGTATGACCCCGGCAATCAGAACACTTGCGGCGCCTTTTCCAATATCAAGAAGAGCAACTGCGAGAAATGCTCTGCGGCCCAGAGTTCTCATCACGTTAGTGCCGCCAGTGCGGCCACTTCCATATTTACGGATGTCGACTTTGGCTACAAGATGGCCGATGATGAGCCCCCATGGAATGGACCCTATGAGATAACTCAGCAAGATTATCAAGCCAAATTTTAATAACGTCAACTAGGACTCTCCCCGATTTCTAAAGACCAGCTTAATGGGGGTACCTTCAAAGCCGTACTGTTCTCTCAGTTGGTTTTCAATATACCTCTCGTAAGAAAAATGAATCAGCGAAGCATCATTTACAAAAAAAACAAACGTTGGTGGTTCAACTTCAGCCTGCGTTGAGTAGAACACCTTTAGTGTTTTTGAACCTTTGCGCGGAGGCGGATGCCCGGCAACCACCCGGCTGATAAACCCGTTGAGCTCACCTGTGCCGATGCGCTTTCTTCGTTCTTCCCGGATTTTTCTTGCTTCAGGAACTAATTTGTTAACACCTCTGCCGGTTTTGGCGGAGGTATACATTATTTTGGCATACGGCATGAATTTAAAACGCTCGGAAACATGAAGGTTGTATTCGTATTGTTCTGTATGGCTAATCAGGTCCCATTTGTTTATAATCAGAATAACACCCTTCCCGGCTTCCTGTATAAAACTTGCTATGTGGGTGTCCTGGGCGGTCGCCACCTCGGTAGCATCCAGCACCAGCAAAGCAACATCCGCACGGTCAATTGCTCTTATGCTGCGTATGACACTATATTTATCAACGCCTCTGCCTACTCTCCCGCGCCGCTTGACTCCGGCAGTGTCAATAAGAATTACCGGATCACCGTCATAATCCAGAATTGTATCCAGGGCATCGCGGGTGGTGCCAGGTATGTCGCTGACTATTGCCCTGTCTTCCCCTAGCAGTTTGTTAAGCAGCATCGATTTTCCAACATTCGGTCGGCCAACCAGCGCAATTTTCAACATTCTTTCATCGGAGATGTCAGCAGGAGGGCTCTCTGGAATCAATGAAATAATTTCATCAAGAAGATCGTCAATGCCCAGGTCGTGGTATGCACTGATGAGTATCGGGTCTCCCATACCCATTGAATAGAAGTCAACTGCCATTGTCTCTCTTCTCAGGCTGTCTGCCTTGTTGGCTATCAGCAAAATGGGTTTACCAGTTTTCCTTAACCAATCGGCAATTTCAAGGTCTGCAGGTATTACCCCATCTGGTGCGCTTACCAGAAAAAGAATCAGGTCAGCTTCATTGACGGACTCTTTAACATGCTGGTTAACGCCTTCATCAATCGGAGAAGAAGGTTCTGCAATAAGGCCCCCTGTATCTATCAGGGTAAATTCTTTATCCTGCCATGCAATGGTAGTGATGAGCCTGTCTCGCGTAGTTCCTGGCGTATCAGACACGATTGCCATGCGCTCACCGGTCAGACGGTTTAACAGGGTTGATTTTCCCACGTTAACCCGCCCGATAATGGCGACTACCGGCCTTTGTCTGTTAGTTACAGGTTGATTATATAAATTTTCTTCTGGCAACAGTTAACCCCTCATGTTTAGTAGAGTGTTATCCCCGCGCATCAAAATAGCTACATGGTTTTGGTTACGTCCGGGGCCAACTTGATGGAAGGCGGTTCAATCTCGATCCTGGCAATTCGCCTTAATGATGCAAGCAATTCGCGAAACTGTGTTACAAATGTATTATATTCAACGACGAATTTCTGATATTGCTCCAGGGTCTCGACAGGTACTTCCAAGCGATTGGCTATCTCGGCAAATTGCTCAACATACTCATGGTACATGTTAACCATCATCCACAGCTCATTTGTAGAAACCCGTAAATATGCGCCATAGCGTTTGGTTCGATGGTCGATCTCCATGCGGGTGTTGAAGCTATCGCACCAGGTGTTAAACACTCTCTGAGCATTATCACACGAACTTGCCCATTCCCACAACTTGGTGTTTTCTGTGCGAAAAAGGCTATTGATGATAGCAAATATAGAAAGTGAAGACTCTCCCATAAAGCGTCGGTAGAAGTATCCCGAAAGCTCCTTGAGGCTTTCAGCTGATTCGTCCAGCATTTTCTCTCTGGCACCAACGGCGAGAAGGGCAACGAAAATGATGAGAACGCTGGCAATACTGGCTATAAACGCTTCAACTGGCCATTCGAGGAAGTAGCCCGTCATTGCCAGGGCAGCGATGAGAATGGCCGCCCATCCACGGGTAATTATTGTCTTAACCGCATTCATAACCCCTCCTTTTTCTGGCTCAGCCGCCGATTGAAATTTCCAACCCTCCAAGAAGATAGGTTATCACAGCTCCGGCGGCGTGTATACGGTTTTCTGCCTGGTCAAATATGACTGAATGAGGCCCGTCAAGTATATCTCCCGTTATTTCTTCTCCGCGGTGGGCTGGCAAACAATGCATTACTATGACTCTTTCCGGTGCGTGGCACAAGAGTTTAGAATTAACCTGGAATCCATCGAAGGCGTTTCTGCGTTTTTCAGCTTCTTCTTCCTGTCCCATACTGGTCCAGGTATCCGTATAAATAACATCCGCCCCGTTTACTGCTTCTATGGGGCTTTCCAGGCATTCAATATTTGAGCCAGATCGTAATGAGTAAATAAGTGCCTGGTCGATAATGTCAGGGTCAATTTCGTAACCCTTGGGGGAAGCGATAGAAAAATCAGCACCCAGCATTGATGAGATTAACAGAAGGCTGTTTGCAACGTTATTTCCATCCCCAATATAGGCTATTTTTACACCCTTCAGCTCACCTTTATGTTCAATAATTGTGAGCATATCGGCAAGTGCCTGGCAAGGGTGCTCTCTATCTGAAAGAGCATTAATCACCGGGATAGCGGCTGTATCGGCAAGCTCAACAAGGCTTTCATGTTTGAATACTCGTGCGGCGATTATATCAACGTATCGTTCAAGGACTCTTGCAACATCGGCAACCGGTTCTCTTTTCCCCAGGCCAACTTCCGCTGGTGAAAGATAAATCGTCTTCCCGCCGAGACGATGCATTGCAACTTCGAAGCTGACTCTCGTTCTCAGGGAAGGTTTTTCAAAAAGAAGTGCCAGTATTTTCCCTTCGGGGATACCTCTGGATATACCGGATTTAAATGCGAGGGCATCGTTAAGCAAGTTGCGGATAGCCTCCGGAGTCAGGCCCTCAACAGAAAGCAGATTTTTGCTGTCCACAGAAACCTCCGAATAATCCGAATAAAATTTAGTTTACAGTATAGCATAATCCATTTTTGCTTACAGTGTTTTTAACTCGTATTCTGTTTTCGGGCTGATTGTAAAACCTGAAAAACGAGAATGGGAAGTAGCACGGGAGTCTGTTATGGTTGTCGAGTAAGATTTGACTCATAAAGCTAAAAAACCTATAATGATTCTTTCAGCGCGGGGTAGAGCAGTGGCAGCTCGTCGGGCTCATAACCCGGAGGTCGTTGGTTCGAATCCAACCCCCGCTACCATGTTGTACCAAAGACAGACCCCCTTTGTGGGGGTTTTTTGTTATAGCCGCAAGCCCCTCTTCTGCTTGACCTTGAAAAATTACTCCTCAGCCAGCCTACAAGAGAGTCTTATTATATTTCAAAAGGCGTAAGGTAATTGATGGTATCTGCTAATTCAAATTCCATGACGTGTGCGAAATATTTATCAGGCCGAAGTAATGATCTCGAAAGTGTATGGCTTTGTTGCATACGCAGGATTAACGCAAACTGGTTGACGGTTCACAAGTTTCGTGTGATAATGCGGACGTAGGATGAAGGACGTCTTACGTCCGACGGAGGTTAACGTGGGGGAAGTAAAAAAATGGGAATCAGCCGATATAATGCTTCGTGCGAAGCGCCAGATTACCCTGCCCAAAGAGTTGTGCGAAGCGCTTGGCATCAAGCCGGGAGATGTTTTGGAAGCAACCGTTGAAGGCAGTACGCTAACCGTCCGCTCAAAAAAAGTAGCGGCACTTAAGGCTCTGGAAGAAATCCAGTATGCTTTTGAGCAATCAGGCGTTACTGAATATGAGCTGAAAGCGGCAGGAAAACGCATAAGGCATGAGGTAGTAAGAGAAAACTACAGAGATATAGTTTGAAATGCGCGTTTTTCTTGATTCAAACGTCTTTATTTCAGGGCTTTATTCCCCAAAGGGAGCGCCAGGAATAATTCTTCGTAATTTTATTGAAAGGTGTTTTATAATTGTTATTTCTCAACAGGTGTTGGTAGAAGTTGTCAGAACTGTTAAAGAGAAGCTCCCTTCTGCACTACCGGCACTCAATACTCTGCTGATTAATGCACCGCCGGAGATAGTGCAAGATCCTCCGCCCGATGCCGTACGGCTTTGGACCGGAGAGCTTCATGTGGAGGATGCCGCAATTTTGGCTTCTGCAATTGCAGCAAGGGCAGACTATTTTGTTACTGGAGACAATCACTTCCTGGAAAATCAAGTGGTTATGGAAACATCAGGCCAGAATATTTTAGCTCCATCAGAGTTTTTGAGGCTTTTGTCTGGTTCGTCGTAAGCCGAGTGTTCCCGGCCATACAAAAAATGTCATCATAGAGGCCACCAATCAACACCGCCATCC
>CAYNLZ010000020.1:0-1521 GCA_964398255.1 uncultured Dehalococcoidaceae bacterium
CTGGAAGAAGTTTTTGAGCCGTGATGAGCAACTTTCAGAACGTTTACAGGCTTGATTTTACGGTTTAGCACCAACTCCATTTCCCCCTGCCACATCAGGTCACCCGTAAACAAAAAACTGTATTTTCCGGCGACGAGCTCAAGTACAATACTGTTGTTATCAATATCCGACGTTGTCCCCTTGTAGAGATTATCAGGGGGATTAAGAACAGTAAAAACAGCCTCTCCCATACTAAACGTCATCCCTTCCTGCGCAATGGTTGAAGGAATCTGCTTCTCCGCAATCAGCGTCAGCCATTCCTGATAAGCCAAACTCTCATAACCGGCCAAACCATCGTCCTCTGCCGGGTAAATCACATGTAAAACATTGTAGCGGCGCAGAACCTCAAGTAAACCATTGATATGGTCAGCATGCGCATGAGTTAGAACCACCACTTCAATGGTCCTGTCAAAATAGCCCATCTTGCTGGAAAGCTCCCGCATCAATGCCTGTGGACTCGGCCCGCCATCAATGAGGATTTGGGTATTCCCTTGCGAAACGAGCACCGCATCCCCCTGCCCCACATCCAGAAAACTGATTTCAAGCCGCTCGTCTTTTTGGCAGCTTGCCGGCATCAGGGTTATCAGCATACAAAATACGACAATTAGTAACAGCAATGCTTTCTTGCCACTCAAAAAACGGAAACGTGCTGCCTGTTTTTTATTTACACTAATCGGAGCCATTCTTTTTCACCCTTTTTCGCATCTTAAAAGCAAGGTAAACTATAACTATCGCAATATAGTAAACAGCCACCCAAAAGCCGGTTATATAAGTGTTTTCTGCATACGACGTGCCTATGCTGGAAAACCATTCTGTAACTGCAATCATATAACTTGAACACGCCCAGCATAACCACCCGGGCACCATCGCCCCCGCCGGCCATACAAGCCCCAGCACCGCAACAGGGGCTGATATTGCAACTATAAGTGTAACGGCAGGTATCAGTAGGAGTGTAACTATCGGCCCAAGAGGGGCAAATACCCCAAAGTAGTACAATGTAAGCGGTAACACAAAGATTGTCGCGGCAAGGCTTACCGTTAAACTGTCATTAATTATTGTTGCAAATGCTCTGGAACTACCCTTTTCTCCAACAAGATGAGTGAGGATTTTTTGTCCACCTCTCCTGAAAACGGGATAAAATAACGCGATTCCTACCATCGCAGAAAAACTCATCTGAAAAGAGGCAGAATTTATTATTTTAGGGTCAACAGTTACCATGATAGCCGCCGCCAGCGCGAGTGCTGGCAAAGTGTTTTTCTGCCTGCCAAATAACTCAGCTACAAGGAAAATACTTGCCATAATAGCCGCCCTGATTACCGGCGCACCACTGCCGGCGATAATTGCATATAGCCAGATGATAATGAGCGCTACGTAAATATAAATGTAACCTTTTCGCCCAAAAGCAGCTCGCCCTATGCTGATTGCTACGTTTGCGATAATGCCTAAATGAAGCCCTGAGATTGCCAGAAGATGAAATGCTCC
>CAYNLZ010000020.1:1621-5353 GCA_964398255.1 uncultured Dehalococcoidaceae bacterium
GTAGAATCACGCGTCTCAACGCGCTCGTCAATAACCGCCTCAATCGCTACCTTGCCCGAATCGTTATACCAGGCAAGAGTCTCAGTGTCTGCCTCTACGAAATCAAGCGGGGATAAGACTAAACCAGTAAGCAGTACAAGCAGGCTCAAGCTTCCCCACACAGCTATTTTTCTGGCTGGTTTGTAGAAAGCGAGGGGAAGAGGAACAAGGCTGACAAGTAACAGCCACCAGGAAACCCCTAACCCGCTCCCCACAACAACTCCAACCAAATACAGGGAACAGAGCCATAACAACTTCACTGCTTATCCCGCACTATCAAGGACTGTTATTTTATCGGCAAGATTATTATAAGTTACCTCACCAATTCCAGGAACGTTCATAAGGTCCTTAATATGGCGAAATTGCCCGTTTTCAGTGCGATAAGTCACGATATTGCGAGCAGTGGTGGCGCCTACCCCTGGTAAAGCCTCTAAAAGCCACTCAGGCGCCCTGTTCAGGTCTATTTTCTGCTCACCCTCAGCAAATGAAGTTGTCTCAAAATACACCCGGCAATAAATGCTATCCCCTTCAACCTGTAACCCACCGGCCGCCTCCAGCAAAGCTTCAATTGTATCCTTCTCTTTTAACGGGTATATGCCGGGAACATTCACTTCGCCTTCTATAAATACTTCTCCAATTTGAACCATCGGCTCCATTTGACCAAAATGAATCTCAACAAGCTGTGGCTGATTGCAAGCGCCAAGAAAACATGATGCTAAAAAGGATAATACAAGTATAAATAGAGCAGATTTACGCATTGAATGACCCCCAAAAAAGCAACAGTATTAGTGAAATGGTTAACGGTACAAAGGCTATAATATACGTAAAGCCCAAGTCAAGGAACGGTTATAAAAACTCTACGCTTAACAAACATGGCAGTCAATGACTTGCCTGTCAAAAAACCTCGGTATGGGAAACACTGCCGAGCGACTTAATACAATCATTTTAATAAGTTACTTGCACTTTGGGGTGTATTTAAGATAAAGTCATTTCATGGCTAAAATTAAAAGTGTTTTTATCTGTCAGGAATGCGGGCGCCAAAGCCCAAATTGGCTGGGGAAATGCCCCTCCTGCGAAGCCTGGAACAGTTTTCTGCAAAAATCTGTTGATAAGTCAAAACCGGCAGGCATCCTCCCTTCTGAAGTGCCTCTCCCCTTATCCCTGCCTTCTCTCAAGGCTACGAAGGAAGAGCGGTTTTCCACCTCAATTAAAGAGCTTGACCGGGTGCTTGGGGGCGGAATCGTACCGGGTTCACTCGTCCTTATCGGTGGTGAGCCAGGCATAGGTAAATCAACATTACTGCTTCAAGCAGCATCCAATGTCAGCCAAACACAGGGCAAGGTTTTATACATCAGCGGTGAGGAAACTCCCCATCAGGTAAAACTCAGAGCCGGCCGCCTTGGAATCAAAGGCGAAGAGCTGCTTTTAGCCTCAGAGACCAATCTGGACATAATCCTCCACCAGGCAGAAATGCTTGAACCCTCTCTCCTGGTGGTTGATTCTATACAGTCCGTATACACACCGGAGGTTGAAACGCTACCCGGCTCCCTGAACCAGCTCCGGATTTCCACCCAAACCCTGATGGTCTGGGCAAAAACCAACAACTGCCCGGTGTTTATAACCGGCCATGTTACCAAAGATGGCACAATTGCCGGACCCAGAGTCCTGGAACACATGGTAGATGCAGTTCTCTACCTGGAAGGTGAGCCCTTTCAGGCATATCGTATCCTCCGCTCGGTCAAAAACCGCTTCGGCTCAACCAACGAGGTGGGAATATTTGAAATGCTTTCCGAAGGTTTGATGGAAATACCAAACCCTTCGGCAATTTTCCTCTCGGAACGCCTGGCAGATACTGTTGGATCAGCAGTTGTGCCAACTCTCGAAGGAAGCCGGCCTCTCCTGGTAGAAGTTCAAGCGCTTACCAACCCTTCCGTATTCGGGCAACCCCGAAGAGTTGCTAACGGGATAGATTATGGGCGCCTGCTCATGCTTACTGCCGTGCTTGCCCGACGAGCCGGTTTTAAACTGGGCAAAGAAGACGTTATTGCCAATGCTACCGGTGGTCTGCGTATTTCTGAACCGGCGGCTGACCTCGCAATCGCCTTGGCAATTGCTTCAAGCTACCAGGACCGGCCAGTATTACCAGATCTGACGGCGGTGGGAGAAGTTGGCCTATCAGGTGAAATAAGAGCTATACCACAGCTTGACCGCCGGCTGGCAGAAGCCGCAAGACTCGGCTTTAAAACTTGCCTCGTTCCAAAAAGAGGTGCTAAAAACGCCAAGAGTTCGGATATTAAACTGATTGCAGTATCAACACTCAGAGAAGCGATAAGCCTGGGGCTTGGCAAGGGAGCGGCCTAGCCTTGAAGAGTGAGAACAAAGTGTCAGCCATTATCCTCGGAGCTGGCTCCAGTCACAGGATGGGCGGCAGCGACAAACTGTTTGCAGATGTGGAAGGAAAACCTCTCATTTTTTGGACAATACAAGCCTTTGCAAAAACCCCCGTTATCGACGCGATAATATTGGTATTTAGCCAGTCCAACCTGGCAATCGGCAAAGCTCTGGCAGAAAAAGAACAGTTTTATCGTGTCACACAAATAGTCACTGGAGGAGAAAGACGCCAGGATTCGGTGATAGAAGGGTTAAAACACGTTACTGGAGGCATCGTACTCATCCATGACGGTGCTCGGCCACTCGTCGAACCTGGCCTTATAGAACGCGTTGCAAAAGGAGCCACATCATCTGATGCTTGTATTCCTGCCGTTATTCCAGCTGATACAATAAAAACTGAGCTTAATGGTTATGTAAAGGAAACTCTTGACAGAAACGACCTGCGCGCAGTGCAAACTCCCCAGGCTTTTAAAACTCATCTTCTCAAGGAAGCTTACGCAAGCGTAACTCGTAATGTTACCGATGATGCCCAAATTGCAGAGTTAGCCGGCATCAAGGTTAGCCTGACTGATGGTTCATATGATAATATTAAGGTGACCACTCCAAGCGACCTGGAGCTTGTCCGGATTCTAATCAGAAAGCGAGGAGGCGTAAAATGAGAACAGGAATTGGTTTCGACTGCCACAGGCTTGCACCCGACCGCAAGCTGGTTCTTGGCGGTGTCCATGTGCCCTTTGGCAAAGGCCTTATCGGCTGGAGCGACGCAGACGCTCTAACCCATTCCGTTATCGATGCCCTGCTCGGAGCGGCGGCAATGGGCGACATCGGCATGCATTTCCCGCCTGGAGACCCGGCTTATAAAAACATTTCGTCACTCAAACTTCTGGAAGAGGTAGTTACCAAACTGGAAGGGCAAGGGTTCCAGATCAATAACGTCGATGCTACCGTGCTGGCAGAGCAACCACGCCTGCGCGAATATGTTGACGAGATGCGGGCAAACCTGGCAGATGTTCTTGGAATAGACGTATCAAGAGTCAGCGTAAAGGCAAGCACCTCTAACCTGCTGGGATTTATCGGCAGGGAAGAAGGGATTGCCGGTATAGCAGTGGCAACTGTAATAAGCAAATAACACCATGAAAATATATTCCACACTAACCCGTAAGAAAGAAGATTTCATCCCCCTGAAAGAGGGGGAGGTCAGCATGTATGTCTGCGGGGTGACGCCATATATGGAGGCTCACGTCGGCCATGCCATGAGCTATATCACCTTTGATGTCATCCGGCGCTACCTTGAATACAAAG
>CAYNLZ010000020.1:5453-12353 GCA_964398255.1 uncultured Dehalococcoidaceae bacterium
GCCAAAAGCGGCAGTGTCTATTTCAGGGTAACTTCCATGCCAGATTACGGAAAACTTTCCGGGCGTAAACTTGATGATATGATGGCCGGAGCGCGCATAGAAATTGGCGACGAAAAAGAACACCCCATGGATTTTGTAATGTGGAAGGCGTCCAAACCCAACGAGCCTGCATGGGAGAGCCCCTGGGGTCTGGGCAGGCCTGGCTGGCACATTGAATGCAGTGCCATGGTACTTAAATATCTTGGAGAGAGTGTTGATATTCACGGCGGTGGCCAGGACCTTATTTTCCCCCACCATGAAAATGAAATTGCCCAGTCCGAATGTGCAACCGGCGTAAAACCTTTTGTGCGCTACTGGCTACACAACGGGCTACTCAAGCTCGGTGAAGAAAAGATGAGCAAATCCCTGGGGAACCTGGTAACCATCAAGGATATTCTCAAGTCTTTTTCTGCTGATGGTGTACGTCTTTTTGTTATCAGCTCATATTACCGCAACCCATTGACGTTTTCTTCCGAGGCACTTGAAGCATCCCAAAAAGGGGCAGGACGCCTGGCAAAAACAGCTTGCCTGGAAAACACCGGTTCTACACCTTGCGAGCTTGATCTAAATTCTTTCGAGAATTCCTTCGCCCAGGCTATGGACGACGATTTTGATACACCAAAAGCAGTAGCAGTTCTATTTGACCTTGCACGCCAGATTAATTCCGCCCGCGATACCGGCAAAGACATCCAAAAACCTCAAAGCCTGCTTATTAAATTGGCTAATATATTAGGGTTGACGCTTGACCAGCAAAATTACGAGCCGGATGAAGCCAAACCGTTTATTGAGCTCCTCATTTCAATCCGCAAACGGTTGCGCGAGGAAAAACAGTTTGTCCTGGCAGACGAAATACGCAACGGGCTTGGCGAGCTTGGTGTTACCATAGAAGATAAGCCTGAAGGTGCAACCTGGAGCTTCAATTCAAAAGAGGAAAGCTGATAGGCTGGCAGTAACAAAGCCATGGTCTAATATGGGCTGGTTTGCGATATATTGCCTTTTTTGATAAAGTTATATCCGGTTTTTGTTTCCATGGGGCCGTAGTTCACTTGGGAGAACGTCTGACTGGCAGTCAGAAGGTAGCGGGTTCGAATCCCGCCGGCTCCACCATAGTTGGCAATACCTACAACTCTTCCACCCGGGAGAGTTTTTTTAATGGCTTTTCCGAGCGAGACTTGCGGTTCTGTAAAACTTGCTGAGCAAGTTCGACATGCTCCAGAGCTTTCTTTCCCCAGGAATGTTTATGCGAATACGAAAGAGCACTGCTTTCTATAGCCTCATAAAGAATGGGGTTAGATAAAATTTGGGCACTTTTACTTACAAGCTTGAAGTAATTATCTTCGACAATTCCCCCTGCCTCACTCAAAATCTCACCAAAGCCTTCTAATTGGCGCCCTGCCGTAATCGCACCTGCTCCAAGAGCATGTGCCAATATGCCACTTTGAGTGCAGTTATCTGGCCAATAGAAATTAATATCAAAGGCACGTTGGGCGACTGGAAGAATATCGGGCGGCAACCATGCTTCAATAATGTAACTATTATTATTGTCGTATAGCTGCTTGAGTTGCTCGACATAAGGTTTTTGCCGACTCTCCCTGATACCTCCTATACGTACACTGGCCAATTTTTTGCTATTAATAATTTTCTGTAACTTTTTTTTAAATGAAAAAAGTAATTTGGAACCTTTGTGTTTAACCAAGAACCCGGTCTGGCCAATAACAACTGATTCTTCATCAAGAAAAATACGGTTTTTCTTCAGCCGCTTCTTTGCTTTGGGGGAAATATCCGATTGGTTTAATAAATAATCATGAAGCTTAAATTTAGCTTCACGTGAGGTTAGCTCAAGGATTTCGGGGTAGTGATGAATTCCATGCTTCAGTATATGCACTTTGCCAGCATACTGAGGAAAAGCACTTACAACTGCTTGATATGCACCACGGCTAAATACCGTAATTGCGTCAACAAGGGGCAATACAAGTTTTAATAAATCATATTGCCTTTTCTTCATACCAAATGGCGTCTCTTTATCTTGAAAATGAACAGTGTGCAAAGTAATTATTTTGGCAGTATCCAAATTGCGCAGTGTATTGACAAGCTGTTGAGTGTCCGGCCAAATGCCAAATTCATGCTGGAACCAAAGTACAGAGTTATTTAAATCGACATTAAAGCTTTTCAACCCATCCAAAAGCAATTGAGAGGTAATACTGCGGCCATTTGGGATACCATACCAAATATGCCCATCTGTTACTGGGTTCTTGTCCATGAGCTTGAGTGAGCTTTCATGAAGATCAAAGGTCAGCACTCCCCATTCAAAAATGTTAAGTTTTTTTGTTACGAATTCGGTATAGTCAGCTATACCACAAATAATTGGTTTATAAGGACCGACAAAATAGATTGAGGCCATAAAACCTCCTTTTATATTAAAGAATATTTACGCGATAAATTATTGCAGACTGCTTTAACTGAGATGACAAATGCATTGATTGCAATGTGAATCCTCGGCTTGGAGCCGAACTATCCTGTTATCTGGATTCCGCTAACAATAATCAGTCAGGCAAAATTCGTGCACTCTATGAATCAACACCTCTGCTTAATCAAGGCAAATTAAACAGATTGGTTGTAAGCAAAAATACTAAAAAAGTAATGAATGTTACCGGGGCTTTGTGGGCTCTAATCAGAAAAAACAGTCACTAAAACACGATAACTGAAAACCGCTTGCCTTCTACCATGGTATCAGATTAATTTGAACTATGCAAAAAATTAAAGCTGTTCACTTTGAAAATCATAGCTGCGGTAGGGGCTAAACTTGCCAAACATCAACTGCTTTATTTTGATGACCTGGATTATTTACAGTAATTGCCGCACAACATGGCTCCACCCTTCAGGGCCAATATAGCCAACTTTGGTTAAGCTTTCTATCTGCATGTCAGTCCAATTGCCGTCTATGCCAAGGACAAGGTAAGGGTCGTCAACTGCAAGAAGCATAGGATAGTCATTTTTACTATCGCCGATCCCAATGGTAAACACCTCACCGAAATTTAATTTATAAAGCTCAACAAGAATCTTTACAGCCTTACCTTTATCGTTCCCGATCGACACTTCATAAAATTTGCCACCAAAGATATAGTCTAATCCGGCCTGTTTAACGGCTTGTAAAATTCTATTCTTTTGGCAATCATCTCCTTCCAAAACAAGGGTTTCTGAATACTCTCGCTGTTTTGCTTTTTCTGCCGCTTTCAAACTCAAGCCAGTTGCCAGCGCAATCTCTTCTGTTGTCATTTCTGTAAAACCAGGTATCTTGACGCCTGTTTTCTCTTCCACTTCTTTAAGGCGGAGCTTAACTTCTTTTGTGCTTAAACCCAGCTCAATTATATGATAATCTTCATACTCCCGATCATAGGCAAAAGGAAAGCGAAAATAGCCTTGTGGTATAAATATTGCGCCGCCATTTTCTGTGATGAAAGGGTCTTTTACATCCAGTTCATCTCTGAGTGCAAGTTGTTCGCTGCGAGTTTTAGCAGAGCAGAATACCAAAGGAATATTTTTTTCTTGCAATAAGCGAAGTGAGTCAAGCGCCGCAATATAGGAATAAGTCTCTGGATGCAAAAGAGTCCCATCCAAATCTGTGAAAACAATTTTTACAGGACTCTCTGGCTTCGAAGGCAAGGCAAAGTTACGTAAATTACTGGATGGTATAACCCCAGAAGGAACTGAATAGCGTGGCAAATGTTTATCCAGAACATCTCTGAACCTGTCCAGATCCATTTTACTGGGCGGTGGCATCAGGGGTACCTGGGGGACAGCTTCTCCTTTTTTAAGACAGTCTTGCTCAAATAACTCCTCTTCAATGAGGTTTTTAGTTTTTGCTTCGCTTAGGGGGCTGTGATATATGACTGAAAGGCTCGGCAAGAGCATTTCGCGCAAGAGATGGTCTTCTCCTTTTTCCCGATGCATATGCGGATTGATTGTTTCAGTCTGTAATATTTCTATCCCTTTTTCTGCAACATCACTGTCTTCAATAGGTAAAATACCACCGTATTTCTCCAGGATTGAGATAAGTTCTTGCGTTTCTACGCCATAGCCAGATGCATAAGTCAAGCGCTTGGCAAGCTCCAAACTCATGGCATGCTCGCCGGAGTTGGCAGTTTTAATAATTTCTGTTTGAAAATCCCTTCTCCTTGATATGCAGTGATTCAAATAGCGATTAGTAACCTCAGACACCCTGCCCCAACGTCTAAAATATAATTCGCCGCTGGTTTTAGGTTTGTATCGCCACTGAATCCGTATCATTGAATAAGGACTTGAGAGCAAATTAAAACCAAATGCATAGTGTTTTACATATTCCAAAACAGCTCCGGGTATGTAATTATCGGTATCAATAAAGCCAACATACTCCCTGTCACTAAGCATTGCCATTGCGATACCGAGTATCATGCCTTCGCTTTTACCGTTTCTGATTAAACCCTCATTGTCAAGGATTTCGCAATAGTCAGCCTCCTGGAAAGCACAAGCAATAAATGGATCTTTTTGATGGATTATAATTGCTTCGCGCTCAGTATAATGACAAAAACGGCTCAAGATATCTTGTTCGTACTTGAACATGTCTATATCTTCGCGCGAGCTGTTGGAAACAACAATCATAAGGCAATCATGCGGCACCCCTGCAAGCACTCCTTCAAATACCTTCAGATCTTCGTTCATGCAGGGAAGAATGATTGCCATGCGCTGTTCAGTATTTCGAATATCTTCAAGAGAAATTTTTTTGGTTTCCGGTTTGCCTCTGGCAGTAGTAGTGGTTGCCAAACCGGAATCAAGCTCTAACATTCGGCGCACCCCATGAACTTTTACTGAACCAAAATGTTCAATGGGGCCAGTTCCTTCTATTCGCATAAGTTTTTTATTCCTGAATACCTATATAAATCATTCTATGTCAATGGCACCAGTAAGACAAATTAAAGAGTATTTATTAACAGTAAATCAGCTTTAAAAAGTAACATGTATCACAACCTAAAATGTCATGGTTCTGATTTAGTTTCCAAGGGTTTCAGCTTTTATTGACCTGGTATGTTACATCGTTTATAATAATTATCAGTAATTGTTACTAATTAACTTAGTATTCTTCTCATTTGCAAAAGAATTTCCTCTCAAAACCTTGCAATTATTGGTTCAAGATAAGGTAGTATTAGCTAGCGGTAATAAAAATGTATTAACAGGAGAAGTAAATGGAAAAAAAGAAGTTGACCACTGCTTTCGGCGCACCTGTCGTGGATAATCAAAATACCATGACTGCCGGTCCTCGCGGGCCTGTCCTTATGCAGGATGCCTGGTTCTTGGAGAAAATGAGTCATTTTAACCGGGAAGTTATTCCGGAACGCCGCATGCACGCCAAAGGCTCCGGGGCTTTTGGCACTTTCACCGTTACCCATGATGTCACAAAATATACCAAGGCTAAAGTATTTTCTGCTGTCGGGAAAAAGACTGATATCTTTGCCCGTTTCTCCACGGTTGCCGGTGAACGTGGCGCAGCCGATGCCGAGCGTGATATACGTGGGTTTGCTCTTAAGTTTTACACCGAAGAAGGGAACTGGGACCTCGTCGGCAATAATACACCCGTCTTCTTTCTGCGCGACCCGCTGAAATTCCCTGATCTAAATCACGCAGTCAAGAGAGATCCTCGTACTAACACGAGAAGTGCAAAGAATAACTGGGACTTCTGGTCATCCCTTCCTGAAGCTCTGCATCAGGTAACAATCGTTATGAGTGATCGCGGCATACCATATTCCTATCGTCATATGCATGGGTTTGGTAGCCATACCTTCAGCCTTATTAATGACAAGAATGAGAGGTTTTGGGTCAAGTTCCACCTGAAAACACAGCAAGGCATCAAAAACCTGACTGACCAGGAAGCCGAAGCCATCGTAGGTAAAGACCGCGAAAGCCACCAGAAAGACCTTTACGAAAGTATCGAGAAAGGTGATTACCCCCGCTGGACCATGTATTTCCAGATAATGCCGGAAAAAGACGCCGCTAAAATGCCCTATAATCCCTTTGACCTTACCAAGGTCTGGTATCATGGAGATTATCCTCTGATTGAAGTAGGTGTCGTCGAACTCAATCGGAACCCGGAAAACTACTTCGCTGATGTAGAACAAGCCGCCTTTAATCCAGCCAACGTCGTCCCAGGAATTGGTTTCTCGCCTGATAAGATGCTTCAGGGCAGACTTTTTTCCTACGGTGATGCTCAGCGTTACCGCCTTGGAGTCAACCATCATCTCATTCCAGTAAATTCACCAAAAAGTGCCAAGAATGTGAACAGCTTCCACAGGGACGGCCAGATGAGGACTGACGGCAATCAAGGAAGCACTCTTGCATATGAACCTAATAGCTATGGCACTTGGCAAGAGCAACCAGATTTTCGTGAACCACCGCTCAAGCTAGAAGGTGCGGCTGACCACTGGAATTTCAGGGAGGATGATAGTGACTATTACACACAACCAGGAAAGCTCTTCCGGCTGATGACACCTGAACAACAGCAAGTTCTCTTCGAAAATACTGCCCGCGATATCGCCAAGGCTCCCATGGAAGTTAAAATACGGCATATTGGCAACTGCTTGAAAGCCGATAAAGCCTATGGCGCGGGTGTTGCTGAAGCCATGGGAATAAAGCTCAGCGAAATTCCCAACGAATAACACCACGCTAATTGTCTTATGCAGAACCTAACCTACCATGGTAGGTTAGGTTCTGCCCTGTTTAGAGGCTATAACTTCGTGTGCCTTTCGCAACCTTTCACCATGCATAGTACTCCCCCAGTAACATTCTTATTTGAGTGAACCATACCACGTTGGGTAACATTTTAGATGAGGG
>CAYNLZ010000021.1:0-12113 GCA_964398255.1 uncultured Dehalococcoidaceae bacterium
AAATCTTTTCATCTTGTTTCTCCTATGCCTTTCCCAGCGCTTTGAGTACCCGCTCGGGTGTAGGCGGATAATCAACCCATTTTCCTATAGCATTAAACACTGCAGCGGATACCATGGCGCTACCAAAAGTACAGTTATCCTCGCCAACGCCAGCACTGCCGTAAGGTCCCCATCCCATGCGTGAGGTAACCATTTTATAGTCTATTGGGGGAGCGTCTAAAATTGTATGAATCCTGTAATCCAGCCAATTAGGAGTAAGCCTTCTACCAGTGGCGGGATCATAAATCTGCTCTTCAATAGCTCCAGTAGAGTAACCCATGATAGCTCCACCATACATCTGTCCTTCGACAGTCTCGGGGCCAATAGGCATGCCTACGTCGTTTACGCAAACGGCGTTGATTAAATCAACTTGGCCAGTTTCAGTGTCCACCTCAACCTCAAGAATATTTACGCACCGGCTAAGCATGTGGCCTCCATCTGTTGGTTCAGCGGGCAAGTCAAGTGATTCTGCACTGCCTTCAGTGTTTAAACAAGATACACCTTGAAGCGCTGAGCTTAGGCTTGATATAGGAGCAACAATAGAAGAATCGCTCTTTAACACGATATTGCTATCCAAAATATCTATTTCTGCCGCATCTTTTTGAACCAATCCAGCAGCAACTGCCAATATTTTTTTCTTCAATACTCTTGCAGCCGCTACAAAAGACCAAGATTGCATAGTAAACACAACGGAACCACCACCGCCATCCAAGACGGTTGGGGGTTGATGACTGGAACCTTCTTCAGAGCGTGGGTATATTACATCTTCAAGCTTCATTCCCATTTCTTCAGCTACAATTCGGGAATATCCTGTTCGGCCATCCAATCCGCAATCTGGCCGCAAAGCTGACAAAAATACCTTGCCTTTATCAACACTGAGATTAATCAGGGCGGCTGATTGGAAGGTTCGACTGGAAATCTTTCCTCCATTGCTGAATTCGTGATTTGGCGAGGTGCACATTCCATGGTATTTACCGTTAGGAAGCGATCTGGCGCCTGGCGCGTGGAATTTATCATCAAATCCTATCATTTGCTTTGCCAGAGGCAACACTTCTCCATAACTGTCAACAACAGGTACCTTATTAATTCGTTTATAGTCATCCATCTCGGCGATAGGAATGCCTTCTAAGCCATCGTTCTTGATAGCAATGGTTCCTTCATCTACACCAAGTGCACTTGCAACTCGTGTAAAAACCTGCTGTTTTATATGAGCATTAATCTGCTGTTCACAACGCGAAGGACCATAATTATGCTTATTTACAAAAACGGTAGTGGCAACCCCTTGAATGTTAGGAATCTTTGTGCTTTCAATGAAATGACCCCCGCCACAAGTTTCAGGCAAAAAAGCCATGTCCAGCATATTTGCCGCTTTTACAAACATTTGAACTGCAGTAATAGTGCCATCTTGTTTGTAGCCAACTTTTACGTCACAGGTAGCTTCATCCATTTCAGCATATTGGTCATCCTTGCAGTGATATACAATTTTGATTGGTGTACCTGTCTTTTTGGCAAGTAGAGCCGCAACTGGAATTTGCTTGGTTTGATTACCCATTCCGCAATCCCAGCCGCCGAACTGTCCGCCAGCATATGGTTGATGCACAATAAATTTACTTATATCAATCCCAAGCATCAGTGCATATATTGAAGTCACGACAAGGTTTTCGCCTGCTTGCCACAACTCAAGCTGCCCATTATCTGTCCACTGGACTACCGAACTTAGAGTTTCAGGCCCTCTACCAATAACCTCGGTTCTTTTAAAAGAGAATTCAAGAGTATTATCGGCTTCTGCGAAACCCTTGTCCAAATCGGTTCCTCTAAGCTTGAAATGGGTCTCAACCTTGATATTATTTGCATTTGCCTTACCTTCCCAACCTGGAGAGTATGTAACTTCCTCTGTTGTATAATTAACACTCATTGGAATCCTGAAGGCATACATGTTTTTTGGATCATAGCTATCAATGTGGTCATTTACAATGGGTGCACCTGGTTCAAGAGCTTTTTCGTAATCAATGACGAATGGTAATTGTTCCCACTCTATTTTTACAAGATCAAGGGCTTCATCGCAGATATCAAGGTCGTCAGCGGCGACGGCTACTCCTACGGGGCATCCTTCATAACGAACCTCGTCTCCAAGTATATGTACCGGCTCGCACGCATTGTTCACAATAAAACATGCCCTTACATCAGGGTCCCATGGATTGTAAAGACGTTGTGGGACCAAGGGGTCGTCATATCTGAGTATTGCCCGCACGCCTGGAAGTTTTTCGGCTTCGCTCGTGTCCATACTCTTGATTCTGGCACGAGGATATGGACAGACTAACATGCGCGCATACAGCATTCCGGGAAGCAGTATATCACTGCCAAATTTACCTTTGCCTGTAGCCTTATCATCCGCATCCCGTCGAATGATACCGCGCTTGCCTACATACTTAAGATCAGCGGTTTCTTTACCTAACCAATATTGATAATCTGATGCTGACACGTTAACTACCTCCTAATATTTCGGATGCCTCAAGAATTGCCGGTACATGTTGCGGGTAGGTAGAACAGCGGCAGAGGTTACCAGAAAGAGCATTCTTTATTTCACCCTCGGTTGGATTGGGATTCTTGTCCAACAGTGCCTTGGCAGTTACTACAAATCCTGGGGTACAGTATCCACACTGCATGCAGTTGTTGTTCTTGTATGCTTCTACAATGGGATGACCCGAGTGTGCAACTCCCTCAACGGTTTCAATTTTTTTGCCCACACACTCTATTGCCAGAGCCATGCAGGAAAGAACTGCTCTGCCATCCATAATGACCGTGCATGAACCGCAGGCGCCCATATCACACCATTCCTTGGTGCCAGTAAGACCCAACTTGCTGTGTATCACTTCTTGCAGTGTCCAATTGGGCCTTACCATGACTGCCATATCATTGCCGTTGATGTTAAGGCGTATGATAGCCTCTGCTCCTTCACCATCTTCCGTTGCGGCGGCGACTGTTTTTGTGACAGGTGGAGACGTAACGGTTGTTGTGATTGTGGCGGGCGTTCCGCCTGATGCGGCTGTAGTAACGGTAACAGTTTTAGTCTCTGTTTTGGTAACGGTATCCCCGCCGTTGCAAGCAGACAGGATTGCCATCGAACCAACTGCTGTGGTTCCCATCAATACGCCAGCATTTCGCAGGAAAGCACGCCGTGACATTCCGGAAGTTTTAATTTCTTCCGGAGATTCGTTTTGATTATTACTACTCATTCAATTCTCCTTAACTTAAATAACCGTGTAAAGATAACAATCTGGTACTTGTATATTATTGCTTCTCACCTCCTTAGTCTTACTCCCTTTTTCTATTTGAAGTTATGATTATTTTCCTGTGGCGCGATTTTCTTCCCACATGTCAACCATCTGGCAGAGGAAGCCGTCATAACTTTGGCCGGGAGCTCTTTTCTGGTCCAGTTTTTCTTTGGTGGAAACCCTGAGACTTATGGTACTTCGGACATTTTTTAACATTTTACTTTCACCCTTGTTATTCCTTTATAGAGTTATTCGTTTTAATATCGCCAATCATTAGCAAACACCTTCCGATCAAAATAATTACCCCTTGCCTACAAAATCAAAAAAGGTCTCATACCTTTCAATTAATTCTTTTCGGTCGATTGGCTTATAGAAATGATGCAAAGACCCATTCTTTAACGCTGTATCTGAAATATCTTGCTCAGTCTTTGATGAAACAGTCATAGTGGGAATCATGTAAGTATTTTTTATCTCTTGTAAATATTGAATTTGATTTTGAGCCTCATCAAGGTCAACTATTAGAAGAACTGGATGAATAAGATTAATAATAGTGGATACACTATCTCCGGGCGGGCAAAACCGAAAACCTGAAGTTAGCCAACCAAATTGAAGTGATTCCCCAATCACACTAATTACCTTTTTATCATTTGTTACCAGTAATGTGAAACCACCCAGACTATGCGTGCTAGTCATATTAATATTCCCTCCTGTAAGACATAATTATTGTATTGACCGTATAAAACATAAAAGACGCGACGCATTCGCTGAATGCTAAAGGAATTCCTGCCCAGCCCTATTTTTCCGGGAATAGCTATTATATGAGCGGTCATTAAATCCCAAGCATGCCAATCTGATTACTTCCTGGGCACCATAAACTTCCCAGTAAGAGCAAGTACAAATAAGAATAGCATTGAGTCAATTACAAAACTGAAACATAAACATGGTAAACGTAGTCACAAAATAGCAACAGTTCTGTTACAATAATGTTCAGGTGAGTATCAAGATAAAGAAGTTTGTAGAGTTAGCTTTGGTTGGCTTCAAGGACAAAGCCGACGCCAGGTTGAGAGCAGATATGTATTGTGTCCGAAGAGACTGATTCTAATTTACGTCGCAAGCGACCGATATAGACCCTTATTGCATTATTAGAGCCCGAGTAGTCAATCCCCCATATTTGTTCAGCCATATCATTGAAAGATATGATTTTACTAGGATTCTGCATGAAAAGTTGCATGATGCGGTTTTCTGTGGGGGTTAACCTCATAGAATTACACTCGAAGGAAATAGTTGAACGGGCAGTGTTACAACATAGCTTACCGAAAAACAAATTTTCAGCTATGTTGACATTTGATCGTTTGAGTATTGTCTTAATCCTTGCTATTAGCTCCAAATGTCGGAACGGTTTGATAATATAATCATCTGCTCCAAGGCTCAGGCCTTTAACTATATCAATTTCTTCTTGATTTACTGTAAGAATGATTACCGGAACTTCAGAAAAAGCTCTGATTTCTCTTAAAACATCAAAACCATTTTTATCTGGTAGCCCTATGTCCAATAATACAATATCAGGTTTTTCTTTTTCGACCAGCTCAACACCGTATTTTCCAAGATGAGTAGAAATTAACGTAGAATTTGGCCAACTTACGTCAAGCGAAATTGAAATGGATTCAATTATATTTGCATTATCTTCTATAACCAGTATTTTCATACCGCATCACACGTTTTCCAATTTTAATTTATCTATGTATTTAACGGGAATTGAAAAGCCAAAATTTGCCCCCTTGCCCGGTACATTTTTTGCCCAAATAGTCCCATGGTGCAACTCGATTAACATTTTAGAAAGCTGAAGCCCTAAACCAAGCCCATCATGTCTGCTTGTGTAGTTTTCGGTCGTGTAATTAGAATTGAACAAATAGGGCAGATCTTTATCTTTTATGCCACATCCCGTATCAATAATTTCGACTATTATGTTTTCCTTAATACTCTTTGCTTTAATTGTGATAGAGCCTTTGGGTGGAGTATACCTCATCGCGTTTTCGAGCAGGTTAATTATAACCTGTTTCAAACGCTCTCGATCAGCATAGATTATTGGAAGATTATTTTTGTAATTTAAATGTAATTTCTGCCCTTTCCTGTCTGCTTCAAAATTAAAGTATTCTATTATTTCAGATAGAAGTTCACCCAAATCAGTTTCCTTATAGTTCAACTGAATAGTGCCTATTTCACCGCGCACTATATCAACAAGGTCATTTACGCTATTGTTTAATTGAATTGCTCCTCGATTTATGTTTACAGCTATTCGTTTCAAGGTGTTTTCATGAAGGGAGTCTACCATCATTTCGCTTGCTAACAATAGTGGAGACAAGGGCGTTTTTAAATCGTGTACCAACCGTCGTATAAATTCATCCTGCTGGGTTACTTTCATTTCAAGTTTCTGGTTAAGCTTCTTCTCTCTTTTCAATGAAGCATTTAATTCATTAGTACGTTCTTTTACCATACTCTCGAGGTGATTTTTATATTCTAATATATCTTTCTCAGCCATAACCCTATCAGTTATATCTATTGCAGCTCCAAATACCAAAGATAGCTCGTGGTCATGCCCGGGTGCGACTGAAAAAGATGCCCTGACATATTTGGGTTTACCGTCAATGGTAGGAACCGGGTATTCATTCACAGGAATTTCTGAACAACCTTCTATCATTTGCGTAAAAGGATTTATAATCCCTTTAAAAAATAGAATCTCGTTTTCATTGTTTAAATCTACTATTCTTTTTGCTGTCTTATTTTGTATATTATTGAAATCAAATATGATAGTGTTGCCATAAACATTACGGGATGCGGGGTTAGCGTTAATAATTTTTGATAAACTTAGAAATTGCATAAATTCATTGAGATGGTCATAAAAATAATTTTCCAAGTTGGTTATTCCAGAACGCTTTAGTTTGTTAATGATATGCATACCGCCAGAGAGATCGTGTTCCCAGATTGCAATGGGCGTATGCTCAAGTAAAATCTTATACTTATCCCTTTCATTTTTTAGCAACTGCTCAGCTTGTTTTCTTGCAGTAATATCCCTTATATACACCACATTCGCAGGTTGACTCTTGTAGCTTGTAGCTCCACTGGTAATTTCTATAGGCACCTTGTTGCCACCTTTATGGGTGATATACAGCTCAATCAAGTCTGGTATAGTCTCTCCGCTCATCTTCTGCCGATGCCTTTGTATGGCAGCTTTTCTATCTTCGGGAATGACCAGGTTAAAGAAAGACATATTTAGCAGTTCTTCTCTTGAGTAGCCGGTAATATTTAACCACTGGTCGCTTACATATTTATGAATACCTTCTCTGCCATTAACATCCTGGAGCATGATTACTGCTTCGCCTACTTTGGTTCCAAGTTCAATTATCGTGCGATATCTGTCTTCGGCTTCTTTAAGAGTTTCTTTGACATGCTTTAGATTTAACTGTTCTTTTTCCTGTTCACCCTTATGCACGGTGATATCCCGATAGAAGCAGAAGCAAACGCCCTCTTTCAGGTACCGTAGATTTACAGATACATCTATTATCCTGCCATCCTTGCAACTGTGGCGAGTCTCAAATGAAGTTGTTTCAACCTTTTCTATATCGTCAGATCTCTTTTGTATCGCCTCAGATGACTTATCATAACCTTCTTCAATATCCTTGATATTCATGGAAAGTAGTTCCTTGCGGTTATACCCCAGCATATTACAAAAGGCATCATTTACATCAAGGATATCACCTTCAGGGTGCTTGATAAGGAGAAAACCTTCTGTAGAGCGATGGATGATAGCCTTATACCAATCACTTTTAATATTACATGTGTATAAGATTGGAGCCTCTGGAGTGTCCGCCTTGTCGTTAATTCTAATATCTTTAACTTTACCCATTGTGTATTCCTTCAATCGGAGAGTGCCGAAAGATAGCCTGATATTTATCTAAGTATTCTACGATGTATTGTTAATGATTATACCAAAGGTGTCAATCCCAAGTAACCGGGCCGGTTCTTAATATTTTATATAACAAAAGGTGGGGAGCGCGCACCTATTGCTTTACATAAATATTTGTCTTCCTAGAGCGAAGCGAAGGAACTGTCAGGGGCTACCCCGACTATTCATTAATTCTGTCTTCCTAGAGGCCATTTATGGCCGAAGGAACTGTCAGGCGATGCCCCGGCTAATGTAAACACGCAAACCATAGTGCAAACTCCAGATCTTTCGTCGGGCTGGTGCCCTCCTCCAAGATGACAGTGGGGAAAAACAACGTCACCCTTTCCTTCTTCATTCAGAGGAGGGTTGAAAACCCGACGTCGGAATCTAATACATAAAGTCCTATAAACTCCAGATCATTACGTCGCGTTTCACGCTCCTCATGATGACGGTGGGTGGAGACGTCGTGCATACGCCAGATCATTACGTCTCACTTCGCGCTCCTCGAAGATGACAGGGGGGGGAAACAACCGTAATACATTCCTTCGTCATTCAGAGGAGGGTTGAAAACCCGACGTCGGAATCTAATACATAAAGTCCTATAAACTCCAGATCTTTCGTCGGACTATCGTCCTCCTCCAAGATGACAGGGGGGAGAAAACTTTGCGCTCCTCATGATTACAAGGGAGGGCAGGGGCACTTTCCGACATTACATAACGAACCTACAGCGTGCTGACCGCACTAAAAACGCCCCCGCACGTACACCCGTCACCAGGGAAAAACCCTAAGGTGCTAGCTCCAACGCATCCGCATACACCAATCTTCTTTGGTATATCGGAACCATGCCCGGAATGGTAAACACTTCAAATTCTTTAATCAGCAATCGGTAAGTTTTGGTAGTATCAGGTAAAGTTATATCACCTGTCCAGGTGGTGCTTCCATCGATGCTCATGTTCGTGCTCGGTGCAAGCGTCACGGGTTTCCCATCAACCGGCTCCCACGCCAGCTCATCATAGCTTCCCTTCGCATCAATTCCAGTGCGTAGTTTCTCAAGGCTCACCTCTATCGTCGCCGGCCCTTCAGCGCCACCTGCCATGCCATAACTTTGGCCGGTAACAGAAATATGCCTCACCGCTGAACCCGCCCCTTCCCGCGTAACACTGGCAAACCTGTCAGGAGCAATCTGGGCAAAATCAGCAAGCACTACCCGGGAAAGATGGACGTTATCCCGCGTGGTATCTATAACATCATTCGAACCTTCAATCGCACGTGAAAGAGAATTAGGCTGGTAACGGGCAAGCGCCAGCCGAATAAACGGAAAATATGTGCCACCGGTATTGATTTCCATATCGCAGTACCAGAGCTTCCTGTCGGCATCATAACCCACAACATGCCCGGCAACATTAACTTTCATATTCTGGTCATTAACCTCTTCAAGAAGAAGCCCGGTGGCCTGATGTTGCCTTTTAGAAAGCTTGAAAGCAGCCAGTGTCGGCATGTCATTAATCGATACGGAAGCAAAAACCGGGTCCATACCCCACTGGGTAACAAACGGCCGTATTCGCTCAAGCGCCGCGTCTTTAGAAACAGAAATATTATCAGGGCCCGGCCAGATGATTGCCGCCAACATCTCACCATCACCAGAGGTATACCACGGCCTCTCAAGATATATGCGTAAACCTCCACCCCGCCGCTCGCTGACAATGGTAGGAGCCCCATCCCCACCTTGAGTTTCCCAGCGGAAAGTCGGCACGATATAGAGCACCTTGGGTGCGGCCGGCCTCGCGGTACTAAGCACATCAAGCGTGCGCGGCGATTCAGTCACCCGCGTTATCGGCAGTTCAATATAAGTAATTTCCAAATTCTCGTTTTCTGGTATTGCACCGGGGTTCTCATCAGGACCGGTGCGGCGGATAGTGCCGCCCTCATAGTCCATTACATAATCACCGGATTTCGTCTCCGGGTCCCAACGCTTGTAGGTAGCACTGTTATCAGCAAGCTTAACTGTCTCAGAGCCTTCCACCAAGCCTTCAGAAGAAAGCGTAAACGGAGTGCTTCCGCCAAGCCTCACGTTCTTGTCTCTCTTGCGGAAATATTCAGCAAACCTTGTGGTCGCGATGGCAGAATATCTGATCTGCCGATATTTTGTATCTCCGAATTCGTGCCTGCCCTCAAGGTAAAATCTTCCTTCCTCTTCCGGTGTGGAAGCAAGCGGCACAGTCTGCTCAAAAGGCCTCGCGTTAACTGTAAGAACTCTTGGTCCCGCCTCCCCAAGTGGGTCAATGGTTTCCTGCCATTCAGCAACCATATCTATTTTTACCGTGCTTTTATTGCTAACCTTCATCATTCGGTCATAAAGGGTGGCATAAGTCTCACCAATTCCGCGCGTTACATTAAACTGGTCAAATTCAGGAGTTGCAAGAGGCTGGCGCACTGCATGTACAAGCGTAAATCCCTTCCACGGCGTAAGCATCCAGTGCCGGCCTTCTACTGCCAGTGCAAGTGACGAAGTCGCGTCCTTTCCGTCTTCTAATATCCAGTTAACAAGCCCCATCTGGATGGCATCGTCCTTGTTCATGGCTGAGCTCAGCTTGAGCCGCCCGATCTCCGCCTTGGGAAGAAGTACTTTAAGCTCCCTTGAGTCTTCATTGAAAATTACCTCAGCCTTGTCAGCCTCACCCAGAACCAGCCTGAACGGCAGTGCGTTTGGCCACCTCCCTCCCTCGTCATATCCAAAGCTGACTACAACCGGTTCTTTTATCCCTGGAATCCCCCGGAGCACCGCCCGCCTTGCAAAAACGTCCGGCAGCCACGGGAGCACAAGATTATCTTCATCCACATACGGATGTCCCTGGTTATCCGGGTCCGGTGCACCGGTTATAATGCCGGCTTCCTTTGGCACAATAACAGAGTAAGCATTTGTATCAACAAGACCAGTTTCGGCATCATCAAAAAGCTGGTGCTCTTCCGCAAGCGACTGAGAAACCTTGGGTGGAACGATGTGCCTCTCACTAACCTGTTCAAACGGCTTGTCATAATTACTGCGAATAACCACATGGTCCACCGATTCCCCTTCGGTAACCCGACCGCGCATCACTGTTACAGGTGGCGGCACCGGTTCCATGCGTCCATATACCAGCATCCTTGTAGCATGCTCATCATCTTCGAGCGATCTATCATCTATATCCAGCCGGTTGCCGGCAAGATCCACCGCCCTCGCCCTTACCCGATATCCAACCCCATAGCGAAGGCGCGGCAAAGAACCACGTATCGGCTTGAAATTAATATCTAACCCATAGTTAGGGTCTACTTCCCCACCGGTGTAAGCCGGATTGCCGTCCTCGTCTAAGGTTTTTCCCGGGCGCGGGACGCTCAAGCTCCATCCATTCCAATGGAACAAGCTTTCCCCCTGTTTCAAAACATTACTGGAATCATCCGCGGCAGAAGTAACGCTTTCAGATACCCACCCCTCATCCTCCGCCTCCTCCACCAGTGGGGGCGTAGACTTCGTAAATTCATACGTTCCAGACCGTTCACAGAGTGAATGCCAGCCCTTGGTAGCTGAATCCCAGATATCAATCGCATAACCGCAGGTGATGTCTTCAGCGTCAAGCCTGATATCTTCACCCGTCTCAAGTTTCTCGTTTATTTCATCCTGGCGCACAAAGGTCTCATGGGTGTCTTTAGCTTTATCAATCCGCGCTACTGATATTCCGCCAGCGCGTAGTGAGGGTACAGAAGTCGCGTCCGGCGTGTCATCAGTTTTCTTCGAGGTTCGCGCAACAGCAAGCCCCGTTGCAAAATTTAACATCTTGATAGCAGAGCCCTCTGTATCTATATGCACCACTTCCCAGCGCCGTGTATTTTCCAGTGGAAGCATACGGTCAGCTATCTCGGGCGAACTCTCCCTCGGCAGTGCATAGAAGCCATCTGAGCTTACATAGCAGCGGGTTTCCAACCGCTGGCTGGTAGAGGGCAGGTTTACCGTTTCCACATCACTTCTGTTTGGCATCCAGGTAGCCATAACCTGCACGGTATTTTTGGTAGCTGTACGCGTCGGTATTGGTATAACCAGGTCATGAACCAGCCCTAACCGGCGTAAAAGATGGGGATAATCCCCCAGTATGCTTATCATACGGTGAAAGTCTATCTCCGGCTTCTTGATATCAACGCGTTTGGCAGAAAATGGCGCAAGGAACATTTTTGCCTTCACAAAAGATTTTGAAATTTCAGCCGAGTCGGCAACACTTCCGCTCGGGTTATAATTATTTCGCATAAGTTCATTCGTAATATCTGTTACAATCTTCTCTTCACTTACACCCCTGAAGCCCATCGCAAGCGGCCTGAATGGGGAGTTACTATCCAGCACAAGTGAATCTGCATTGGGGTAGTTTTCCCCCTGGGTAGTGGCAAGGTTGATATACTCTTTTTTAAGAAAATCCAGCACGTTTCGCACCGGGAGAGATTGGATAGGCATATTCTTGAAGTCTTTCATTTCAAAAGGCTCAATCGGTGTGCTTGCAGAAAATAGTGCTCTCCAGAGCCTTGAGTCCGGCGGGTCTCCAATTCTCATCGCAGAGTAGGTCATACCAGAGCTAAAATAAACATGAAATATAGCCGGCCGGCGGTCAGCCGCGGGAAAAAGCGTTTCCGGCCAGTCTAAAGAATCAACAAAGTCGGCAAGCGTTGCGTTTTTATCGCTCGACTTGAGCCTTGGTGCAACAAACACGGAAAGAGCCAATGCCGATTGATCAGGCAAACTCACTATACCGTTAGGTAAAGTTGTCCAGGTTATTGTCTGCGTATTCATATCTTTCTCCTGGTCTTTACTTGACCGGAACCCCGGCAAAAGTACT
>CAYNLZ010000022.1:0-5360 GCA_964398255.1 uncultured Dehalococcoidaceae bacterium
TTGAGGGACTTCGCAAAACTTGTAGGTATTATTAGGTGGGACCAAAATAGCCTTGCTGAGATCCTTGCCGACCTTATTTTTGTCTACATCAAAAGCAGCTACGAAATTGATATCACTGATATGATACCCACCCAAATTGACATGCATAAGCCCGGGCACAAATTCATGATCCTTGGCCTTCTTGTAAAAATGAACCCCCTGCACCAGTGATGATGCACAGTTGCCTACACCGATAATGGCGACATTAATGTTGCCCACGTTGATCCCCTCTCTTTTTTATGTAAAGTTTGATTACTTGCACTAGCCAGCCCATGAAATATAGCTATTTAGAGCTCGCTTGTCAAGATTAAGATACAATATGAAATACCTTCCGTGGTTTATACTGTTTATTATTATGGTCTGAAACCAGCAGGGCGACCAAATTCCCGTTTTTATCATATGCTCGCCAGGTGTTGCTTTCAGGAGAAGTATCTTGCCGATATATACTCCCACCATGAACAACTGCCGAAACCTCATCCAGGGTAAGCTCAATTACTGGCAAGTGAGTCAAAGCTATGCTCATTGGGAGAAGGTTATTTTTAACAGCATCCTCCGTCCCCAAGCTCTCCAATTCATCCAGACTAAGAGAATCGCTAATATCCAAGAGGCCGTATCGGGTACGTTCCAACTGACTGACATGCCCCCGGCTGTTCAAAGCCAGCCCAATGTCGCGCGCCAACGAGCGTATATAAGTTCCCCGGCCGCAGGTAACATCAATAACAAGCATCGGAGGCTGAAAAGAAATAATGCGTATTTCATGAATGGTTACCAGGCGGCTTTCAGGTTCGGGGTTGAGGCCTTCTCTTGCCATTTGATACAGACGTCTCCCCCCTTGTTTGATAGCGCTATAAGCAGGAGGTATTTGCTGAATATCACCGGTAAATAATGGTAATATCGACTGAACGCTTTCAAAAGTTATATGATCGGTATCGGCTGTTTTGACAATATTACCTGTAACATCAAGGGTATCTGTCTCGGACCCAAGGGTAATTTGCGCCCGATAAGTCTTAGCATGATCCAGAAAGTATTCAGCAACCCGCGTTGCTTTACCCAGCAATACTGGCAAAATACCAGTAGCAAAAGGGTCGAGCGTCCCAGCGTGTCCCACACGCACTTTTCCGGCCATGCGCCGAATCTTTGAAATTGCCTGGAAGGAAGTCAGACCGGCGGGTTTATCAAGATTAAGAATGCCGTCCACCAGCTAAGATGATTCCTCATTTTCAATTTTATTGATGAGTTCAAGTATCTCGGCGCCCTTGGCGATGGAGCGATCTTCAAGAAAAACAATATCAGGGATGGTGCGAATTCTGATGCGTTTCATCAACTCGTTTCGGATAAACCTTGAAGCCGAATCCAGGCCTGTCATTGCTTTCTTTTTACTTTCTTCAGATCCAAGAAAGCTGATATAAACTTTGGCAGTGCTCAAGTCAGGAGCCGTATCAACTCTTAGTATAGACATAAAGCAATCAAGCCTGGGGTCTTTCAATTCACTTTGCAATAAGTCAGATATTTCCTGGCGAATAAGGCTGTTTATCCGCTCAATTCGTCGAGACATGATTAGGCCTGCTTGGCTTTCTGCTTGCGGAATACCTCGATGATATCACCTTCCTGGAAAGCATCGAAGTCTTTTAAATCTACACCGCATTCATACCCGGAAGGAACACTTCGAACATCATCTTTGAAACGCTTAAGGCCAGCAATGTTAGTTTGCGCAATAATTTTACCACCCCGTTTTACTCTGGCCATCGCATCTCTTGTAACTGTGCCCTCTGTAACATATACTCCGGCAACCTTACCTTTTTTACCACTCGGGAATACGGCACGCACTTCACATATACTTTCAATAACTTCAACAATTTTTGGTGCCAGCAACCCCTTGAGGGCTTTTTCTACGTCCTCGATAAGTTCATAAATAATGCGATAAGGACGAATATCTATATTTTCAGAATCAGCAAGTTTTTGCGCACCCGCTTCAACGCCGGTATTAAAGGCAATGATAAGCCCCTTACTTGCAACTGCAAGCATAACATCGCTTTCAGTTACGTTGCCGGTTCCGGCTCGTATAATAGTTACATGGACCTTGTCAGTGCTTAATTTTTCAAGAGAGTCGCGCACCGGCTCCAGACTGCCCTGAACATCAACCTTCAGCACGACGGCCATTTCTTTGATTTCGCCCTCTTCTATCTGCTCGAGAACGCTTGACAAATTGACCGCTTGAGCTGCCCTCTCGTCTGTTTTTCGTTGAACAAAAGCTCGTGCTTCCTGCTCAGAGTTGAAAGCCACTACCGGATCACCGACTTCCGGGATATCGTGTAAACCAAGCACGGCGACTGGAGTTGAGGGGTTAGCCCGACGCATCCGTCTGCCCGCACTGTCAAACATCGCCCTCACTCTACCCCAGGTAGAACCAACGGCTATATTATCTTCAAGTCTTAGCGCCCCATCGTGTACCAATACGGTAGCCAAAGGGCCTCGATTCTTGTCAAGCCGCGCCTCGACAACTACGCCACGGGCAAGAAGATCGGCATCCGCCCTCAATTCTTCCATTTCTGCTACCAACAGAATATTTTCTAATAGGTCTGGGATGCCTTCCCCGGTCGTCCCCGAAGTATGAACACAAATTGTATCACCACCCCACTCTTCACAAAGCAAACCTGCTTCAGATAACTGCTTCTTAACATGATCAGGATTGGCGGCTGGTTTATCTATTTTGTTAACCGCAACAATAATGGGAACCCCTGCCGCACGGGCATGATCAATAGCTTCGACAGTTTGTGGCATTACACCATCATCTGCGGCTACCACCAGAACAGTTATATCAGTTACCCTGGCTCCCCGCGCCCTCATAGCCGTAAAGGCTTCATGGCCAGGGGTGTCCAGGAATGTAATTTTTTGCTCACCAACTTTGACCTGATAAGCGCCAATATGCTGAGTTATACCCCCGGCTTCTTTTTCAGCCACGTTAGCTTTACGTATTGAGTCCAGCAAACGCGTCTTGCCGTGGTCAACATGGCCCATGATCGTAACCACCGGCGGCCTGGGTCTTAAATTACCTGGCTCCCCAATAGCTTTTTGTTGGCGTTTAATTTCGCCTATAACACTGGCAGCCTGGGCGGCTATTGGCTGTGGCCTGGTTTCAAAACCCAGCTCTGTGCTTACTGCCGAGGCTGTATCGTAATCTATTACCTGGTTAATGTTGGCCATTATACCCCGACGCATAAGTTCCTTGATGACATCTATCGGAGTAAGCCCCAACAGTTCTGACAGTTGACGCACACTTAATGCTCGAGGAAGTTCAAGTATAGCGCTTTGCTTCTGTTGTTTTTCATTCTCTGTATCTTTAGCTAGTGCCAATTCAAATACTCCTCTCCAGCTCTTTCAAATACTCACTAATGCCAGCTTTCTCTTCAGCCGTAACACTCCGACGCAAGGAATGGCTGAGCTTGTCTTTTTTCAAAGCCAAATCCCAACATTCCAGCGACGGGCATATATAAGCCCCGCGGCCCTTTTTCTTTCCGGTTTCGTCCACCACTACCCCTTCAGAGCTGGCAACAATTCTTACCAACTCCTGCTTGGGAGCAACTCTCCGGCAAGCAACACATGAACGCTGAGGAACATGTTTAGAAATACTCATCCTCATCGTCTAAATACAACATATCCCGTTTTTGTCTTTTCAGACGGATTCCATCTTCAGCCTTTTCTTTCTTTGAGGCTTTTTTTCTTTTTCTCTTCGGTTCCGGTTTGGCTGGAGGTGGAATTAGAACATCTTCCGCAAACCTGAGACTGCCACCACCGATCTTTTCCTGGGATACCACTTCCAACTCTTCTTCTTCCAGAATTATGATCTCTGCATCTTCTGCGATCAGTAACTCTTCTTCGACAGCAGGCTCTTCTTCAATTGCTTCAAGTGCCTGCTGAGCGGCTATCAAAGCTTCTTCAGCTTCCTGTTCAGCGCGCTTGATTTCGTATTCAGCTCTTTCAGCTTCAGCGTCAGAAAGACTCTTTATATCGATACGGTAACCAGTGAGCCTGACTGCCAACCGCACATTCGAACCATCTTTACCAATTGCCAAAGATAAATGCCTGTCCGGAATAATTACCTCGGTAGATTTCTCATTCCGGTTAACTCTTACCTCAACAACTTGAGCAGGGCTCAATGCATTTGTAATAAATACAGCTGGATCGGGGCTCCATGCAACTACGTCTATTTTTTCACCGTTCAGCTCATTTACAATGTTTTGAATCCGTATGCCACGTAAGCCCACACAACAACCAACCGGATCTACCCCTTGCTGACGTGCGGCAACAGCGATTTTGCTACGATAACCCGCTTCTCTTGCCACTTCTTTAATTTCTACCGTACCTGCAAGAATTTCAGGGACTTCCAATTCAAAAAGCCTTCTTAACAGGCCAGGATGCGAACGTGAAGCTACCAACTGAGGCCCCCGTGCTGATTCAGCAACTTCAACAAGATAAATTTTTAAACGTTGACCAATCCGGTAACGCTCATTAGACGGCTGTTCCTGGGAAGAAAGCACTGCTTCAGCCCTACCCAGATCCACGTATGTGTTATGTGAATCAATCTTCCTTACCGTTCCGGTTAGGATATCACCGACTTTATCTGCATATTCAGCATAAATTGCGCTATGTTCAGCGTCATGAAGGCGCTGTAAAATGACCTGCTTGGCGGTTTGAGCCGCGATCCGACCAGCATTGCTGGGGGTGGATTCAACCATTATTTCGTCATCAAGGGCAACATCTTTGTTAAGCCGCCTCGCGTCTGCAAGAGTAATTTCCTGACGCGGATCAGCAACCTCATCAACTACCTTTTTTTGTGCCCAGACAGCAACTTCTCCGGAAGAAGGGTTGATTTTAACAGCAATATTCTGGTTGAAAACGAAATTGTTCTTACGATAAGCGGATACGAGCGCAGATTCTACTGCACCAAGTACAACCTCTTTTGAAAGATTCTTTTCCGCTGATAGCTGGGTAATAGCGAGCATGAAGTCACTCTTCATACTGTTCTATCCTTCCTCCAGATTAAAAACTCCCTGACAACAAAAAAGTGGGTTTTTGGCGACCCACTTGAATGAAGTATTCTCTTGTAGCATCAATATATCACAGATATGGCTAAAATAGCAAGCTGTAACGATTGCTAACCCTTCCCTTACTGCATAGCAAAACGCCTTATTCCGTCATGATCAGTGCTACCAAAAACACCACCAGAAACCCTGGCCCGAATAATCAGCTCTTGTAAGAAGCCAATCATATAATAACATATCAGAGCTATAAGCGTTTTTTGTCTGCCCCGGCGATTTAAT
>CAYNLZ010000022.1:5460-11891 GCA_964398255.1 uncultured Dehalococcoidaceae bacterium
GTGAGCTTCTCGTAATCAACACATGGAGCATTTACAAAAATATCAATTCGGTCATTAAACGGACCGCTCATTTTTTGTTGGTACCTGGCAATGGCATAAGGAGTGCATGTGCATGATTTTACAGGGTCATTATAATAACCACACGGACAAGGGTTCATGGCTCCAACGAGCATAAAATTTGCAGGGAACGACACGCTACCTTTCACACGACTGATAGTCACAGTGCGATCCTCGAGCGGTTGTCTTAGCATTTCCAGTTTATACGAACCAAATTCAGGTAGTTCATCTAAAAACAATACACCGCGGTGACTCAAACTGATCTCCCCCGGTTTTGGCCACGATCCTCCACCGACCATGCCGGCACTGGAGATAGTATAATGCGGCGCCCGGAACGGACGGCTCAATATCAATGGAGTATCAGAAGGGAGCAACCCGCTGATTGAATAAATCTTGGTGACTTCAATGGCTTCACTCTGTGTCATCGGGGGTAAAATGGAAGATAATGCCCGAGCAAGCATTGTTTTGCCACTTCCAGGTGGACCAGAAATAACAATATTATGCGCACCAGCGGCGGCTACTTCAAGTGCCCTCTTGACATGCTCCTGGCCTTTGATGGTGGACATATCCATTGAACCTGGCGACTCGGCAGGGATGTAGTCATCATGATTCGCCTGGTAATAAGTAAATGGCTCCGGAGAAGAAATAGCATCAGAAAGCTGACGCAGGCTTTTAAAACAGGCTATATCGATACCATCTACCAGTGCGGCTTCCGCTGCATCAGCTTCCGGTACTATCACAGCAGACATTTTCTTTTCTTTGGCAAGAGCGACCATTGGCAGGATTCCATTGGTATGGCGCAAGCTCCCATCTAACGAGAGTTCTCCAAGCAGAAGTTTGTCTGAAACATCCCCTTTGCATTGCCCTGAACCTAACAAAATAGCAACAGCTATGGGTAAATCATAAGAAGGGCCAACTTTTTTAAGGTCAGCAGGTGCAAGATTAACCGTGATGCGCCGCGAAGGAAAAAAGAAACCGGAATTACGAATAGCGGCCCTTACTCTTTCACGAGCTTCTTGTACAGCGGCATCCGGCAGGCCTACTACCGTAAAAGACGGTAGGCCAGGAGAGATATCTGCTTCAACTTCTACTATAGCGCCTTCAAGACCTATCAAAGCGCAACTAAATACTTTGGCGTGCATAACAAGTCACATAAATGGTAACCATTCAGGCGTGAGTATGTCAATTTCACAGGTGGGTTGGTTGAAGATTACACGTAGAGTTGCCGCCTATCTTCACCTCGCTTTATTTGGAGAAAGAATCAGTTTAGAAATACCTTTTCCCTTCAAATAATTTGTGATTAGAATGTGTTTATAAAATAATCAATGCTAGGGCTACTCGCAGAAACAGAAAGGATGACTGCGAGGCAAGTTTTCTTGATCAAACTTAATTTGGGAGCCTTAATCAGGCTCCCAAATATCCATCACTGTTCAGTTTCTTATAGCACGAACAACAGGAGTAATCCCATTATAAAAAGCACACCACTGACAGCAAGTGCTATAAAACCACCAACCTTCAAGCCACCAGCTTCAAACGCCGGAGGAAACTGGTTTAAGAATTTTCTGGCATCAGGGCGCTGGGCAATATCATCGACGAATTTTTTTTCCTCCCGGTAACCGCAAAACACCAGAAGCCCTCCGAGAAGAGCAAAAACAACTCCAAGAACCAACACTATCGCCGATGCATCCATAGCTCACCACCTTTTTTCAGGCCGGCAGGTACTGTTTAATATAATTTTTGCCAGTAATTAAATCAACAGTTATTTTACTTCAACAGTTGCGCCAGCTGCTTCAAGCTTGGCTTTGGCTGCCTGTGCTTCTTCTTTATTGATTCCCTCTTTTACAGGTTTCGGCGCACCTTCAACCAGGTCCTTTGATTCCTTCAAGCCAAGACTGGTGATTTCACGCACTGCTCTAATGACGTTAATTTTATTATCGCCAATGGCTTTAAGGATAACGTCAAATTCCATTTTTTCCTCTTCTGCCGGAGCTTCTTCTCCAGCAGCAGCAGGAGCAGCAGCCGCGACAACTGGCGCAGCGGCACTAACGCCAAACTCTGTTTCCAGTTCTTTCACCAGGTCGGCAAGCTCCACAACGGTCATGCCCTTAATGATTTCCATTACTTCTGTTTTTTTGTCAGACATTTAAGCCTCCTCAAGTTGATTTATTCTTGCATTTAATACATAAGCCAGACCTCGTATAGGTCCAGACAGACAGCTGACAAGACCGGTAAGTGGCCACTGGATACCACCAACCACCCTGGCCAACAATATTTCACGCGGGGGTAATTGCGCCAGATTTTTAACTTCATCGACGCTGAGGATAGAATCGCCCATGATACCGCCAATGATAGAGATCGGAATATCTTTATTTTTTGCAAAATCTACAACCAGTTTTGCCGCTATCACAGGGTCGTCGTAGCCAAAAGCAGCGGCTACAGGGCCGGTAAAGACGTTTCGATCAATTTCTTTACCTGATTCATCAACGGCAAAACGTGCAAGCGTATTCTTTACCACGCGGTACTCAACTCCGCTGGCCTTCAACTTGCGTCGAAGTGTTGTAATATCTGCAGTAGTCATGCCGGAATAATTGGTTAACACCACTATTTGACTATCCCTAATAGATTCGCCAACTTCTTTAACTACTTTTACTTTGTGTTTTCGCACTTTGGCTTTTCTTTGCATTAGTCCCTCCTTTTCATCCAAATAAAAAATCCCTGTGCTTTCCACAGGGACAATGCCTCACAAGAGGTTACTCTTTAAGGCCTTCCTGGGCAGGTATAAATTAAGCCTTATCAGGCACCCGCTGTCTTGGGAAAGCAATTTTTATTCTATTATGTTTTTAACTTACCGTAATAGCCATAACCTCTTTAAGATCCAACTTGATACCAGGTCCCATAGTGGTTGTTAAATAAGCACTTCTTATATATTGCCCTTTAACAGCCGCGGGGCGGGCCTTCAATATAGCATCTATAATGCTATAGAGATTGTCCTTAAGCCGTTCAGATTCGAAGCTAACCTTACCAACAGGAACATGAATAATTGCGGTACGATCAAGCTTGAATTCAACCCGCCCTTTTCGCGCATCATCAATAACTCTAGGGAGGTCTTCAGCCGGAACAACCGTCCCAGCCTTGGGATTAGGCATCAGGCCCCTCCTCCCAAGAATTTTACCAAGTTTTCCAACCATTCCCATCATTTCTGGTATGGCAATGGCTGTATCAAAATCAAGCCAGCCACCTTCTATTTTCTTGGCGTATTCTTCCCCACCAACATAATCGGCGCCAGCTGTTTGGGCTATTTTTTCAGCTTCTCCCTGTGCAAACACCAGCACACGAACGGTTTTACCTAAACCGTGCGGCAGCAAAGCCACACCCCGTACTTGCTGTGCGCTGTTGCGTGGGTCAAGACCCATTCTGAGATGAAGTTCTACAGTTTCGTCAAATTTAGTTTTAGGAAATTCTTTTAAGAGTGCAATCGCACCTTCAACTGCATAGTCTTCTGTGCGATCAACTGCCTGAAGAGCTTCCTGATATCTTTTACTGTGATATGTCATGTTTTAATCTTCCACCTTGATACCCATATTACGGGCAGTGCCAGCTATAATGCGCTCAGCTCCCTCAACGTCGTAGGCATTCAGGTCTGGAAGCTTGGTATTGGCAATTTCCCTAATTTTTTCACGCGAAATTGAAACCGCATCGTCCCTGCCAGGTGATCCAGCGCCTTTTTGTATTCCTGCTGCCTTTTTAAGCAAATCTGAAGCGGGAGGTGTTTTTGTGATAAAACTATATGTTCTATCAATATAAACAGTTATCTCGACTGGTATTACCGAGCCGGCATATTTTGCAGTTTTTTCATTATATTCCTTGCAAAATCCCATGATGTTAATCCCATGCTGGCCCAATGCGGGACCAACAGGGGGTGCCGGATTGGCCTTTCCAGCTTCTATCTGTAATTTAATTTTTGCTTTTACCTTTTTAGCCAATTGATTTACCTCAACCTAATTTAAAGCTTTTCCACTTGTAACAGATCTAGTTGTACAGGAGTTTCGCGTCCAAAAAGCGATAGCAAAACCTTGATTTTGCCCTTTTCAGAATCTACCTCATCAACCGTACCAATGAAATCTATAAATGGTCCATCCACCACCCGTACACTTTGCCCCTGCCGAAGACCTATTTTTACTTTCGGTATATCAGCTTCAACCTGCCGTTTTATCCATCCTACTTCTGATTCCGCAAGTGGTGTTGGCTTGTTTCCGCTGGATACAAAACCGGTCACCGCCGGCGTATTACGCACAATCGTCCAGCTTAAATCATTAAGCCGCATGCGGACCAAAATATAACCAGGCAGAATCTTCTTGTCTACCGTGATTCGTTGCCCATTCCTGATTTCTACTTCTTCCTCTTTGGGGATGAGAACTTCTTCTATATCCCCATCAAGATCCATACTTTTTCGACGCTGTTCGAGGTTTTTCATCACCCTTTCTTCGTAGCCGGAATAGGTATGGACTACATACCATTTCATTTCGTCGTTTGTTACTTTTTGCTCTGTTGTTCCTGCCATATTATCCACCAAGAAACACTTTGCTAATTAACGTACTAAAGCCCCAATCTATCAGACCAAGAACAACGGCACTAACAAGCGCAACCACCAAGACCATCCCGGTGAGATATATTGTCTCATTCCGGGATAGCCAGGTAACTTTCTTGAGTTCACCAATTATTTCGCGGATTTTGCGAAACCTTACAGGCTTCTTCTCTGCGGGATTATTCGCCATAACATGTCCCCAAACGGGGTTACTTTACCTCGCGATGCATTCTGGCTACCCGGCACCGCGGACAAAACTTATTTAACTCGAGCCGTTGAGTATCATTGCGCTTGTTTTTTTCCGTAGTATAATTGCGCTCTTTGCACTCATTACAGGCAAGAGTGATTACTGTTCTTGCTTCGCCTTTTTTTGCCATATTATTCTATTATGTCGGTGATTGAGCCTGCACCTACAGTGCGCCCGCCTTCACGTATAGCGAACCGCAACCCTTTCTCCATCGCTACCGGGTATATCAACTTGATTTTCATCTTTGTGTTATCCCCGGGCATAACCATTTCTACACCTTTTTCCAGCTCGATTTCGCCCGTTACATCAGTTGTTCGGATATAGAACTGGGGTTTGTAACCATTGAAGAATGGAGTGTGACGACCACCCTCTTCCTTGCTCAGGACATAAACCTCGGCATTGGCATAAGAACTGGGTTTGATTGTACCGGGTGCCGCAAGGACTTGGCCGCGCTCAATCTCTTCGCGGTCAATGCCACGGAGGAGAATGCCGACTGCATCACCAGGTTCAGCTCGATCAAGCAATTTATGGAACATTTCAACGCCTGTGACAACCACCTTGCGTGGTTCATGGTGCAAACCAACCAACTCAACCTCATCACCAACCTTCACTATCCCTCTTTCTACACGACCAGTAGCTACTGTTCCACGGCCTTTGATAGAGAAAACGTCTTCAACTGAAAGCAGGAATGGCTGTTCGGTAGGCCGAGGAGGTATCTGGATGTATGAATCAACTGCATCCATCAACTTAATAATAGAGCCACACCATTGACAGTCACGACTGCCACAACCACATTCAAGAGCCTTCAGTGCACTGACACGAACTACGGGTAAATCATCGCCTGAGTAATTGTACTTATCAAGAAGCTCTCTTACTTCCATCTCTACCAGTTCAAGCAACTCTTCGTCATCCATAAGATCGCTCTTGTTCAGAGCTACCACGATTGCAGGTACCTCAACCTGACGAGCAAGCAAGACGTGCTCTCTTGTCTGAGGCATAGGGCCATCGGGAGCACTTACTACCAGAATAGCACCATCCATCTGAGCCGCGCCTGTAATCATGTTCTTAACGAAGTCAGCGTGACCTGGGCAATCAATATGAGCATAGTGACGTGTTTCAGTCTCATACTCAATGTGAGAAATAGCGATCGTAACGCCTCTGGCTTTTTCTTCAGGTGCATTGTCAATAGTGGCGAAATCCCGATAAATATTCGTTCCGCCCAGATGCTTGGCCAGCACCATAGTGATAGCTGAAGTTAATGTTGTCTTGCCGTGGTCTACGTGACCGATAGTACCAATATTACAGTGTGGTTTAGTCCTATCGAACTTTTGTTTTGCCATTTAAGCCCCCTTTATTCCTTTCATACCTTAAATATTTTATATTTTACGCTAAAAAGCCCACAATCAGATTCGAACTGATGACCCCGTTCTTACCAAGAACGTGCTCTACCAACTGAGCTATGTGGGCAACCCGCTTATTATACACGCGCATATTGTTTCGTGTCCAGTTAAAAAATGGTGGAGGGAACAGGATTCGAACCTG
>CAYNLZ010000023.1:0-11572 GCA_964398255.1 uncultured Dehalococcoidaceae bacterium
AATTATAATTATAAAGAAGAGCGCTCCGATAAGAAGCGCAATCCAAAAATATTTACTCCGAAACATCAGCCACCTCCTTCTTCACTGCGACAAAGGCCTGCTTGTTATAGGTAAATCTATCGTATGATATGAGGTGTTGTCAATAGTTTTTTGACTGATCTGATAGGAATTTTCAGAGACAAAATGTCACTGACGTGGCTACAATGCAAATTAGAACTTGGGACAAAAGTCAAAAGACTTTTTGCGACAAATCATTCATTATGAATACCCGAACCATGATTGGGAAAAAGATAATTTCGAGGCTGTAAAGGGTTATGTTCCTCTAGCAAAAAAGGTGCTTGAAGAATTAAAAAGCGCTGAGTAATGCTCTTAACAGTAGTCATTAGTTTTAAATCATGGAATGAGCGCCAACCGCTGAGGCGAGAGCATTTTTTGGCGCAGCCACCTATTGATTGCCGGATCAACTAACGCTTTATTTATCTACCTTGACTTTTGCGCCAGCGTTCGCATCGATCCCTGGCAAGTATCCCGATCGTGTAGAAAATATACGTTCTCCAGCTTCGTAGGCAATTGTTTCCCGTTCGTCCAACCAAACCAATCCAGGATCAAGGCAGCCTTTCTTGCCACAAACAACAGCCGTATTCGGATATCCGATAGGCTTTTTTGCGGTAGATATATATTCGTATTTAGTTGCACTTGGACTGGGTTTGTGCTCATTGCAGCGAATAAGGGCCATTTCTTACCTCCCTATAAAACAATAATGAATTATTTCCACTATGCTAACACATCTATTAATAAAAAGAAAAGGTGACAGCGGCTGGATTTGAACTAAGAATTATGCGAAAAGGAAGTAAAAATGGACAGACTGGAAAAATATTATAACATGATTTGCCAGAAATACGCGCCGCACCAACCGAGTATTAAATAACCAAAATAAAAAAGTGGCAGCGACTGGATTTGAACCAGTGACCAAGGGCTTATGAGTCCCCTGCTCTACCACTGAGCTACGCTGCCACAAAGCATTGCAATTTTATATTGGTAGTAAGTTGTTGTCAAATTCAAGGCTCTTGGCAATATTAAGCCCGCTGGTGTATATTATTTAACGTGCCATAATCAGGCAAGCGTACAAAAATGTAATCAGTAAACGAGAGGGCTTGTGGCCAACAAACCAGTTGTAAAAAACACCGAAGAGAAGTCAAGGATAGAAACCCTTGACTGGAACGGATTCAGCTGGATTGATATCAGCCCTCCATCAAGTGACTCTATCGACTATCTTAAGGAGCGCTTCCCTTTCCACGCACTCGATCTGGACGATACCGTAAGCCGCATACAACAGCCAAAGATAGATGAGTACAAAGAGTATTTATTTATGGTATTTCGCTTTCCTCGCTACCGCAAAGAGGAACGATTCTTAACCGCCAGCCAGATTTCTGTTTTCATTGGAGAAGATTACCTTATTACACTGCACCAGGGAGACCTGAAACCTTTAACAAAACTTTTCCGCGAGTGCCAACTGGAAGAAGACGCCCGCCAGGAATATATGACCAGAGGTTCAGGCTATCTGCTGTATCGTATACTCGACCGTCTTGTAGATTACTGCTTGCCCATATTGGATAAAATAAGCAGTAACATAGAAGACATTGAGGGCGAGATGTTTTCTTCCAGGGACCGGGGTCTGCTTCAAGAGATTTCCCGCCTGCGCAGAGATGTTATTGCCTTCCATCGTATAATTTGGCCGATGAGGTCAGTCCTTCACAGTTTGGAAAATAAAACCCGCCGCTTTATAAAATCAGACCTTGCGATTTATTTTGGGGATATGACGGACCATATGGATAAAATCTGGGACGGCTTGTGTGAATACAAGGATATAGTTGAAAGTCTTTCTGATACCTATAATTCTTTAAGTTCAAACCGGATTAACGAGATCCTTAGAGTGCTGACCATCCTCACCGTAATAAGCGCGGTACTTGAAGTGATTGTTGGCTTCTACGGAATGAACGTACCACTGCCAGGCGGGGCAGACCCAGGCGGCAGCCCATTAGCATGGGTTACAATAGTATTTGCCAGCACTGTATTGACTATATTGATGATACTGTTTTTCCGTCACAAGCGCTGGCTATAACAATCGGTTGGTTATAAACAAAAAAATGAAAATATCGCATCGTTTTTTAGTTATTGCTGCTGTTTTTATTACCTGTATAATCACTGCTAATGTAATTGCTGTAAAAATTATTTCAATTGGCCCATTGGTACTGCCGGCGGCAATAATAATCTTCCCATTAAGTTATATATTCGGTGATATCATAACCGAAGTGTATGGTTATCACCGGGCGCGCCAGATGATATGGCTGGCATATGCCTGCAACCTGCTGTTCGTAGCATTTGTATGGTTTGCTCAAATAATACCTGGCGCCAGCTTTTGGGAAGGCCAGCAAGCTTATGAAGCCATACTGGGGATTGTTCCGCGAATAGTGCTGGCATCGTTTACCGGTGGAATCGTTGGAGAATTTGTAAACTCTTTTATTCTTTCCCGCATGAAGGTTCTTACCAGCGGGCGCTGGCTTTGGTTGCGGACCATTAGCTCAACCATAGTGGGGCAAGGTTTGGATTCTGCCTTGTTTGTATTTATTGCCTACTTCGGCACTCCGGACTTCGCATGGTTGATGATTATTTACCACTGGCTGGCAAAAACATTGATTGAAGCAGTAGCCACACCGCTTACCTATGCAGCCGTGAGCCACCTAAAACGACAAGAGAAAATTGACGCATACGACGAAGAGATAAACTACAACCCCTTTGCGTTAAAAAGTGAGAAGTAATGGAAATAAGAATACTGGGCGCTCATAATACCGAAACCAAAACTTCCCGGATGAGCGGGGTATTGGTTGATGGGATTATAGCCCTTGATGCCGGAGCGCTTACTTCAAGCCTGAGCATGGACGAACAACTCAAGCTGGAAGCCGTCCTGTTAACCCACCAGCACTACGATCACATTCGAGACGTGCCTATACTCGGAATGAATCTACGTATCAGTGGAAAAAGCGTTAATCTTTACGCGCTTCCTGAAACTCTTACCCTGCTCAAAGATTCTATCATTAATGGCGTCCTATACTCACGATTTTACGAATGGCCGGAAGATAATCCTGCTCTCCGTTTTGTGCCGATAATTCCGGGTGAAGAGTTCAGTCTCGGTTCTTACCGGGTTTTGCCGGTTAGCATGCCACATTCGGTTCCAGCGGTTGGGTATTTAATAAAGAACCAGAAGAATAAATCTGTTTTTTACACTGGAGATACCGGCTTGGGTTTTGCCACCAGCGTTGCACCGCTTGCTCCAGGCACATTGATTGTGGAAGTGACTTCATCAAATCAGTTTGGGGGTCCTGACTGGGCTAAAAAACATCTTTGTCCAGATTTTTTAAAAAGAGAGCTTGTTGAGTTTAAAAATATTGCCGGCTATATACCGCGTGTAATATGTGTCCACATGTACGAGCCGCTTGAAGAAGAAATTAAAACTGAATTATCCGAGGTAGCCGAAAAATTAGGGGCAGAAATAATTCCCGCTGTTGAAGGCTTAAGGTTTGAGTGTTAATTTACCCGCTTATTTCCAGGCTAAAATCCATGTTTTTGGCAGAATGAGTCAACGCCCCGATAGAAATATAATCTACGCCTGTTGCCGCTATCTCAGCTACGTTTTCAAGGGTTATTCCACCTGATGCCTCCAGTTTGACCTGCGCGCCAATCTGCCTGACGGTTTTTTTCATCTCAGCCAGAGACATGTTGTCCAGCAGTATAA
This sequence comes from uncultured Dehalococcoidaceae bacterium, assembly GCA_964398255.1. Classification (GTDB taxonomy): domain Bacteria; phylum Chloroflexota; class Dehalococcoidia; order Dehalococcoidales; family CSSed11-197; genus CSSed11-197. Next base: position 3,794 of record CAYNLZ010000023.1, read on the forward strand.
TATCAGGCTTGCTCCGGACAACTTCCAGAGCTTCTTCATAACTTGTCACTTCAACTTCTATCTCAACACCTTTCGGGGCTTTTTCCCTGGCAATGAATACAATTTCTTCGAGGCTTTTACCAGAAGACCTGAGAATATTAATGTGGTTGTCTTTTATCAAAACGCCATCAGCCAGATTCATGCGATGATTCTGGCCGCCGCCGGTTCTGACAGCGTATTTTGAAAGCAATCTCAGTGTTGGTGTTGTTTTACGAGTATCGCATATAATGGCTCTCGTGCCCTCCACTCGCTTGGTAAACTGCGCCGTCAGCGTTGCAATGCCGCTCATCCAGCCCAATATATTAAGAGCAGTGCGCTCTGCACGTAATATTCCTTGTGCGCTGCCAAAGATGCGAGCCACCACATCCCCCGACTTAACATGAGCGCCATCGTGGCAATCAATGGCGACCTCAAGCTTTTCATCAGCCAGTACAAATACTTGCCGGCAGATATCAATCCCTGCAACTACCCCATCCTGGCGTGCTTCAATGAAGGCCTTTGCCAGCAAATTATCCGGGACTGTCAGTTTTACTGTAATATCTTCGCAGGCTCTATCTTCCTCCAGGGCACGCTCAAGAAACTGCCTGATTTCGCCACTATTTAACTCATTCATCGCTTTCTTGATCCTTTTCAAACACGATATGATGTTGCCATTCATCGCTCTTGTTTGGATACTCTTCAATATAATGAGCTCCCCGGCTTTCTTTGCGGGCAAAAGCTGCTTCAACCAATAGCCGCGCCACAAGCACAAGATTGCTCATCTCAAGGTCTTGTTGATTTTCTGGCTCATCCAAAGAAGCTTGCCAGCCAGACAGTATATTCTTGGCTTCTGCAAGGCCTTTTTCACTTCTCAGAATGCCTGCTTTATACCACATCAAGTTCTGCAAGCTCTCAAGGGTTGGCTTACCCAGACTTTGACAGTGAAATGGAGGAGGCAAGCATAACTTAACGAACTTTAATGCAGGTGTTTTTTCTTCCTTGTTTTTTCCACTAACGGTGTAATCAATAATCCGACGGCTGTATACCAACACTTCCATTAAGGAATTAGAGGCCAAGCGGTTTGCTCCATGCACACCAGTACAGGAAGCCTCTCCGGCAACAAACAGGTTTTTGATGTTCGTCTCTCCATGATAATCGACCTGAATACCACCAATCATATAATGAGCGGCTGGCGCAACTGGTATAAGTTCTTTTGCAATATCAAGCCCATTATCAAGGCAAAATTGGTATATTTGCGGGAATCTTGTGGCTATTCTTTGCACTGGCATATGGCGAATATCCAAAAACACCTTGTCCGTGCTTGTTTTGGTCATTTCTGCAACAATGGACCGCGCTACCACATCCCGCGGGGCCAGCTCTGCTTCCCGCGCATAAAGTGGCATAAAGCGTTCCCCCCAACAATTCAGAAGTACCCCGCCCTCACCTCTCACTGCTTCTGAAATGAGAAACGGCGCTCTCCCCGGCATGCACAAAGCGGTGGGGTGGAACTGGAAGAACTCAATATCTTTTACCCGTGCTCCTGCCCGATACGCCAGAGCAACTCCGTCTCCGGTAGCAACTCCGGGATTGGTGGTAAGTCTATAAAGCTGGCCTGCGCCACCAGTGGCTAAAATGACGTTACGCGCCCTGAAAATCGTGGATTCTCCTGTTTGCCCTAGGATAACTTTGATACCTTCAGCCGCACCGTTTCTGGTTACAACCTCACAAACCTGCGCGCCCTCCTCCAGATGAACAGGAGAACTGTACATCAATCCTCCAAGCGCTTCCTCTACACGGGCGCCAGTGGCATCGCCACCAGCATGCAAAATACGCGGGCGGCTATGTGCAGCTTCAAGCGTCAGGGCAATTTGCCCATCAACCGTATCAAATCTCACCCCCATCCCAACCAAATCAGTGATACGTGCAGGCGCTTCTTCCGCCAGTATCTTGACTGCCACAGGGTCACAAAGACCAGCTCCGGCTTTAAGTGTATCTTTAATGTGAATTTCGGGAGAATCGCCCTGGCCAATTGCCGCCGCAATGCCACCCTGGGCCAGACGCGAATTGCAATCGCCCAGCTTGCCTTTGGTAACGAGTAACACACTGCCATGGCGTGAAGCTAAAAGTGCGGAATACAGCCCTGCTATACCGCTTCCAACTATGATGTAATCGTATTTCGTTTTAGGCCCCTCCAGGCAATACTAAGGCGCTTTTACTTCTCCCTCGCGATACGCAACTGCAGAACGAGACATACGAACAGTTGAACCCGATTCCAGCTTCAGGACAACGTTGTCCTCTGTCATGCTTTCTATTTTCCCATAAATGCCGCCGATTGTGATCACCTTGTCACCAATACTAAGGCTTGCCAGAAGCGCCTGATGTTCCTGCTGGCGTTTGCGCTGAGGGCGGATGATAAGAAAATAAAACATACCAAACATGAGGACCATAAAACCAATAAGCAGAAAAGTTTGTTCCATTATAAAACCTCCTTAAGGTTAACACTTACTTACCAGAGAGCCTCTTAAAAACCAGGGGCTGGAATATTCTACCCTGACAAGCACCAGGTGGCCCAGCCAATTATCCGGATGCTCAAAAAATACTATTTTATCGCTTTGGGTCCTGCCATGCCACTTTCCCCTTTTCCTCCCTTCAACCAGCACCTCAACGGTCTGGCCTATAAATGTGCTGTTTATTTCTGTGGCAATGCTGGCTTGCATCTCCTCCACCAGTTTCCTGCGACGCTCCTTCTCTTCAGGTAAAACATCATCAACGTATTCACGCGAAGCCTTTGTTTGTGGCCGCGGCGAATACATGGCAACATGCACTGTGTCAAATCTGGCTTTCTCCAGAAACCTGAGTGTATTTTCAAACTGTTCATTTGCTTCACCAGGAAAACCTACGATAATATCTGTGGAAATAGCAACATCAGCCACACCGCTGCGAATTTCAGAAAGCAGGTTGTAATAATGCTGGAGAGTGTAGCCTCGGTTCATTCTCTGTAATATATCATTATCTCCGGACTGGACCGGGAGATTCAATTGCTTGCATACTTTTTCCAATCTGGCAATTGTCCGTATAAGCTTACTGCTCATATCCTTGGGGTGGTTTGTCAAAAACCTAATGCGCTTTACTCCCTCAATTTTATCTATCTGCACAAGCAAATCAGCCAGGTCAGGTTTTCCTTCCAGATCGTGGCCATAAGAATCAACGTTTTGCCCGAGTAAAACTAACTCGCGCGCACCACCATCAACCAAGCACTGCGCTTCTTGTACAATTTCAACTATCGGTCGGCTTTTTTCGCGCCCGCGCCGATAAGGCACAACACAATAACTACAAAAGTTATCACACCCCTGAATAATGGTTATCCCACTGCTGATAGCCGCCGGATATGGAAGGACATATTTTGTTACATCTGCGAGATCGTCAAAAGTTGGCTGACTCCCCGCCTGGAAGAAATAATCGATAAATGGGTATCGATGGCGCATTTCTAACAGGTCATCGGTAACAAAACACCCGGTAAGGGCTATTTTAATTTCTGGCTGTGCGGTTTTAAGGTGCTTGAGGCGCATCAGTTTATTTTCTACCCGATTCTGGGCACTATCACGCACGACACAGGTATTTAATACAATAAGGTCAGCCTGCTCGGCAATTGTAGTGTGTTTATAGCCATGGCTTTCCAGCAGAGCAGACAGCCTATCGGTTTCTACGTGGTTCATCTGACAACCTATTGTCCAGGCATAATATGTTGGCATATATAATATGTTCCCCTGCATGGAGTCTCAGACAAAAATTTTAATCCATCTGGCTGTCAAGAAAGCACGTCCAGGGGCTACGTGCTCTGAGAATAAACTGGCGGAGGGAGAGGGATTCGAACCCTCGACACCGGTTTCCCGATGTAAGCGCTTAGCAGGCGCCCGCACTAGACCACTATGCGATCCCTCCCGCCGTTAAAGGCCGTTTGGCCTTTCACCAGTTTAATATATCACATTAACCGCTCAATCTTAAAGTTTAACCTGGGTCTGCTTGATATTACTTTTAAATGCTATAATTGTATTGTATGCTACCATTTATAAGAGTATAGAATTCTGGTAAACATAAGGAAACTTTATTTTTTCTTAAAAGTTTCTTTCAGATACAGAAGCCTCAATTAGCGCAAAATCGGGCGTAAAATCGAGCTTCTTTGAGATTTTGGAACGGCCTTAATGAGCGAAATTGGCCAAAAGGGCCTTGCTCCCGATAGCAGGATGTTGATAACATAGCCAACGGTTTTACAGTTTCTATCTTTAAAACCATCTAATAGCACTCATGGCAGTCTATAATCCCGGCAGACGGGTAATAATCACTTTTTTTAAAAAGGAGAACTTGGTTTAATAATGCCTTTAGCTCAACAAATCTGGCAGGCGGCCCTCGGAGAACTTGAACTCCAAATGACTCGCCCTAATTTTAATACCTGGCTTAAAGGCACTACCGGGACAGGGTTTAAAGATGGTGTTTTCACTATCGGCACCCCCAGCTCATTTGTTGCCGAATACCTTGAAACGAATCAATATTCTCTTATAGAACGCACCGTTATGCGGCTTGCTTCATGTAATGTAAAGATTCATTTTCAAGTGATTGGGCAAGGTGTTGACACACACAGATCTGATAATGATGCGGCTTCTCCCGACACAGTCGTCCACCACCGCTTTAACCCCAGATATACTTTTGAAGGCTTTGTCATAGGTAGCGGCAACCAGCTTGCGTACGCTGCTGCTATAAGCGTCGCGAAAGGGCCTGGCCAGCTTTACAACCCTCTTTTTCTGTACAGTGGTGTAGGACTTGGCAAAACCCATCTCCTCCACGCCATTGGCCACACGGCAGCGAAAAATAACCTTCAAGCTCTTTATGTCAGCGGAGAGCAATTCACTAACGACTTTGTGGGCTCTGTTCGTTCCGGCAATAGTGAGGAGTTCCGTAACCGATACAGAAGCGTAGATATACTCTTGGTGGATGACATCCAGTTTATCAGCGGGAAAAGTCAAACTGAAGAAAGTTTTTTCCACACCTTTAACGAGTTACATAACGGATCCCGTCAGATAATCCTCTCAAGTGACAGGCCTCCCAAAGATATGCCTTTGATCGAAGACCGCCTTCGCTCCAGATTCGAATGGGGACTTACTGTTGATATCAAGCCACCAGACTATGAAACTCGCCTGGCGATACTTAAAGCTAAAGCCAAGAGAGAAAATATAATAGTCCAGGAAGAGGTTCTTGAATTCGTTGCCGATAAGATAAAAAGTAACGTGCGAGAATTGGAAGGCTCGCTAAACCGCATTACTGCCTATTCCCGGTTACTACAAACAGAAATTACACCGGAGGTTGCTCAACGGGCCATTGCCGATATTGGCTCAAGCACCGATCCCGGCAACTCCGCAGATACTATTATTCGCGAAGTTGCGGCATCCTTTTCTCTCGAACCAGATGATTTGACTGGTCCTCGCAGGGATAAAAATACCGCGCTGGCACGCCAATTGGCGATGTATTTATTGAAAAGTTATCATAATTACCCGCTAATTCAGATTGGAGAACTGCTTGGTGGACGTAATGCTTCCACTGTCAGCTATGCGTGCGATAAAATATCGCGTGATATTGATAATAACCCGCCTTTTAAACGCCAGGTTGACGTTATCTGTAACAAATTTTCATCTCTAAGTTAGCCCACAAGTTTTTACTGTGTTTTTATATCTTTAAGATAACTATGTAATTATATTCAATAACTATCCCGTTTAATCGACTTCTTTTTCGATAATAAAGGTTAAATATTCGATAAGTTGTTACCATTTTCGATAAGTCTGGTTTTTATTACGAGTGAATTTACTGTTTATTCTAATCATACCGACTAAATCCCAATATGCTATTATTAATAATAATATTAAAGAAACAAAAAACCTCAAGGAAAAATAATTTGATAGGAATAATAATAACGTGTTCGATAGAGCAAAAATTTTAGTAAGAAGTGGAAAAGGGGGAAATGGCCTTGCGAGTTTTCGCCGGGAAAAATTTGTACCATTTGGTGGGCCTGATGGAGGGGATGGAGGGGATGGAGGGGACGTAATATTATTAACAGAACGGAACGAGGATACATTAAAAAAATACATCTTAAAAAATACATACGTGGCGGAAAGTGGAAAACCTGGGCAACGTCAGAAGAAACACGGTAAATCCGGTAAAGACTTGATTTTAAAAATACCCCCGGGGACGATAATAACTGATGAAACAGATCCGGATAATCCTTTTATGATTGCTGATATGGATACAGAAGGTGAGTCCTTAGTTTTAGTAAAAGGGGGTAAGGGCGGGATTGGAAATACGCATTTTACTTCCTCTACCAATCAGGCACCAAGGTTGGCATCTATTGGGGAGCAACAACAGGAAAAAATCGTAAAACTGGAATTAAAACTGATAGCTGATGTTGGTATTATAGGACTTCCTAACGCTGGGAAATCATCATTACTGGCTGCATCGTCTTCCGCAAAGCCGAGGGTAGCAGATTATCCCTTTACAACACTCGAACCTTCATTGGGTACAGTGGTGAAAGATAATTCAACGTTTGTAATGGCAGATATACCAGGGTTGATAGAAGGAGCAGCAGAAGGAAAGGGTTTAGGACATGAATTCTTGCGCCATGTTGTTCGCACTAAAATTTTAATACATTTAATTGATGGAAGTTCTGAGAATCCGTTGGATGATTTTAATATAATTAATCGGGAGCTTGAGAGGTACGACGCCGAATTACTATATAAAAATCAGATTATTGTAATTAACAAGATTGATAAAACAGAAACGGAATCCAAGGTTAGTGAAATAATCAGGGCGTTTGCAACAAAGGGTATAAATCCATTATTTATTTCAGCACTAACTGGGGAAGGAGTCGATGGCTTGCTTGATAAAGTAGACAGGCAGCTGGTTAAAATTACAGCAACAGAACCGGTAGTGAGTAAAGTTCCTCAAGTAGTAATGAGACCAGAGCCAACAAGGCAGACACCGATAATAAAACGTGAAGATGACACCCTGGTTATCCTGGACACGAATTTGGAGAGGTTAGTAGCTGGTAGTGAAATCAGAAATGCAGAAGTGCGCCGTCAACTCTGGGGTATGATAGAAAAGAAAATAGGGTTAAAGGCGATAGAAAGAGCCGGTGTAAAGCCCGGTGATACCATACGAGTTGGGGATTTTGAATGGCGGTGGTAACTTTTTGATGCGTTTGGGTATATTTGGAGGAACGTTTAACCCTCCCCACAACGGGCATTTGCAAATTGCACGCGAGGCATTGCGCGTATTAGAACTCGATAAAGTGATTTTTATGGTTGCAGGATCCCCGCAATTAAAACATAATCCTGTAAAAACTACAGCTGAGCAGAGATTAGCAATGACAAAACTTGCTATCGATGGAGAAAAGCTGTTCGAAGTCTCCTCAATGGAAATAGACAGAAAAGGGGCGACGTATACAGTCCAGACGCTGGCAGAAATCGAAAAAGCTGGAACAGGACAAAACGAATTGTTTTTTATAATTGGAATGGATAATCTGGCTGGCTTTAAATACTGGCATAAACCTGATGAAATTATTAAAAAATGTCTCCTTGTGGTAGCACCGCGGCCTGATAAAACCAGCGTTGATTTGGAAGAGCTTGAAAAAGATGTCCCTGGGTCTGTCCAAAGGTTGATAATACTGGAAGAGCCTTTTGTGGATATAAGTTCTTCGGCGATTCGCCGGAAAGCCGC
>CAYNLZ010000024.1:0-11128 GCA_964398255.1 uncultured Dehalococcoidaceae bacterium
CATGGGACATGGCGATTGCGCCCTAGAATTTTTTGAACAAATGCATATCTTAACAGGAATAACGAGCTTGCGCTCATATAATCACTTGGATAGAAAAACCTCACAACCTTTTTGAGAAAGCACTTGTCCAATGCATGGTATATTTTCATCAAAAATGTATTACAAAGACTGGTCATTAATACGCAACTGGCTAGTGTCACCCGACGATTAACGGGTATACACTTATGCCTGATATCCCCTGGATAATAGTATTTTATGGCAAGTTACAAATGAGAATAGCCGTGGTGTCCATTAGTAACAACATAATTACGCAGTGTCCCTATTCCTTCAATTTCAACTTCGACGCAATCACCTGGATGCATCGGCCCTATACCAGCCGGCGTTCCGGTAGCAATTATATCCCCGGGCATAAGGGTCATCACGTTAGAGATGAAATTAATAATTTCGGGGATTGTATATATAAGGTCACAAGTATTACCTTTTTGCTTCAATACGCCGTTCAGGCGCGTTTCTATATTCAGACTTTCAGCATTAAGGTCAGTCTCGATCCAGGGACCAACTGCCGCAAATGTATCAAATCCCTTAGCTCGCGTCCATTGACAATCCTGCGCTTGAAGGTCACGCGCGGTTACATCATTAAAACACGTGTAACCAAGGACATAGTCGAAAGCCTTATGCCTGGGTACACTCCAGGCAATTTTCTTGATTACAACAGCAAGCTCCCCCTCAAAATCTACTCGGCTGGAAGCGGCGGGGTAAATAATCTTTTCTTCGTGGCCGATGACGGACGTTGAAGGTTTTAAGAAGGTTAACGGTGAATTCGGTATTTTATGCCCCATTTCTTTGGCATGCGAATGATAATTTAGACCCATGGCGATAATCTTGGTGGGCTGGCAAGGAGCACTCAAAACAATACCGTTATTTTCCAGACGAGTATCTGTTAATACAACCTCTTGGTAAGGAGAACCATCGAGCAACCTTATGGTGTCACCCTCATTAACGGCGTACTGCTCCTGGCCGTCATGAATAAAGCAGATAATTTTCATAAGAGTTTTTATCATAATTCTTTGGACGTGTATTATGCAAGTTATTGTTAGTTATCACAGCTGAGATAGCGCATAAATTAATTGACATTGATTTGTTGAGGTTGTTAAACTGAAGCGCCAACATAATTGACAAGACCTTTGGAGCGTTTTTTTTGCCTGAAGATAATAAAGCTGGAAATGTCATAATTTACACTGGTGACGGAAAAGGTAAGACGAGTGCTGCCATTGGTACTGCAATACGTGCTTCTGGCCATGGAAACAAGGTCTTGATTGTTTTTTTCTTGAAAGGCACTGGTTATAAGCATGGTGAAGTAATAGCTCTCGAAAAACTACCTGGAATAAGCATTAAAAGTTTTGGCCAGGACGGTTGGGTAAAAAAGGGGAGGGCAAACGAGGGCGATATTGAACAGGCGCACCTTGCTCTTGATTGCTCGAGCAAAGCAATTCTTGGCTCGGATTTTGATTTCGTTATTATGGATGAAGTTCTGGCGGCGCTTGATTGCGGCTTGATTGAGTTTGGAGAACTTGAGAGTGTAATTAAAAATCGCCCTGCTGAAGTGTCGTTGGTATTAACCGGTAGAAATGCTGACAAAAGGCTTTATGATGTAGCGGATATCATTACAGAAATGAAACCTGTAAAATATACTTACGGAACTAAAAATATTGCCCGCAAAGGGCTTGACTACTAGGAGGTAGTAATGAAGGTTACCCTTAGCGTTATAAAGGCTGATATTGGTGGTTGGGTTGGCCACAGCGATTCACACCCCAAGGTTTTAGAAACAGCTGAGCAAGCCATGTTTCATGCCAAAAAGAACAATGTCATTATCGATTATCACGTTACCAAATGTGGTGATGACGCTCAATTGATCATGACTCACAAGCATGGGGAAGGCAGTGAAGTTGTACATAAACTTGCCTGGAATACTTTTTTATCTTGCACTGATGTGGCAAAAAGATACAGACTGCATGGTGCAGGGCAAGATTTATTAAGTGATGCTTTCTCTGGCAATATCAAAGGAATGGGGCCTGGCGTTGCCGAGATGGAAATCGACGAACGTGAAGCCGAAAGCATTTTGATATTTATGGCAGATAAAACCTCATCCGGGGCCTGGAATATGCCTCTTTACAAAATGTTTGCCGACCCATTCAACACCATTGGCCTTGTGATTGCTGGAAACCTGCATAACGGGTTTGCTTTTGAAGTACATGACGTCAAGAAACACAAAAAAGTCACGTTCAACTGCCCGGAAGAAATATACGACCTTTTGGTATTAATCGGAGCTCCCTCGAGATACTGCATAAAATCTGTGTATCATCGTGACACCGGTGAAATAGCCGCCGCCTCATCTACCGAGAAACTTTCATTGATGGCAGGTCGGTATGTTGGCAAAGATGACCCGGTTTGCATTGTACGTGCCCAGGGCAATTTCCCGGCTGTCGGTGAAGTCCTTGAGCCCTTTTCGCATCCGTTCTTTGTTGAAGGCTGGATGAGGGGCTCTCATATGGGACCGCTGATGCCAGTTTCAGTTGCTGATGCTACTCCTTCCCGCTTTGATGGTCCTCCAAGAGTCACCTGCCTCGGATTTCAGCTAGCCAACGGTGAGCTGGTAGGCCCCAAAGACATGTTTAAGGATATTTCCTTTGACAACGCTCGCAAGGAAGCTAACCTGATGGCTGATATTATGCGCAGTCACGGACCTTTTGAACCTCACCGCTTACCATTGGATGAAATGGAATATACTACTATGCCCCAGGTAATGGAAAGGCTGACAGATAGATTCGAGGATTTAGAGGATTAAGCAATGAAAGCAAAGCTCCTGATAGCAACCGGCAATACCGGTAAGCTGAGGGAGCTTTGTCAACTGCTTGACGGAATACCTTACGACATTATAAGCCCTGCTGAAGCCGGTGTGGAATGCAACACTCCCGAAGTTGGCAAGACTTATATGGAAAATGCCATTATTAAGGCGTCTGCTCATGCCAAAAAGAGTAACTTGTTAACACTTGCTGATGATTCCGGTCTTGAAGTTGACGCATTAGGTGGAGAGCCTGGAATCAGGTCCGCCCGGTTTGGCAGAGCTGGTCTTAGCGATTCGGAAAGAAACAAACTTTTACTCAAAAGTTTGGAAGGAGTGCCTGAGCAAGAGAGAACCGCCAGATTTATTTGCACAATCGCCATCGTGTCACCCGAAGGAAGAATTGAAATTTGCAATGGTGTATGCGAGGGTATTATTGCGACTGAGTCAAAGGGTATTAAAAACTTCGGTTATGATCCGGTATTCTATTTGCCTCAATTAGATAAAACAATGGCAGAAGTCACTCCTGAAGTTAAAAATCAAATCAGCCATCGGGCGAAAGCGGCGAAAATAGCTCGGGCTAAACTCATATCATGGAGCACTGGCATCAAATAGGAAATATTTATTATTGAGAACAGACAACGTTATGTTGTATAATTTACGGTTACAGAAGCAAAGAGGTGAACAATGAAAGTATCTTGTCTGCAGGAAAATCTTAATAAAGGACTGAGCCTGGTAGGAAGAGCTGCTGCAGCTCGCACTACTTTGCCTATAACAAATAATATTTATATTGGCACAGACGGTGGCCGGTTGAAACTGGTTGCTACCAATTTGGAAATGGCAATATCTTGCTGGGTCGGAGCCAAAGTAGAAGAAGACGGGGCGATTACCGTCCCCGCCCGCACTTTTAGCGAATTTGTGTCTTCACTCCCCAACGATAAAATCGACATGTCTCTTTCTGCTAATTCAAAAGGGCTCGATATTAAATGCGCACGATTTGAAGGGTCAATCAGCGGGATTGATGCAAAAGAATTTCCCCCCATTCCCCGCATTGAAGACGGGCTTACCACTCAGGCAGATGCTGACTTGTTAAAACGAGGTATCAAAAAAGTTGTATTTGCGGCGGCAACGGATGAATCAAGGCCAGTGCTGACAGGTGTTAATGCCGAGTTTGATAATGAAACACTGACTTTAGCCGCGGCAGATGGTTTTCGGCTGGCTGTGTACAAAATGCCACTGAGAACAAAAATTTCACAAAAAGTCACGGCAATTATTCCATCACGAACGCTGGCTGAGCTTCTTAGGCTGACAGGTGAGCAAGTAGACCCGATTACAATTATAATATCGCCTTCTCGAAATCAGATTATCTTTAGACTGAAGGATATTGAACTGGTTTCCCAGTTGATACAGGGGAATTTCCCACAATATTCGCAACTCATCCCGCAGTCTTTTGGAACAAGAGCAGTGGCTGATGTAAAACAATTCGCCCAGGCGAACAAAACAGCTTCAATTTTTGCTCGTGATGGCAGTGGAATTGTGCGGTTGATTATAACCCCTGGTAGCAGTGAGGTGGTTCCCGGCAAGATGATAGTAGCCGCCAAGGCCGAAGAGCTCGGTGAAGACAGAGGCGAAATAGACGTCACTGTCCAAGGTCCGGAAGCAAAAATCGCCTTCAATAACCGTTATTTAGCTGATGTACTTGAAGCCACAGGTGAGGCTCAGGTTGCACTTGAGATAACTAACCCGTCAAGCCCGGGGGTTTTCCGCCCCGTAGAAGCAGATAACTACTTACATGTAGTAATGCCGATGTTTGTTTCCTGGTAATAGTCAGTAACCGGGTTTATTTATCAGGATCCTGCGAGGTTTTCCATTCTTTTGCTTGTGAAACAAGGTCAGCCGCAGCTTGCTGGCCTTTGCTTGAATGAGCTTTGCTAAGAAGCATTTCTGCAAGTTCTTGTAAACGCTCGCTCTCACTTAACTTTTGTACCTGACTGGTATTGCGATCGTTTTGCGTTATTTTCTTGACCCGATAATGGCAGTCAGCAAATACAGCAATTTGTGGCAAATGAGTGATACAGACCACCTGGTGATGGCGGGCAAGTTTCCAGAGTTTTTTCCCGATTACTTCTCCGCTGCGTCCTCCTACACCGATATCAATCTCATCGAATATTATAATCGGTACGGAATCTGATTTAGCCAAAACATTTTTAACTGCCAGGGTAAAGCGTGAAGCTTCACCTGTGGAGGCAATATTTTGAAGCGGCTTTAACGGCTCGCCCGGATTGGTAGAAGCGGCAAAGTAAATATTATCTATGCCGCTTTTATTATATGCAACCTTTTTGCCATCAATAAAAGTCAGTCCATTTTCCTCGTCAGCTTGATGTTCAAAAACAACTGAAAAATCCATCCCTCCCATATCAAGCTCCAGGAGCTCTTCGTTTACGCTCTTCTCCAGTTTACGGGCTGCTGCCTTACGCGACTCGTGTAGCTTAATTGCTGAAGCCGTTAAATTGATTTTAGCAGTGTCAATTTCTTTTTGTAACTGGCTAATATTAAGAGGAATATTTTCCAGCTCTTCAAGGACAATGCCAGTTTCTATCTTATATGCAATTAATTCTTCGATATTCTTGTTGTACTTTCTTTTTAATGCCTTGATAGCTTCCAGTCGATTCCCTGTTTCCTCCAGGCGAGAATCACTAGCATCAATTCCATCTAAATACCGGAGTATTCCCTGGTTGGTATCTTCGATTGCTGTGATAACACTGATAAGCTCCTCAGACACTTTTGCAAAGGAATTATCCAGTCGAGCAAGCCGAGTAGATAAATCCAACCCCTGGTTACAATAATCAAGGGCAGACGTAGAATTCCCATGGATTCCACCACTGAGAGCAAGATGCAACCCATTGCAAAGTTCGCGGATCTTTTCTGCGTTGGCTAGTGTTATTAATTCTGCCTCGAGTTCAATATCTTCACCTGGCTTGAGATTAGCATTAGTTAGTTCTTCTACCTGATATGCCAGATAATCGCGCTGTTTTTTAGTTTCATCCGCATTCTTTTCAAGTGTTTCTTTTGATGACACCAGCTTTTTTAATACTTCAAGGTTCTTTTTATACTCTTTTATGAGCTCTTCATTACGACCAAAACTATCGAGCATAGTCATGTGATTGGAGGCGTTAAACAAAGCCAGGTGTTGAGTTTGGGTGTGGAGGTCGATAATTTGCTGCCCGATTTGTGAAAGTAAGGACCTTGGTACCGATACACCGTTTACACGGTAGATGCTGCGACCCTGGCGTTTTATGCGCGTTTCAACTATCAGGATGTCGTCATCAATTTCAATTCCCCTATCGGTAAGGAGAGAGTACAACTCTTTGGGTGCCTGCTGATCTAAAGTAAAATACGCTTCCACGCTTGTTTCATCAGCTCCATGCCGGATAAGAGATTCATCAGCCTTAGAAAATAAAAGGGTGTCGAGTGATTCGATAATAAGTGATTTACCGGCACCTGTTTCGCCTGTTATTATGTTAAGTCCCGATTTCGGTTGCCATTCGACTTCTTCTATAATACCCAGATTTATAATATTTACGGCCGTTAATTTCACTTTTCAAGCCCCATAAATGTATTATGTAAACTCTTAAACTTTATATTTGTAATTAGCGCAAAATCCCACAGGTTGACTTCATGCGTGTAACTCGGTAAACTTTTAATGATTTTTCTAACAAAAAGATACCATCTTTAGGCAATTAATTCTACCCTGACGGAGGTTGAGCGTGAAGTTACTAGTTGTTGGTTGCGGCCAGGCAGGTGGCCGTATTGCCGATGAGTTTGCCCTACTGAATAAAAAGGCACGTGCAGAACGTGGTTTTGATATTGTTACTAATGCGCTGGCAGTTAATACTGACGTTGCTGATCTAAGCGGACTTGTTCATATCAAAGGGGATTATAGCCATCGGGTTCTTATAGGAACCCAGCGAACGCACGGGCATGGCGTTGGCAAAATGAACGAAATCGGTGCAGCAATTGCCCGAGAAGATGGCGATAAGGTTCTTGATAAAATCCGTGATACTAAGAACCTGATGGAGTCTGACGCTTTCCTGGTAATCGGAAGCGCGGCTGGTGGAACCGGGTCCGGTTCATTGCCGGTTATTTCACAGCTTATTAAAGAGCATTATCCAGAAAAACCAGTATATAACCTTATAGCATTGCCATTTAAATATGAGGAAGTTACCGAAGAGCGCTCTGTTTATAACGTAGGCACGTGTCTCAAATCTGCATACCTGGTAGCAGATGCTATTTTCCTGGTTGATAACCAGCGTTATATAAGCAAGAGTGACTCGCTTCGGCAGAATCTTGCCAAGATAAACCGCATGATAGTGAAGCCTTTTTATAACTTGCTTTGTGCGGGTGAAGAAACAGACCCGAAGTATATTGGCTCAAAAGTTGTTGACGGTGGAGATATTATCCAAACACTTTCCGGGTGGACAACAATAGGCTATGGAAGGACACGTACTTCGGTTTTCAGTTTGCCTTTCAGTAAAAAGGTGGATTTCAGAAATAAGAACCTGCAGGCTATGCCTGGCGCACAGGCAATGAACGAGGCACTTGGTGAAACTTCCTTGAAGTGTGAGCCAACTGATGCCAGAAAAGCCCTGTATATCATTAATGCCCCGCCTGATGTAATGAGCATGGACCTTATAAAGGACCTTTCTGCTGCCTTGCGGGAAATGGCCCCTCAGGCTATTATCCGCAGTGGAGATTACCCACGTGGCAAAGGTTCAGTCGATGTTACTATAATACTTTCAGAGTTGGTAAACTCGCGAAAGGTTATGAGCTACTTCTCAAAGACCATTAACTACATGTCCCAAATCAAGACTGAAAGAGGGTTTGTTGAGGAGCACGAAAGAGCCCAGACCGGCGCATTTAAAGACATCCCTTCCCTGCTTTCATAAGTGATATAAAATTACAAATATAAAGGGGGCTGATGGCCCCCTTTATATTTTTAGTACTTGCGACTTGGGCCTAATCGTCTTCGTCCCAGTGCTGATGTTTTGAAGAACTTTTTGGTTCGATATCGCTGAACATCTGCTCCAGCTCATCGAGGCGCGCTTTTTTCATTTCGAGAGTTTCAGCCGGGTCCAGTTTTACAATTTCAGCTATTTTAGGCTCTTCAGGCATAAATACTTCGGCTTCCCGGGGAGGCTCTTCAGTGACAGGCTCCTCTTTAATTGGCTTTGGCGTGGGCACTGGTGGAACTTCCTTAACTTCAATGCGAGGTATTCTGACAGGCTTTTTCGGGGTTTTCTTTTCTACGTTGGCTAACTGCTTTTTCAAATCCTGCGAAACTCTGCCAGCTACTTTATTAATCTCTCCGCTTCCAGAAATCATTTTTTCAATAACAGGCAAAGAAATGTCTATGGCCTGTTGAAGTGCGAACCTTGATGCGTTTATTGCTTCTTCTGCAGCGACAAGAGCTTTTTCAGCAGTTCTCTCCGCTTCTTCGGAAACGCTTGTAGCATAATTGAGCGATTGTTGCGATTGGGCAAGAGCTTCAGTGGCTTCGCGCCGCGCTTTTTCTGCTGTCTCAAGAGCATGCGAAATTGGTATTTGGCAAGACTTAGACCAACTATCAATACTATTAATCGCGTTATTACTAATAGCTTGTGCCTGTTCAACCGCGTTTTTAGAAGCTACGAGCGATTCTTCAGCTTTTGACCTAGCTCGGTTTGCTACCTCAATCGCCTGCTTTGAAGAATCGAGCGATTCTTGTTTTGCTTTTTCTACAGCGGCTTCAGAAGCCCGGATACTTTCTTCAACCTCTTGGGTTGTCTTTTTGATTGCGTTAACCGCTTCACTCGATCTTTCGCTAGCTTCGAGGCTTGTATCTTCAAGGCGGCTAATCGTGTCGTGAGAAAGCCTGATCGCCTCTTCTGCAGTATTTTTAGCCCATTGGTTACTATCATTGGCCAGCTTTAATGCTTTTTCAAAACTCTTTGAATAACCAGCCGCGGTTTCCTGCGCGATTGATGCGGCTTTTTCAGCGCGCCTGACGGCATCTTCGCTCATTCGTGCGGCAGCATCGGCAACTTTTCTGGATGCCCTGCTTACTTCATCCGCCCGGGCAACTGCATCAGCAGATATTCTATTTGATTCTGCAGCAGCCTCTCTTGTAACACGGTCCATCTCTTCAACCTTGGCGATAGCCTGATTTCCAAGATTAAGCGCGTTTTGTATCTCGTTATGAGCTTCTTCGGCAATATTTTCAGTCTTATTAAGCGCTTCTTGAGAAGAACGAACAGTTGTTTTTACTTCAGAAAGCGTTTCTTTGATTTCTTTTTCCATGCGCTCTATAGCTTCCTCATAGGACCGCGCAAGTTCTCTGGCTTCCTGCCGGGATAACTCTATTGCTTCTTCAGCTTTTAGAATTGCATCTTTGTATATTTCCCCTGCTTCTTCAGCACGTTCCTTTGCCATGGCATAATTTTGCTGAGCCTTTATATTGGCTTGATCTGCCTTGTTCGACACATCCTCTGCTTTTCTGACTGCCTCTTCGCTGGCTCTTTTGGCATCAGCGCTATCTTTCTCGGCTTGTCTTACAACCTTTTTAGCGGAAGAAAGTGCTTCCTTACTTACCCTGATAGCTTCAGCCGCTTCTTCTTTTGCGGCATCAGCCATGGCACGCACTTCGATAATTTCTTTTCTCAACTGTTCAGTTTTTTGTTCCATTTTGCTCTCCCCTGACAATTTAAGCCTGACATGAGCTTTCCTTGTGATAACAAACTGGCTAATTCTATAACAGCAAACCTGCTAAATCAAACTACGCTTGTTATTATAAATAATATTATTGGGTTGGTACACACGGGCTTGTTTATATGCCGCATATGCAGATAAAATGTTACACGTTCAAGCATACCAGAATTAAACTATTGAGGGGTAGCGATGAAAAAGTACGATATTATTGTAATTGGTTCAGGGTGCGGAATGATTGTTGTTGAAGCAGCCGCTAAAAAAGGTTGGAGGGTTGCGCTTGTTGAGGATAGTCATATAGGCGGAACATGTCTTAATACAGGTTGCGTTCCTTCCAAGATGATTATTTCGCCGGCCGATGCAATTAATGAAATTGCCCGTTCAAAACGGCTTGGAGTTAACGCCTCTGTTGACAGTATTGACTTTAAGAAGATTGTCGAAAGAGCCATTACAACTGTCATCGGATATCGCAACAAACTCAAACGTAGCGTACAACGCATGGAGGGTGTTGACCTCTATGAGGGCGTAGCAAAATTTACGAGTGATTATGTTATTGACATTGCAGGGGAACAGATTACTGCACCCCGAATTGTAATAGCCTGTGGTACCCATCCATTTGTGCCGGACAAAAGCATGATTGGAAAAGAAGGTTTTTTTACTTCTGACAACTTGCTCAATATAAAAAAATTACCTGAAAGATTGATTATAGCCGGCGGGGGCTACATAGCTTGTGAATATGCCCACCTCTTTTCATCATTTGGAACGCAGGTAGTTGTATTGGAAAAAGGAGACCGCTTGCTAGACCGGGAAGAGACTGAAGTAAGCCGTCTGGTTGAGAAGGCTTTGGGGAACAGTGTGGAAATATATACCCAAACAAAACTGGAAGGAGTTCGAAAAGAGGGGGCGGAGTGGATTGTAAACACCGTTTCGATTGAGAATGGTATTACCAATGAATTAAGGACAGGCCGGGTTTTGATGGCCCTGGGAAGAAGTTCCAACGCAGAAAGTTTAAATCTACATAACACTTCCGTGGAGACCGATAGAAAGGGGTTTATAATAGTAGACTCTTATCTTGAAACTGCGGTACCAGGCATCTATGCCATTGGAGACGTAAACGGCAATCATATGTTTAGACATGCTGCTGACTATGAAGCTGAAATCGTTTTCCAAAACATGTTACTTGCAGATGACGAAGGGAATAAAAAAATTAAAACAAACTATATGGCAATGCCACGGGCGATATTCACGCGTCCGCAGGTAGCAGGAGTTGGCTTGACTGAAACTGAAGCTAAAAAATTCTACAATGCTACTTCAAAAACAACATATTACAACGAAACAGTCAAGGGTGAAGCTATGCAGGAGCGCGAAGGTTTTGTCAAAGCGATCTGCAACGATGATAACGGGCAAATCCTTGGGTGTCATATTGCCGGACCTCACGCTTCTGTTTTAATCCAGGAAGTTGTAAACGTAATGGCTAATAATGGAACCGCTTCCGCCATAAAGAGGTGTGTTCACATCCACCCTGCCTTGACGGAAATTGTAACA
>CAYNLZ010000025.1:0-8302 GCA_964398255.1 uncultured Dehalococcoidaceae bacterium
CTTTCCCTTTCCACTTCTTCCAATAATTCTTTGGTTACCGTAGCGCCCGGTATGCGATTAACATACATTGCGCGAGCTGCCGGATAACTCAATAAATATATGTTTGCGAGTACTGGTACCTGGTAATTCATATACTTCAACCATGTGACCAGTTCGTGCATTTTGCGGGCGTCAAAACCAATCTGGCTAATAATAAATTCGGCGCCCATTTTAATCTTTTTTTCCAGTTTGTAATACTGGCACACAACTTCAGATTCCAGCTGTTTAAAAGGTGATATTCCAACGCCAGCAAAAAAGTCAGTCGCTTCCATTTTCCGCGTTTTATCAAAGACTTGATACTCCAGCCCGGAATTGGAAAGTTTAATCATCTCCATCGCATGAGCTGGGTCAAGGTCAAATACAGGAAACCCTTTGCCTTTATATGATGAAACATCTGGATAATCGCCACTTATAACCAACACATTTCGTATATCGTAAAGGTTAAGCGTATATAATATGCTTTCCACCTGGGTGCGGTTTTTATCCCGGAGAGCAATATGAACCAGTGGTTCAGTACCCCGCTTCTTGACCTCAAGCGCAACAACCTCAGAAGGTAAAGCAGGTGTCCCTCCGGGTGAGTCTGTAATGCTGATGGCAGTTACTATTCCACCTGCGGCAGCTTCTTCAGCATTGGTCAAAATCGTATCAAGCTGATCTCGTTTATTTATGCGCCCAGGAACCTGTTCCCAGGTGACAGTAAATTCCCCTGGGTCATTTAGAGAAGTTTTAAATTTATTTTTTGACGGTTCTTCCATCTTACAATCCTATTGGATAAGTTCGTAAGCTTATCATATTACTTTTCAGTCAATCAAACATAATTATTACATGTTTTTGCCCCCGCAAGCGTTGTCTTTGAGGGGGCTCGGCATAAGTGGTAAACTGATTACCATGAATATACTTGCTACAAACGATGATGGCATTTTCGCTGAGCCTTTATGGGTTCTGGCAGAAACGCTGAAAACGCAATTTAACGTAAGTGTTGCCGCCCCAGACAGGGAGCAGAGTGCCACCGGCACGTCAGTTACCCTCAGGTCACCTCTCAGGGTCCGCAAGCATACCTGCTTTACCCCGGGGATAAGTACTTTCTCTATCGAAGGGTCTCCTTCGGATTCTGTTATCGTCGCTCTCGGCAAGCTCTTTAAAAACACAGACATCGTCATCTCCGGCATCAACGGGGGCTTGAATCTGGGAGATGATGTGCTGATATCAGGTACAGTTGGAGCTGCTATGCAGGGCTACCTTAGAGGAATGCCCGCAATCGCCCTATCGGTACCACCTGGCTCTGACATAGCAACCTGGCAAAATGCAGCCCATTTAGCCTTAATTATGGCTGATATCATCAAAAAAAGAACCCTTGGCACAAATGACTTTTTCAACATAAATTTGCCCAATTTACCAATTTCTGCCATCAAAGGCATAAAAGTAACCCGTTTGGCTCATAAAACCCACATTGATACTGTTGAAGAGGGCTTCGATGGGCGGCATGATTATTATTGGCTGGTTCGGCAGCAACTCAGCAAAGATGTTCCACCAGATAGTGATATATGGGCTGTAGAAAACGGTTACATATCTATAACGCCTCTACATTGCGAACTCTTCCATCGACCAAATGGCGCTTTGGATGATCTGCTGTGCATAAACATATTTGATCAATTGATTCAAGCTGAAAGGGCTGGCCTGGTTTGACATCATACTGACAAGCGCTTACAATTATTTTCTCATGCCAGCGACCATGACCTGTGGCGCTGAGCCTTGGAGCTGGAGTTCTTGACACTGGTAAATATACCGCTTGGATCAGGTAAAGACCGAGACGGAGAAGCGACCAGATTACCTTCTCCGCTGGCTTTACAGGAGAAGGTTTTTTTATGACAGGCACAAACAAACAACTTAGCGTTGGTTTTGTCGGAGCTGGAAAAGTAGCCCGAGCCCTGGGAAGGGAGCTGTCAGCACGTAGCTACACAATCGGGGCTGTTTCCAGCCGTAGCTACGAAAACGCTCTTTCGCTGGCTAACCAGATACCCGGTTGTAAAGCATTTAGAAATCCAAATGAAGTTGTTCAGAATGTCGATGTTGTTTTTATCACCACGCCAGACGATGCTATAGCTTCTGTTTGTAATAGCATTAATTGGCAAGCTGGCAAAATGGTTGTCCATACAAGCGGCGCCGATTCGCGTTCGGTACTTAACACAGCCAGCATAAAAGGGGCATTGACCGGAGTATTTCATCCACTCGCCACAATTATTTCTTACAATGATGCCACCAATCCTTTTAACGATATAACCGTCACTATAGAAGCCGACTCTCCGCTGCTCGAAATATTGGAAGAACTCGCCAGATCTCTCGGCGCAGATCCTTTGCGCCTGCGCGAAAAGGACCGCGCTCTTTACCATGCGTCAGCTGTTTTCATGTCAAATTACGTCGTAACACTGACAGACATTGCTCTGAGTCTTTGGCAAGAAATGGGCTTTGATAAAAAACAGGCAGAAAAAGCTCTGCTGCCGCTGCTAAAAGGCACCATTCGCAATATAGAAACAGCTGGACTACCAGCCTGCCTTACCGGCCCCGTAAGCCGCGGAGATTACGGTACTGTACTAAAACACCTCGATGCACTTGGCGGCCTTGGCAAAGATCTGTCAACTATCTATATTGTTCTTGCCGCACGCACTATAATAATTGCAGGAGAAAAAGGAAGCCTATCCAATGAACAAACCCTTGAAATGCTATCAGCTATTAACAAATGGACGTGCAAATAATGCTTAGAACTTTTTTAAAAAGTAAGATACATCGCGCCCGCGTTACCAGTGTTAATCTGGATTACGAAGGCAGTATCACTATTGACCGTGCGCTGATGAAGCTTGCGAATATTCAAGAATATGAACAAGTTGAGATTCTCAACATAAATAACAGCGCACGTTTTACCACTTACTGTATCGCCGGCGAAGAAGGAAGTGGAATAATTTCAATAAATGGCGCTGCCGCCCGCCTGGCGGTTAAAAAAGATATCATCATAATCGTAAGTTATTGCCAGCTTGACGAAGAAGAATTAGCTGATTTTGAACCTTCAATAGTCAGCGTTGATAAAAACAACTACCCAAAATATAATCCTTCAAGCTAAATCTTGATTTGTCGCATTCAAGGAGGTGGCACTATGCGTTTCAGTGTTAATAATATCAAAGAGAAGAAAACTAGCGGTGAACCACTTGTTATGTTAACTTGTTATGATTATTCAACCGCCCGCATACTCGATGAAGCAGGCATCGAACTTTTATTGGTAGGAGATTCTCTTGGCACGGTGATGCTTGGCTATGAAACCACCATACCGGTTACTCTGGAAGATATGATCCATCATACAAAGGCAGTAGTAAGAGGCAGTAAAAAGGCAATGGTAATAGCTGATATGCCGTTTTTGACCTACCAGATAAACCGCGAGGAAGCACTTCATAATGCTGGTCGGTTGATTCAAGAAGGAGGAGCAAGCGCGGTTAAACTTGAGGGAGGCGAACATATCGCTTCAATTATTCAGAGTTTGACTGATACGGGAATACCGGTTATGGCACATCTTGGCCTTACACCGCAGTATATACACGCTCTTGGCGGATATCGAATTCAAGGTAAAAGCGCAGATTCTGCAGTTAAACTCTACCGTGATGCACTTGCAGTAGAAAAAGCTGGAGCATTTGCGCTGGTGCTTGAAACGGTGCCAACGCCTGTGGCTACGCATATCAGCAAGACTTTGAAAATCCCCACAATCGGAATTGGGGCTGGCATGGGTTGTGATGGGCAAGTACAGGTGACACACGATATACTGGGCAGCTTTGTGGATTTCAAGCCCAAACATGCGCGGCGCTATGCCAACCTGACTGATACAATCACACAAGCAGTTACCCGCTACCATGAAGATGTTATCTCTCGTAACTTCCCGGGAGAAGAAGAGAGTTTTAATATGGAAAGCGAAGTTTACGAAGAATTCAAACGAAGAATAAATTGATTACGGTAAACACAATCTCTCAATGCAAGCAAGCTCTCGGCATAACTCTCCGGCCGGTTGGGCTCATACCAACAATGGGCAGCCTTCATGAAGGGCATTTATCTCTCATCAGAGCCGCTAAAAAAGATTGTCAATCTGTGGTGGTGAGTATATTTGTTAACCCCTCCCAATTTGGCCCCAATGAGGATTACCAAAGTTACCCAAGAGATATTGAGGGCGACTGCGCCCTGCTCGAAAAAGAGGGTGTAGATATATTATTTGCGCCCACTGCCGCTGAAATGTATACCTTCGGTCACGATACGTGGGTAGAAGTTGGCTCCATTACCGAACGGCTGGAAGGCAAGGCCAGGCCTGGACATTTCAGAGGAGTCGCCACCATAGTGCTCAAATTGTTTAACATCGTCAACCCTGATACAGCTTATTTTGGTCAGAAAGACGCTCAGCAGGCATTGGTAATTAAAAAAATGGTAAAAGACCTGGATATTAATACTAATATTACTGTAATGCCAACTATCAGGTCGCAGAGAGGATTGGCGCTCAGTAGTCGTAATCAATATTTATCAGAATCAGGGAGAATCACAGCCAGTGCCATCTACCAATCTCTTAAACTCGCTGAAGATTTATACAAAAAAGGTCAGGTGAATGCTGGTTTTATCAAAGACCAGATGCGAGATATTCTGAATAATGCCGGAGCAAAAATAGATTATATCAGCATAGCCACCGCCGATACTCTTGAAGAATTGGAGATTATTAGCCAGAAAGCACTTGTTTCACTGGCGGTTTATATTGGGACTGTACGATTAATAGATAATATATTGCTTGGTTAATCACTCTTGAGCATTTGCATTTTTACCTTTGCCACCTTCAGCCTTGACGCTTTAAAGCGTAAAAGGCTACAATTACTAACTGCGCCGAGGTAGCTCAGCAGGTAGAGCAGCGGACTGAAAATCCGCGTGTCCCCAGTTCGATCCTGGGCCTCGGCACCAATCCTGCTGCCTCTTAACGAACAAGCCGAAGTGGCGGAACAGGCAGACGCGACAGTCTCAAAAACTGTTGGGAGGCAACTCTCGTGTCGGTTCGATCCCGACCTTCGGCACCACTTATTGGGTTGCTTGCAATGCCGAGTTGTGTAAGGGTAGCACAGTGGACTTTGGATCCTCTAGTCCTGGTTCGAATCCAGGCTCGGCAGTTTTCTTGAATTTTTTTATTTGACTTCATAAAACTAAAAGTTAGATAATGTAGACAGGTTCGCCTGCCAGGGCGGGCTTTTTGTAAAGCTTCGGTCCCCGATAGCTCAATGGTAGAGCGCGCGGCTGTTAACCGCTAGGTTGTAGGTTCGAATCCTACTCGGGGAGCCATTTTTAGGCACTCACTATCCAGGGCTTTGTTCAGTATCATGAGTTTCTCTTGTTCCTTTGATGTTAGATGTAACACCTTCATTATGGCCTTTTCTTATATATTCTTTACCGTAGCTTCCTTAATTGTAGTAACCATTTCCAGGTCAACCGCTACATTTCCTTCCAGGGTCTTGTGCACAATATTATCGGTGAACCCATCAGCAACAACCCCATCTATATTATTTGTTAATAATTCCCGGTATTTTATACGAGGTTTTAAGGTATTTATACCGGCACCCCTTAATGAGGTTCTGCAAAGACTGACAGGAAACTTCAAGTCGTCTTTATATTAATATCTGACAACCACTAAAGCTTTTCGGTTTTCCTTTATTAATTCTTGATATTAAGGATGGTATAATAGATATTAACGCAGAGTTAAAAAAGGCTATAACCTGAGTAACCTTGGGGTTGAAGAAGGTAAGATTTTCCATATAGCCACCTTTGCTGGTAACCTTGAAACGGGTTCCCTCAGCATAGTTTAGCTAGGTATGGCCATGAAAGACAGTTTTGGTAAGCATAATTCAGTCATTGCTCTGCAGTGCTGTTTGCGAGGTTAAATCATCATGCACAATATTACTACAGGAATTGATATCATTGAGATTGACCGAATTCGTGAAGCAATTGATACCTGGGATTCTAAATTTCTCAACCGGGTGTACACACAATCTGAACAGGATATTTGCAAACAGTCTAATGCCAGCCTGGCGGGACGCTTTGCGGCCAAAGAAGCGGTACTAAAAGCAATCAACACAAGCGTTCCTGTTTGCAATTGGCGCGAAATAGAAATACTGGCCTCTGCCAATAACCGTCCCCTGGTTAAACTTCATGGTAATATATCTGCCGAATGTAAGGAAAGAGGCATTAAAGGTTTTGATGTAAGCATCTCCCACTGCAGGGATTATGCTATTGCAGTAGCGGTGGCACAGTGTTAGAAAATACGCCTTTATGCCAAATGCTTGGTATTCGCTACGCGCTTCTCCAGGGAGGAATGGCCTGGCTTGGCACATCTGAACTTGTGGCCGCCGTGTCAGAAGCTGGCGGGCTTGGTATAATCGGCAGCGGTAACGCCCCTCCTGAGTGGCTAAGAGAACAGATAACCGCCACCCGTCAACTAACCAACAAGCCTTTCGGAGTCAATATTATGCTCATGTCACACTTTACCGAAGAAAACCTTAAGGTCGTGACCAGTGAAAATGTCAAGATAGTAACGTTTGGCGGTGGGAATCCGGGGTCAATTATACCAAACCTCAGAAAGAACAATATTACAATAATCCCGGTTGTCTCAAGCGTAGCACTTGCCCGGCGCCTGGAAAAAGCCGGGGCGGACGCCTTAGTTGCAGAGGGCACTGAAGCAGGAGGTCACGTTGGCGATACCACTACCATGGCGTTGGTGCCCCAGGTGGTTGACGCAGTCAAAATTCCGGTAATCGCTGCCGGTGGGATTGCTGATGGCCGTGGGCTAATTGCCGCCCTTGCTCTCGGCGCCCAGGGTGTTCAAATGGGCACAAGGTTTATTTGCTCAGATGAATGCATAGCTCATCCGGCTTTCAAGCAATACATAATCGAAGCACATGACCGCGCCACTACGGTAAGCGGAAGAACAACTGGCCATCCAGCACGAAGTCTTGAGAACCGCTTCACCCGCGAATTTACTCAAAAGGAAAAGGAATGCTGCTCTGCTGAAGAACTATATGAAATTAGTAAGAACAAGCTTCGCGAAGGGGTACTGGAAGGCAATATTGTCAATGGTTCTCTCATGGCAGGCCAGATTTCCGGCTCAATAAAAGAAGTTTTACCTGTAAAAGACATTATAAATAACACTATCGTTCAGGCAGAGGAAATTATACGCGACTTTTGCAAATCGGCAAGAGAAAACAATATTAATGGGTAAGGTAGCTTATATTTTCCCTGGGCAAGGATCCCAGAAAGTCGGTATGGGCTATGATTTATATAAAAACCATGCGACTGCCAGAAAAATATTTGATTTAGCAGATGATATATTGGGGTTCCCGTTAACCAAACTCTGTTTTGAAGGGCCGGCTGATGAACTTACACTAACACAAAACGCTCAACCAGCCTTGCTTGTAACATCTATTGCCACGATGAACACTGCCAAGAAAGTTGGCAATTTGCCAGTGCCTTCTTTTTTTGCTGGCCACAGTTTGGGCGAATATAGCGCACTGGTTGCCGCAGGAGCATTGGACTTTCGAGATGCCTTGAAGCTTTTGATTAAGCGGGCTTCACTGATGGAAAAAGCAGCCAAAGCTAACCCTGGAGGTATGCTGGCACTTATCGAAGTTGACCTGGCAACTGCAGACAAAATTTGCACTATTACCGGAATGGAGATTTCCAACGTCAACGCCCCTCAGCAAATTGTAATCAGCGGACCAATTGATATATTGGAACCGGCTACCAAAATCGCAACAGAAGCAGGCGTCCGCAAGGTTATACAGCTTAAAGTAAGCGGGGCCTTTCATTCCCGCCTGATGAAACCAGCCGCCGATGGCCTTAAAAAAGCACTTGAAGGTGTTGTAATAAAAGACATTTCTATCCCAGTAATCGTCAATGCCAGTGCTTTCCCCACGTTTACCGCAAACGAAATAAGACACGAGCTTGAAGTACAACTACTGAACCCGGTGCTTTGGCAACCTTCGGTTGAATATATGGAAAAACAAAAAACTAGCACCTTCATCGAATTCGGCCCAGGGAAGGTTCTTACCGGACTTACAAAACGCATCTTGCCCAATGCTAATTTGTTTAATGTGGATGACAACAATTCCTTAAACCAGGATTGGAACCTGGAATAAATTGTGGCAATAATTTATGAAAAACTCGGCGCAATTGCAATAATTACTCTTAACCGGCCAGGTAAGCTCAA
>CAYNLZ010000025.1:8402-10693 GCA_964398255.1 uncultured Dehalococcoidaceae bacterium
GAAATGGATAACCTTCCCCTCTTTCCCTTACAAAGGAATGTTCCCGTGCTTTTTTATCGGCCTGTCAACCTTTTTATTCTCCAATATTTCAAGGGCACTGATTAACTTAGCCCGTGTTTCTCGCGGATCTATCACATCATCTATATAACCCCTCGTCGCAGCAACAAACGGATTGGCAAACTTCTCACGATATTCGGTTATCAGTTTTTCACGGAGTATTTCAGGATCATTACTTGCTTCCAGTTCTTTCCGATATATTATGTTAACCGCTCCATCCGGTCCCATGACGGCTATTTCGGCATCCGGCCATGCAAAGTTAATATCTCCCCCTAGACTTTTTGAGCCCATAACAATATAAGCTCCTCCATATGCTTTGCGGATGACGACGCTGATTTTGGGCACGCTGGCTTCTGCATAAGCGTACAAGAGCTTGGCTCCATGGCGAATAATCCCTTTATGCTCTTCATCCTTACCAGGCATATATCCAGGAGTATCAACCAGAGTCACTACCGGAATATTGAAACAGTCACAAAACCGTACGAACCTGGCGCCTTTATCAGAAGCATCACAGTCTATAACGCCTGCCCAACAACAGGGCTGTTGCGCTACCAGTCCTGCAACTCTTCCGCCAATCCGCACAAAAGCGGTTATAATATTTGGCGCAAACTGAGCCTGCAATTCAAACATCTTGCCGTCATCCACAACCGCCTTAATAACTTTCTTCATATCGTACTCGCGGTTCGGTTCATCGGGTACAATTGACAAGATGTTATCATCAAGCATGGAAGAGGCACTATCAAAAACCCGTATTTCGGGCTTTTCCTTGCTGTTTGCCGGAAGATAGGCAAGCAACTCTTTAACCTTATCCAAACACTCCTGTTCATTTGCAGCCAGGTAATGACAATTTCCGCTTTTTAGCCCATGAGTAGCTGCGCCGCCCAATTCCTCCAGGGACACCTCTTCACCAGTTGCCGCTTTGATAACCTGGGGGCCGGTAATAAACATATGGCTGGTATCTTTCACCATGAATATAAAATCTGTTATTGCGGGTGAATATACTGCTCCACCGGCACAAGGGCCCATAACAGCCGATATCTGGGGTATCACACCAGAATAAAGTGTGTTTCTTTTTAAAATTTCTCCATAGCCAACAAGGCTATCAACACCTTCCTGAATACGTGCACCGCCGGAGTCTAATAACCCGATAATTGGCGCGCCATTTTCATATGCCAGATCCATGACCTTACATATTTTTTCACCAGCGGCGCGCGAAAGAGATCCCCCCAAAAACGTAAAATCCTGCGCAAATAAAAACACTCTTTTACCATTTATTTTTCCATAGCCAGTTACGACCGAATCACCCGGATGAAGCTTTTCTGCAAGGCCAAAATCGTTGCAGGTGTGGGTTGTGTAGCAATCAGTCTCGTTAAAAGTGTGTTTGTCCAACAATAAGACAATACGCTCACGAGCAGTAAGCTTGCCTTTTTCATGTTGTTTATTTATCTGAGCCTTACCACCACCATCAAGTTTTTCTTTACGGCAGGAGTGTAATTTTTTCAAATTGGACATTTTCTTTCCTCTTGTAGTTTAAACTGACTCAGGCAACGCCGTATTTTAACACAGTCAAAGCCATACAAAAAGAACAATCAATCAAAATTGCATGCTTTTAGTTCTTTTCTTTGCACTCAAAGACTGAAACAACAATCTTCACTTTTTTCGAAAAAGGCTGCGGACTTACGCGCAACGGCAGTTTTAGCCCAGACAAATAAATTAATCGTTTAATTCAGGAAACCCTCAGAAGAGGCATTAAAACCCACTCTGAAGTCGTTTACAAAAGAATTATTTTTATTGTGGTACTCAGAAATGAACTATGCTGAATAGCTCATTTCGATAACAGCGGTGTAAGCACCACGCAATCTATATAATTATGTGCAAATATTCTTCCAAACCTATTGACTTTGGTTAGTCACAAGTGCAACAATATATCACATGGTATTATAAGGTTCTCTTTATAACCATTAATATTATTATATTATGATAAATTACAATTAATAGTAAACAAATGACAAGTGAGGTGGCGATGAGATGGATAGTAAAAGAGCCCGGAGCACCATAGGTATCCGAAGGTCCACCAAGGAGAAGCTGGATAAGAATCGGGCACCCGGCCAAAGTTATGATGGCTTCCTATGTCAGATGGTAGACATGTGGAAGGAGACGCATAGTAATGGTAACAAGTATGGCAAGTAAAAACTGACGATTACTTGAATCTCACGAGAATTTATTAAAGGAGG
>CAYNLZ010000026.1:0-4924 GCA_964398255.1 uncultured Dehalococcoidaceae bacterium
GCAGACGATACTGAGGGGGCGATCCCTTGTGGAAAATATGCCATTGCCAGAAGGAGTTTCAGATTTCAGGCTTTTTTGTTACAAATTAACAGTTATATAAAAAACCCTCTGTTGAAGCAGAGGGTTTTTTCATTTAGCGCATAATCATGCGCGGTTATTTATTTTTTATTGTGAAAAAGTATTCGCCGGCAATTCCATCAACAATGATCGTATCTCCCGGCACGAATTTGCCCTCGAGAACATTTAGTGCAATCGGGTCAAGGATGCTGTTTTGTAAAAGCCGTTTGAGTGGCCTTGCTCCATAGACTGGGTCATAGCCTTCTTCAGCCAGTTGCGTTGCCGCTCCGTCAGTCAGCTCAAGGCTAATACCTTTATCCTCCAGCCGGTTTTTAACTATATTGAGTTGAAGAGCCACTATCTGTTTTATATCTTCCTGTGATAACTGGTGAAATACTATTACCTCATCAACCCGATTTAAGAATTCCGGCCGGAAATGAAGTTTCAAATTTTCAGAAATTGCTTTTTCAAGTGCCTCTTCATTAGTGGAACCAAGCTCGGCAATAGTCTGACTGCCGATGTTTGAAGTCATAATAAGCACAGTATTTTTAAAATCAACCGTTTTCCCCTGGCCGTCTGTCAAGCGTCCATCATCAAGAACCTGTAATAGCACGTTAAAAATCTTGGGATGAGCTTTTTCAATTTCGTCCAGGAGTATAACTGAGTACGGTCTGCGGCGAACCGCTTCAGTGAGCTGTCCGCCTTCGTCGTAGCCAATATAGCCGGGAGGTGCGCCTATTAGCCTTGATACAGTATGCTCTTCGTTATATTCGCTCATATCAAGTCTTATCATTGCTCTTTCATCATCAAAAAGATACTCAGCCAGCGCTTTTGCAAGCTCAGTCTTTCCGACGCCGGTTGGCCCCAGAAAAATAAAACTTCCAAGCGGACGATTGGGGTCCTGAAGTCCAGCTCTTGACCGCCTGATGGCGTTCGAAACGGCAGTAATTGCCTTGTCTTGTGAAATTACTCTTCTGTGCAGGCGTTGTTCCATGGTGCGCAGTTTCTCTATATCGCCTTCCATTAGGTTGGATACCGGTATCCCGGTCCAGCGGCTGACCACTTCAGCGATGTCAGCTTCATCTACCTCTTCCTTGAGTAAAACGTTCTCATGACGAGAGGATAAAGACTCTTCCTTTTCCTTTAGTTGCTTTTCAAGATCAATCAACTCGCCATATTTTAAGCGAGCTGCCTGTTCGTAATCGGTGTTCCTTTCTGCCGCATCAATTCGAATCTTCACTTGTTCAATCTGCTCTTTAAGTGCACTGAGACTTCTGATCTGTTCCTTTTCAGTTTGCCATATTGTTCTTAGCCTGTTTTCTTCTTCCTTCAGGCTCGCCAGCTCTTGCTCAAGATCTTTTAGTCGTTCCTTTGAAGCCTCATCCTTCTCTTTTTTGAGGGCTTCTCTTTCAATCTCCAGCTGTATGACTTTTCTGCTCACCTCATCGACTTCAGCCGGGACGGAATCAATCTCAGTTCGCAGTTTGGCGGCGGCTTCGTCCATCAGGTCTATCGCCTTATCTGGTAAAAAACGGTCTGTGATATAACGATTGGACAGAGTTGCTGCAGCAACGAGTGCGCTATCCTGAATTCTGATTCCATGGTGCACTTCATAGCGTTCTTTTAGCCCCCTCAGGATAGAAACGGTATCATCCACACTGGGTTCTCCGATAAACACTTGCTGGAAGCGGCGTTCCAGAGCAGCATCTTTTTCAATATACTTGCGGTACTCATTCAGTGTAGTGGCGCCAATTGCGTGCAGCTCTCCTCTGGCGAGCATCGGTTTTAACATATTTGAGGCGTCCATAGACCCTTCAGCAGCTCCAGCCCCAACAACGGTATGGAGTTCGTCTATAAAGAGGATAACGCGCCCGTTGCTGTCTTTCACTTCCTTGAGAACAGCTTTAAGTCGTTCTTCAAATTCGCCACGGTATTTAGCTCCGGCAATCAATGCCCCCAAGTCAAGGGCAATAAGGCGCTTGTCTTTAAGGCCAGAAGGCACGTCTCCTTTAAAAATTCTTTGCGCGAGGCCTTCCGCAATAGCGGTCTTGCCCACACCAGGTTCGCCTACAAGGACAGGGTTATTTTTGGTACGCCGACTCAGAACCTGGATAACCCGCCGTATTTCATCGTCACGGCCAATGACTGGGTCGAGCTTTCCGGCAGCCGCAAGCTGAGTGAGGTCCTGGCCGTATTTTTCCAGTGCCTGATATTTTTCTTCCGGGTTCTGGTCAGTAACTTTATGACTGCCTCTTATTTCATTGAGTACGTTATAAACACCTTGGCGGTTAATACCCATCTCATTGAGGGTCCGGCTGACCGGGCCCTCAATTTCCAAAAGCGCGAGCAGCAGGTGCTCTACACTTATAAACTCGTCCTTAAAGTTGCTCATTTCCTTGCGGGCACGTTCCAGAACCTGGTTAAGATCCTTGGAAGGGTAAACTTCAGCCACTGTCCCAGCACGGGGTTTTGCTTCTATTTTTGCCTGCATGTCAACTTCCAGGCTTCGTGGTTCGACGTTAAGGCGCGAAAAAATTGACCTGGCAATCCCTTCTTCTTGTTTAACAATCGCCATCATCAGATGCTCTGGTTCAACTTGTGTGTTACCATGCTGTCTTGCCAGATCAAATGATTCCAGGAGAGCCTCCTTTGCTTTTTGGGTAAATTGATTTATATCCATTCTATCTCCTCAGGTGCAAGCAACCTTTATTTGGATGAAAATGTAGGTAGTTTGTCTGCACCAGGTCTTTCGCTAATCAGGCAACTTGGGTCTATGTTACCCGTGTAGCCGCATTGGAGGCAATGGTTGTAATCGCCATATTCGTCATAATCCAGATACAGATCTCCGCCACATTTAGGGCATGATTTTATCTTCCACATCTTCGTCTCCTCCCTTGCAAAATTTTTAATATTCTCCAATCATTTGGAGCATTTCTTCTATTAACGCTAAATTTCTCTTTTGGTTAGGAGAGGTGCTTTCGAGCAGGTTCTTTTGCAATTCGAGCAGGTTTTCCCTCATGCTCATGGCTAGAGCTGCACCGGCCAGGTTGAGGCCCATCCCATCGATCAGGCGGCGTATTATCTGGCATTGAGCAATGTCTTCGTCACTATACAAACGTATAGTATTTATACGCGTGGGGCTTAGCAAACCTTCCCGCTCATATTTTCTTAGAGTTTGCGGATGGAGTCCCGTTAATGTAGCAGCAACCTGCATGATGTAGACTCCTGTTTTGCGCTTCATAATTACTCCTTAACCTCTAATTTAATATTGTGCTACTATTATAATACTTGATACGGAGCGTGTCAACAATACTGTCAATAAAAAATAATAAAGTTGACAAGAATAGGTAATAAATACTACAATAACCGTGTAGGTGAGTTGAGCGTCTCATGTAATTGAGGGGAAGGTGGGTGTAACAATGGATGGCAGGTATGTGACGGGTGTGGTGGTGAAGGTAACAGGCTTGCCGGCTCATTATTTAAGAAGGCTTGAAAAGGCCGGATTGCTCACCCCTCGTCTCAGCAAAGGGGGACACAGGCTTTATACTGAGCGGGATTTGAAAATCTTGTCTGAAGTAAAACAGCTCAAAGAGAAAGGGGTTAACGTAGCTGGTATTTGCGAAATATTGAAACCAAAAATGGAGGAGGAAAAAAATGACAATGCTTAGAACAAATTTTACTGATCCGGTTTCCTTAAGGAATGCTGTGGATAGTCTTTTTGAACAAAGTTTCGTTCGGTCATCACACACGAACGGAAAAGAAGACCCAGGTCGGGCAATGGCGATAAATCTGTATGAAAAGGATGACGTTTATTATTTAAAGGCATATTTACCGGGCGTAAAGGGGGATGATGTCGACATCAGCGTTGATGACAAAATCATAAACCTGAAAGCTCGCATTCCTTCTAAATTGGATAGCGAGGATGCTAAAGATTATCGATGGCACATTTCAGAATTGGGTTATGGTGATGTGAGTCGCTCAGTTACCTTCCCTGTTTTGATTGATGCAGGCTCTATTGAAGCCAGCCAGGAAGATGGCATACTGACAGTTACCGTGCCTAAGGCAGAAGAGGCCAAGCCCAGGCAGATTAAGGTAAAAGCTGTTAAAAAAGGGTAAATACTGCCGGAAAAAATTTCCAGGAGGATGAAAATATGACAAATTTAATAAGATGGGGACCATTAAGAGAGATGATGACACTAAGGCAAGCTATGGACAGGTTGTTTGAGGATTCTTTTGTACGCCCAGTTGGTTTGAGTTCTGTATCTGCTGCCGATGTAGCAATTGATCTGAAAGAAACTGATACAGACGTGGTAATAAAAGCTGAACTTCCAGGCGTTGAACCGGATGAGGTTGATGTGTCCATAATGGAAGGTGTGTTGGTCATCAAGGGTGAGCATAAGGAAGAAAAAGAGGAAAAAGAAGCCAGTTATTATAGCAGAGAGTTAAGATATGGCTTATTTAGCCGTTCAATCAACCTGCCAGCGGCTATAAATGCTGAAAAAGCAGAGGCTGTTTTTGAAAATGGCATACTTACTCTGACGTTACCCAAGACAGAAGAAGCCAAGCCCAGGCAAATTAAGGTTAAGACTGTCAAAACACTTGATGATAAAGACAAATAAGGCATGCTTATAACTCCGGCAGTATCAGCAGGCAAGTGTCGGCGACGGTTTAGTCGCCGACACTTCTTGATTTTATACGGTTGCCATTGTGTAAACAGTGAACCGTCAAGATTCGCAATAATCTTCTCCAATTTGCCACCTGGCACACTAAACTGATAAAGTCTAGTAATTTCTTAAGGCTTGGTGAAAATGAACAACAGACGTAATCTCAATTTCC
Organism: uncultured Dehalococcoidaceae bacterium; assembly: GCA_964398255.1. Classification (GTDB taxonomy): domain Bacteria; phylum Chloroflexota; class Dehalococcoidia; order Dehalococcoidales; family CSSed11-197; genus CSSed11-197. The sequence goes on from CAYNLZ010000026.1 coordinate 4,894, forward strand.
GTAATTTAAATCCAATAATGATAATAATGGC
>CAYNLZ010000026.1:5024-10563 GCA_964398255.1 uncultured Dehalococcoidaceae bacterium
ACAACAGACGTAATCTCAATTTCCGTAATTTAAATCCAATAATGATAATAATGGCGATAAATGTAATAGTATTTGTCGCAGTGCGGATATCGCCTGACCTGTTAGGTTATCTGGGGGTTTGGGGCAGGCCGCTTTTTTCGCAAAGGCCATGGGGCTTGATTACCAGTATTTTTACCCATTATGATCTGTTCCACCTGTTTGCCAATATGTTTACCCTGTATTTCTTTGGTAATTCTGTGCTTAGCATTATTGGGATAAAAAAGTTTTCCTTGCTTTATCTGGTGGGCGGAATGGTAGGAAGCGCGTTTTTTGTTTTACTGGAACCTTACTCGTTAGCGATAGGTGCTTCAGGTGCTGTATTTGCTCTTGGTGGCGCGTTGGCAATACTTGCACCCAACGTAAAGGTGATTGTCTTTCCCATCCCGGCGAAAATGCCTTTATGGATTGCGGTTATTGGCGGGTTTGTAATCCTGTCGTTCGTATCAGGAGTTGCCTGGCAAGCACATGCAGGCGGCTTGCTGACAGGGTTGGCTGCCGGCTTATTATTCAAGCGTGAAAATCGTTACTACTATTAGTTATTATTTTCTTCCAGCTGCTCCCGAATAAGCTCAATATCCTGCCGCATCCTGGTTTGCCGCCTTGCAATAATAAAAGTATAGGCTAAAAGAGCGGCCCAGATTATAATAAAAGCAGCGAGTAAATAACCTGCGTTTTCCATCAATTGTTCCTCCGTGCAAATTTATCTTTAAGGAGATTTATATTATATTCATCTTCTTTCATCATAGCTCCTTCCGCCAGCAGGTAGAAATACAGGAAGTTGAATGCAAAAAGGCACACTAGCAGAGTCAAAAGCATTGAGGGCTCAAGCCCCCCTGAGAAGATTGTCAGCGGTGGATGTTGTGTGCGCCATAAGGTTACTGACAGAAAAACGAGCGGCACATTCAAAAAACCAATAATTCCAACGACCGCCCCAAAGCGAGCCTTCCTCTCTTCCCCGGAAATATAACCCCTGACAATAAAATAGGCAACATATATAAACCAGAGGATTAAAGAGGTCGTTAATCTAGGTTCCCATATCCACCATACTCCCCAGGCTGGTTTGGCCCATATAGAGCCGGTGACAAGCATCAGGCTTATAAATACCAGCCCAATTTCAGCCGATGCATGAGCAATATAGTCCCATTTCTGGTTCCTTTTGACCAGGTACATAATTGAACAAATAAAAACCACGAAGAAAGCTAGGAAAGCAACCCAGGCAAGTGGCACATGGTAATAGAAAATGCGTTGTACAATCCCCATGTTTTTTTCTGTAGGTACGTATACCAGTACCATATAGAAAGACAGAAGAATCAATACTGAAGAAAGGGCAAATAGTATTTTTCGCTTCATAAAACCCCCTTGGAGCAAATTACAAGTTACTCCTCAATTATAAAACTAAATATAAGGTAGCTTGCTACTATAAAGATAGCATCAAACGCAACTAGAATACCAATCCATTGATTGATAGCGGCAAAGCTTTGCCCCTCAAGTACCAGGGCAGATGCGTTGACTGCGCCAATAATTACTGGCGATACTATCGGGAAAAATAAAATTGGCAAAACAAGTTCTCGTGCCCGTGTATTTACTGCCATGGCGGCAAACAGGGTGCCGGTTGAGGAAAAGCCAAGCGTTGCGAGTATCGTTATAGCAAGCAGTTCCAGGTTGAAAAAGTTGATATTAAACAGCAAGCTGAATACAGGAATAACAATTAGCTGAACGAGTAGTATAAAAAAGGTATTCCCAAAAAACTTTCCCAGATAAATAGCTTCCCGGCTTATTGGGGCTGTCATTAAACCTTCAATGCAGTCTTCTTCCTTTTCCATGACGAAAGAGCGGTTAAAGGCAAGTATTCCGGCAAAGGCAAACGTTGCCCACAATATTCCAGGTGCTACCAATCCAGCCGCCCGTTCACTGCTTCCGAAGGCAAAGTTAAAAATAATAATTACAAGAACGGCAAAAACCACAACAGAAGATAATACTTCCCGGTTGCGAACTTCAGTCAGTATATCCTTGGACGCGATAATGAAAGCATCACTCAAGTCTTTCATGCAACCTCCAGGCTGGCAGAATATGCAGCCTCAAGTTCTGCAAGAGGGCATTTATTGTCCGGGGCAAAGAAAACCGAACCACGTGCAAGAATAATAAAGCGGTTTGCCACGGCGTACCCTCTTTCAAGATTGTGGTGTGTAAGGATAATTGTGCGCTTTTTTTCATTCAATAATTGCCATAGGGTTTCAGATGCCTTGTTGTCCAGCCCGGATTCAGGTTCGTCCATAAGAATTATTCCCGGATCGTGTAACAAGGCGCGGGCGATGGAAAGCCTTTGCTGCATTCCTCTTGAAAATGTACCAACCTTATCATACATGCGTGTCCTGAGTCCCATGGCGGTGAGCAGGTGCTTGATACGCACGTTACGGTCTGGAACTGAATACAGCCGTGCATAGAAGGTAAGATTATCTAGTGCGGTAAGACTGGAATAAAGGAAACTGCGATGGCTGATAACGCCAATATTTGAGAGGATTTTCTCTGGATCTTTTTGCATATCGAGGCCGCCGTACAAGACATTCCCACTCGTAGCCTTCATAACTGTAGACAAGATCTTTAGAAGTGTTGTTTTTCCTGCCCCATTATGGCCGAATATCGCCAGTGTCTCGTTGGGTCGCGCTACCAGGGAAACATTTTTCAAAGCTTCGAAGCTGCCGAAATTTCGACACAGGTTAGTAACTTCGATAGAATTTTTCATAACTTATCAAGAAAGCACCGTGTTGAGCAAACAGATTATTCTTCAGTGCTCGAAGCAGGTCCTTTTTTGCCCTTTGGCCAATAACATATCAAGCCCCCGGCGAGCAACGTGAAGCCTCCTATCCAAATCCAGGTTGCAAGTGGGTTGATTTTAACCGTAAATCCTGCCCAGTAACCCTGTTGAATATCTTCACTATCAATTGGCTCCCACCCGGTAAGGTTAATATACAGATCTTCAACCAACGAATACCGGATAGCTACCTTGCTGGAAGTTCCGGGATAGCTCCTGTGGAAAAGTTTGATGGGCCTCATAGTGCCGATCAGCTTGCCGTTTTGGCTGACAGTAAGGTCCGCCCCAATTTCCATGCGGCTGCCATCTCCGCCTCCCGTTAATGACTCATAGGTTATCTCATAGCCGTTGGCGGTCATCGTTTCACCCGGCGCCAATACAGCAGAAGTTTCAGTATCGTATACAGACGAGCCAATTACTCCAATTGCCATTATGGCTATCGCAATATGTACGAGATACCCACCGTAGCGTGTTCGGTTAGCGCGAATAAGATTAAGTGCAGCCTGGAAAAAGTTTTCCGAAAGTGCCCTCTTGCGGGAAAGACAATCTCCAACCCAGGTTATAAGTGAAGAGAAAAGGGCAAACAGCGCAATAAAAGCCGGGGCCAGAGCCCACCATTCTCTCAGTCCTGCCACTATGAGTATTATAATGAGTACCAGGCTTAAGGCGCCGGATGCGATGTAAGTTTTTTGGATTTTGCGTATTTGCGGGCGCCTCCACCCGATTGCTGCACATAAGCCGATAAGCAGGACCAAAGCGATAAAAATAGGTAGCACTGCCCGGTTAAAGAAGGTGGTGTCTACAGTAGGGAGGCCTGGCAGTAAAGGTGAGAGGGTTCCTATCAAAATTACGATAGCTGAACCAACAAGGAGCACGTTGGTCAGTAAGAAAGTAGCTTCGCGTGAAACCAGGTTAGAAATGGTCATGTCAGTTTTTAATTCATTACGCCTCCAGATGATGAGGCCTATTGAGCCGGCGATAACAATAATAAGTAGAATCACGAACATGACATCCATGGCAGAAGATAGGAATGTATGCTTGGATTGGAGTATTCCACTGCGGGTCAGGAGGGCGCCAAGGACAATTGTAGCAAAGGTGGCTGTAGCCAGCCCGATGTTCCAAAACTTGAAACCACCCCTGCGCTTTTGAACTACCATTGAGTGAAGAAGGGCAGTAGACAATAACCAGGGGATAAGTCCAGCATTTTCAATCGGGTCCCAGGTCCAATATCCTCCCCAGGAAAGTTCGGCATAAGCCCACCAGGCACCCAGAATATTGCCAACCCCCAGCAATAACCATGCCATGACCACCCAGCGCCTTGATTGGCTTATCCAGGTATTATCCAGCTTGTTATTGATCAGTGCTGATATTGCAAAGCCGAAAGGGACAGTAAAAATAGCCCATCCGGCGAGCAGGGTTGGTGGATGGAACAGCATCCCTGGATTTTCCAGCAAAGGATTCAGGCCTACGCCTTCCGAGGGCACAATTGGGAAAACAGCAGGGTCAAGCCGAGCGAAAGGATTGGCGAAAAAAATCAAGAGTAAAAGAAAAAATATTTGACCAAAGGTGACAACAGCAAGGGTGTAGGGCGTCAGCTCGCGTTTTCCAGGGCGCTGACGTAAAACCAGGATAAATGAGCAGATAGATAGAACCCAGGCCCAAAAAAGCAATGAGCCTGTATTACCAGCCCATAACACGCTGATGAGATAAATCGGAGACATGTCTGTGCTGGTGTATTGGTAAACGTATTGTATTTCAAAATTGTGGGTGAGGAGTGCTATCTCAAGTATGAGTACAGCTGCCGTCACAAGAGCAAAAACGCCAATAGAGACCTTGCGAGCAGTGCGATTTAACCAGGATGCTTGTTCTTTGCCGCCATAAATAAAGCCAACCAGGGCAAAAACAGCTGCGAGGAGAGCGAGAACCAACGCGATATAGCCTAATTCTACCATTATTCCTGCCTATTTTCTTTAAGCCGATTCATATTTAGAAGCACAGGCAGTGACAAGGCTCACCGCAGAAAAGCTCCCGTCTTCGGCAAAACGCCCTTCGACAACTACATGGCGTCCGGCTTCAAAGTTATTTGGAGGTGCACCAGTATAGAAAACGTCAATAGTTGCAGTTATTGGTTCGGGCGCATCATCAGCGTTAATATGGGAAATTGTAAAAAAGAGGCTTTGGCCAGCATTGGAACTTTCGTACCCGTCAAGAACTGCCCCTTGTATCCTCATCTGAGTGTCTCCGAGAGTATCTCTCTGCTCCAAAGCTTCAGCGACGGTGAAGTAATAACTATTCCCGCCCTGAAACCCCATAAAGGCCAAGAGTACAATGGCCAAACCGATGATGATTCCACCTATGAGAAACTTCTTGTTTTTCAAAGCTGATTACCTACGAGAGGATTATATCACAAAGTAATACTCGGTGCTAATTATTTAATGGCAAAAAGAAAGGGGCTTCTAAGCCCCTTTCTTTGAATATTTGATTTAAATTTTACGGAAGGGTATGACAACCATCAGCCAAACACCCGGAAGTGACGCCTTGATGATTCGCATCATCAGGGTTGGGATACGGTGCCGGATGACACAATGAACACAGGGCATCATTAGTCTGTCCAACATGGTTGTCGGCAGACAGCTGAGGAGCATCTCCGCTTGGCGGAGTGGTTGGCTCAGTAGTTGGTTCCGTAGT
>CAYNLZ010000027.1:0-10303 GCA_964398255.1 uncultured Dehalococcoidaceae bacterium
CGGAATGAATAAATTGGAACACCGTTTTCTTTTGAAAGAGGAACCTGTTTAAAAACCTTGTCAGCTCCTGCCATATCCATTTTAATTTTATTGGTTTTATCCAAAGAAGTTATGTACACCTTTCACCTCTCCATCTATATTGAAGGATTATATCATCTCATGCGGCGCAATAAGCAATATTGAGGGGCGAATAACAATGTAAGCTTCAATGGTTCAGCTGTGTTTTAATAGCAGCTTTAGTCTTGCACATATTCTAGCTCGTTAGAACAGTCTCTTTTTACTGGTAGTCGCAACCTTGTATGCTATAGCTTAACTTTCCTCGCCATGAGAAGTTATTGAAGGTTCACAGGGGTAAATGTGCTCTGTTTTATTGGAGAATCCATTGTGTTTAAGCGGCCAGCATTTTTCTCTGAGGGGAAGCCTCAGCTAGCTTTTTCTACGAGTTCATTTTAGAAAGTTTGGTTGCCATCGGGCTCAAACGTTTTTGTAAATATTTCTGGAATATCGTTGGTCTTTGCGTCCGTGTACCATTTACCGATACTCTTGCCCGAAACTGAAACCAGCCATTCTGTAGCTCCTTTAATTAGATGCCAACCAGGATTGAAATGAAAAACATAAGCAATTGCTTCTGATGTGTCGCCGAATCCTATTGAATCCGGTTCCTCTGCGGGGAATTTTTTTCTGCCGAGCAGATAGTCCACTACATGGGGATTTTGAGCAATTGCTTTTTTAAGAAGCCTATTGGCTTTGGTGGTGCCTCCCTGTTTAATGTAGGCAAGTAAAGCTTCGGTATAAAGCCAGTGAGCGGAAGGTTCATCGTATTCACCAAGCAGGTGCTCAAGATCAGAGTATTTTTTCATCGTGAGGAGGGCAGCCAAAAGTAAATAACGGATTCCGAGGTTATCGTTCGGGTTAAGTCTGAGTATCTCAAAAAAGTTACTAACAGCTTCTTCATGTTTGCCCAACTGCCAAAGAGTTTGAGCCATGCCCGCTCGTGCGCGAATATAAGGGCGAGTTTCAATCACCCCCCAAAAACTTCCAGCCAGGTCCTTGAATGCCTTATCCCCCAAGGCGCGCTCTCCGGCTTTAACCCCTGCTTCATAATAGTCCAGCTCTTCTTCCAGGCTTTGCGCTTTTTCTTGTGCCAGGAGTACCCAGGCATCAGCACAATCAGGGGATATCTCCAATGCTTCTTCAGTAAACTTCAACCGCCTTTTGCCGGTAGCTTCCAGAGCCTTGTAAACAAGGTTTTGTGCTTGTTCAAGCTTTGTGTCAGGGGCCCACTCAAGCCTAGCGTCGAACTTGTTTAATGTATCCATATATTCATACAGCTCATCAGCAGATTGGAAGTTCATTGATCGAAGGTGCTGAACGAGCCCGCGTAAATCTCTTTCCATGAGTTGGCGGCTGACAGGAGGGTCTAGCACTTCAACAGGCTCTAAACCACAGCATTTTTTATACTTTTTTCCACTGCCGCAGGGGCACGGGTCATTGCGGCCAACCTTTTTTGGCTTGGGCGGAATAAGGATATCCAGATAATGCTCAGCTGTTTCGTTATCGTCCATTTTATAGGCAAGGTCAATGAGTTTGATGTAAATGGCTTTTAGAATTTCAATATTGTCTGGTGTCATTGGCAGGTTTTTGGCCATGGCTAGTGCTTTGATAAAATACTCCCTGGTTTTGGATAAATCAACCGGGTTATAAACCGCAAAGCAATCGCCAGCAAAAATAGCCATCCAGGGTTCAGCCGGGTTATGGGCAATAATTTCAATGAACAGCTTCTCCCCTTCATTTTGTCTGCCCAAGCCGAAAAAACTTTCTGCCTTGAAACGCAAGTAATAGTTGTCTTTAAGGAGCTCAGCAAGTGTTCCAGCAATATCTATGACTTTGTCGTATTCCTGGTTCCCAATCAGGCTCCGTATTAAATTTTCTAGTTCATCATCAAGGTTAGAGGAAAGAGCGTAATTGAACTTATCATAGAAATCTAGCTTCAAGACAGGCTTGCCATCAACCATTTCTATTAGGTGTCGCCAGACCAAGTCAAGAGCCTTATGGTTAAGGTCAATTACTTCAGTATACCGTTTCATATCTTCAGCTGCTATTGAGGCGTCTATCAGATCATTAAACTGGTCAGCTACCGCCTCTATCGACAATCTATCTTGAACAAGCCGGTTCCACAGCTCATTACAAGCTATCCAGATGAAATCCCCGTCAGCACCACAGAAAGCTGCCTTTGGATAGAATTCTTCTTCTGCCATGTCTTCAGTGGAAATATACTTCTCGCTTAAGGCGGGAAATTCGTCTATATTGAAACCAGGAACGAGTTCTTTCATTTTAGTATCAATCGCTTCAGTGGTCATCCTGGCAACAATATCGGGATTCCAGCTAATAGATTTGTTCTTCATTTATCCCCCTTGAGTTTTTTAGAAGAGGTTAGTCCGAAGCAAAGTATAATCCTGAATAGTGTGAGGTGGCAAGATTATATCCTTCGTTTGCTCTTTGCATAGAAGGTGCTATCCTTAGAGCCCTTCTTCAGCTTCTTTTTCCATTTTGTACAGGCGAGTATAGTAGTCTGGGAATTCGTTAAGGTGGGCAAGTGCTATTTTGCCCGTTATTATGGGGTCGTCATTGGTGATATTTGTGCGGGCGTCAACCAGGCCGTGTTCAAGCTCAACATCAAGCCCCATGCGGAATTGCTCCACGTCAAATTTGCTCCAATCTATCTCCAGTTTCGCTCCTATGTCTTCAGCTTCTTCGGTGGTAAAATGCTTTTTATCCTTTTTCTCATCCTTGAACGAATCAACTACACTCTTGCCGAAAATCTGTGCGGCTTTTCCTACATCTCTGAACTTGGCCTTAACTTCTTCGTCTTTGAACCTACCCGCCATTTTTTTAGCAGAAGCCGATGCGCTTTCTGTAAACTCCTTGGCACTTTCCTTTAGTGAAGGGTCATTAAAGATTTCGCTAATAGCCTGGCTGAAAGACTCAAATATTTCAGCAAAACTCTCAACAACCGGTTTTTTATCTTTTTGAGACATTTTTGTTCCTTCCCTTGTTGTTTTATTGCTTGGGGCGGGTGATAGAGTTAGATGTTTTATCTATAAATCACCGAAGACTTTTGGTGATTGCTTTCTCATTATCTCCTTGATTTTGCCGGCGACCTCCCGGAATTCCGGTAAAGCCGCTGGGCCAGTGCGCAACTCCAGGATATGTCGTATCTCGCGGAAATTCCAGGTACAGATTATTTCCGTAGTGCAAGCGTTTGGCAATACATAGCGAGCTATCTCTGGCTTGACACCGGCTTCCAGCAGTTGACGATATGCTTCCCATGTGGCGGATATTGCCTGGTGAAATACCCGGGCGCTTTCAGAGTTGCTCTCCTCTGATAGCTCAGGCGGGGTAATATAGGTCGCTTCTGTTTCTTTCACATAGCGTTGGCTGCGCTGGGAATAGCTGGCGATACGATGACGCACCAGTTCATGCGTGAGAACTCGGGATGCTTTGATGTAAAAGGTAGCACTGGCGTGCTCGATCAGGCTTTCGTGCCCCTGCTTGATTCTGGTTTGCAGCCATTTTTCATCAGTGCCAAGCTTGTTCTCGCTAGCGTAGCAGATTCGCCCCGCTCGTTCCATAAGGTGCTCACTGTCAGGCGTAATCGCCAACAGTTTTACTTCTATACCATAGTCCATATTTTTCGTCCCCCCTGATTATTCTTTCGTAAATCAATCAACCAATATTAGGTGGTGCTCCGGCAGGCTATTTCAAAAAAGCTGGCAGCCAACCAAGAGAGCGAAGAACAATATTAACATTTTTAGAGTTCATATTGCTTTATTTTTTCCTCATTTGGTCGATTTTTGTTGAGTACTATGCTTTATCTTCTGCCTGGAAGGTGTCAAAGGTCTGGGTTATGTTCGCTTGCGGATAATCTTTCTTTCTACTTCAACCTGATAGGGATACCAGCCGTCATTAGATATACTTCGCTGGCATTCCTGGCGAGAAGCTGACAAGAGCCTCAATTTCTTTCGATTGAGTTCTACGATAAAACTAATATTCAGCAACTGCGAAGAAGGAAAAGGCAAGTATTCGGTAGCATTTTCATTTAAATTAACACGCCAGGTGGCGTGCTATTTGTGTCATCCGGCATACTCCGAAAGTAACAAGTACTTCAGCCGCCAGTTTCTCTCCTGGCGGCTTGCTGTGTAAGTATGATTCTTGCTACTTCGCAAATAGAGCTGTGCTCAGGTATTTTTCTCCTCGGTCAGGAAGGATTGCCACGATCATCCCGGAGTCTATTTTTTTGGCAGTTTCAATTGCGGCATACATGGCGGCACCGCTACTCATACCAACAAAAATACCCTCTTTCTTTACAATGTTTCTGGTCATTTCGTAGGCGGTTTCAGTTTCTACCATAATCTGGATATCTATCATGGAAGGGTCAAAAATGGCTGGCACTATCGCCTCCTCCATATTTTTTAACCCCTGGATATAGTGGCCTTTGACTGGATGAGCGCATACTATCTTAATGTTTGGGTTATGAGCCTTCAGAACCTTTGCTACTCCCATCAGAGTGCCGGAGGTGCCTACTGCAGAAACAAAATAATCTATTTTTCCGTTGGTTTGTTCCCAAATCTCTTCGCCAGTTGTCCTGTAGTGAGCAAGAAGGTTGTATTGATTAGAAAACTGGTCTGGCATGAAGTACTTGTCCGGATTTTCTTTTACGAGCTCACGAGCTTTTCTGATGGCTCCATCGGTTCCCATTTTTCTGTCTGTCAAAGTTACGGTTCCACCAAAAGCTTTAATCATCTGTATTCTTTCAGCTGAAACCGCCGCGCTCATAACAATTTCAACCCCGTACCCTCTGATGGCTCCAATCATGGCCAGGGCAACGCCAGTGTTTCCAGAAGTCGGCTCGATAATAATTTTACCCGGCGTCAACTTTCCTTCGATCTCAGCCTGATTGATCATGCTCAAAGCAATTCTGTCCTTTATACTTCCGGTTGGGTTAAACCCTTCAACTTTCCCGTAAACGGTGGCAGACTTATTGGGATTAAGTTGGTTTATTTTGACCATTGGAGTATTGCCAATAGTTTCCAGGATGTTTTGTGCTATATTCATAGTACTCCTCAAGCAGTTTGTTTGGCTTATTATACTCTACCAAGCAGTTTTTTACTTTTAACCATTTTTCAAGAGCAAAAAGCGCATGATTATTCATTCTGGGGGTTGATTTAGTTGCGATTTAAGCATATATTCAGTAATGGTATAAATAACATGAGAGTTAAGTCTGGATTAGGGAAAAGGTTTAAAATGCTAAAGATAAAAAGAAGCTTAGCGATTATTTTGGTTCTCTTGGTTGTCCCGTTGATTATTTGCTGCAATCCTGAAGAGGTGCCTCCAGTTTATCCGGCTGAAGTTACATTTGCGGATCTGGTATCAAATCCAGAAGCGTATCACGATAAGGAAATCATTATCGATGGGTACTGGTTTGATGGCTTTGAGATAGTTGTTCTTGCCGAAAGATTGAAGGACGATGATTATACCCAGGGAAACCTCAAACCTGCCGGTGCTTTGATTTGGATACAAGGTGGTTTGAGTGAAGAAGTGTTAGACGGGCTCTACCTTCAGCCAAATAATCCGACAGGTTACCCTGCCCATTATGGAAAAATCCGGCTTACAGGCACGCTGGAACACGGCGGGCAGTATGGGCACCTGGGTGCTTACGAATATCGGTTGACTATTCATGATTCGGAAACATTGCCCTGGAATCCATAATATAGGCTACCTATCTGAGGGTTCTAGTCCAGCAAGATTCTTCAATGCGGCATATTGTTATGAGGGGCTTGCCTTATCGCAATAACCGGGTATGCATAACGCGTTTAAACTTCATAAGTGTTCACGAGGTAGTAGAGGTAACCCAAGACTAAAGCCGCTGTCCAGATGCAATTCATGCCGGAAAATAGCCAGTCCCAGAAATCTGTGTACTTTTTATTCGGGTTGTTTTTATCTGCCCTCAATACCAGTTTCCTCTGGCTTTTTGCCGCAATCATTTGTACGGCAGGGTTTTCCGGATAAAAATGCAGGTTTAAGAAAATTCTAGCCGGATTATTTTATATTAACCGTAAACACCCAGGTTTCGAAAACCTCAGTTTCCCAAGCCCTTTTATATTTAAAGGTAATCTCGGTTCCCCCGGTGCTTAATGCCTTGAACTTAAAAAGGTCAACGCCACCGGCACCAATAATGCCTTCCCCAGTGTTTTTATTTGCTTCGTAGGTCTGCTCGATGAGCTCAATCACTGCTGTGTCGTATTCTGCCTGCCAGCTGAAGCCGGTTGAAGGATTGGACACAAGCTCAACAATAAATTGCCCATTGACTTTGGTGTTAATTTGTTCTTCTGGGTCCGTGTAATTCTGTGCCGAGTTGCCACTACATCCTACGAACACTGAGGCAGATAGGGCAAGTGCCATGGCAGAAAACAAAAGTTTTTTCATCGTCATCCCTCAAAAATATTTTGTGCCGTACAAATACCATGAGTTATTTTTCAAGCACATTAATGTTAGTTTAAAGGAAGGAAGTTTTTCAAGCGTTAAGAGGGTAGGTTAGTCGGCGATATGATTGGTTATGCGCACCATTTGTTTTTCCTTAAGGTGCCACATCTGCTCGTATATAAGCAAAAGACTAAGTAGCGAGTATAATTAACAAGAAAGTGATAAGCAAACAGTGGATAAAAACGGTATAAGTTTCATTAAAAGGTGTTTATAATAGGGCACCAGCAATTGAGGACATCATTTTAAGGGGGGTTATTATCATGCCAAAGTGGTTAGCCTATACGTTAAGTAGCGTGTTAATCATAGCAACCAGCATTAACACCGTTATGATCTTCCAGGACAGATCTGATTTGAACGATATACAACAAGAAGTATCAGTTATTGATGGGCATCTTTTGTCTGCCCAACAACAAATTGAAAGCCTGGTGGACAAGGTTGCAAATCTTTCCGTTGATTCAACGACTGCGCAAGAAATGATTTTAGCCATAAATCAAGAGCTGGCCGATCTTTCTTCTGCTCTTGGTGACCAGCAAGCCGCTTTATCGGGGATTACAGGCGATATAACTGACATTAACAATGATATAACAGGTATTACTAATGATATCGCAAGCATTTCGCTTGAAGTAGCTAATATCAGTCAAACAAATATCGCATCCATTTTAGTAAGTCTTGGACAACTTGAAGAGCAAATAGCCGCTGCAGGACAAGAAATAAGTATCTTGCAAGATTATCACGAGGCTTTGCTTAGGGTGGTGGAAGAACTGGAACCCGCTGTTGTTTTAATCCAGGTGCTCGTACCGGGTGAAGGCTTGTTCGGCGGTTCAGGCTTTGTTGTTGACAAACGAGGCTATATTGTTACCAATTATCACGTTATAGAAGACGGAAGCGAAATTCGGGTATTTTTTAACGATGGGGTAAGTTATACCGCCAGCGTAATAATAACAGATTCTGCTCGCGATGTGGCAGTAATAAAAATAAATTCCTCCCTGGAAAATTTTCCCACTGTAAAACTGGGGAACTCATCCGAAGTTAGAACTGGCGAAGAAGTGCTAGCTGTTGGATACCCTTATATTGCAGAATGGCCAGTATTTACCAAAGGAATAATTTCCGGCCAACCGCATGTTTTTGGTTATGATTGGCTTCAGCTTGATGCGGCTGTGAACCATGGGAATAGCGGAGGTCCGCTTGTTAATATGGAAGGCGAAGTGATTGGCATAAACACCCTGGGTTGGGTATCTTATGATATTGAAAGTTTCAGTATGGCAATACCTATTGATCAAGTTAAGGGTCTTATACAAGAGGCAATCGGGTAGCTGTCGGCCAAGGGGGCGAATGCCCCCTTGGCCACATTTACCATAAATTCAGACCAGGTGTGAGATATTTACCTGGTGCCCTCCCACCAATCTATAAGGTCAGAAGGATCTTCCGGATCCCAAATATAAAAAATATTTCCAACAAGTGCCGCATTTACAACAAACAAATAGTCGTTTGATTCAAATACAAAGACCGAAACATAGTAGCCATCATTTGCGCCCGCTTCCTGAACTTTCAATGCATGTGAAAACCATGGACCATAAGTAGATGAATAGGGTTGTGTATTTGCAGATATCCAAGCACTAAAAGCTTGATAATCGGGGAAGTCCTTGAGTGGATACTTAGCGCGGATTTCGTTCAGTTGGTCGGTAATTTCATCGATGTCCAGATTAGCGGCTTCAAGTTGGCCAGCTACACTGCCCAATTGTAAATTGACTGCAACAAGTTGTCTGTTCAAATCGGCAATTTCTCCATTTGCGGTTTGTAAGTCACCAGTCAGGCTGTCTATTTCCGCATTGGCAGAAGATATTTCGCCAAGTGCGTCTGATAATAGTTTGTTCGTGTCTTTTAGTTCTGTTTTGGTGTTGCCAAGTTCGGTGCTTGTTGCCTGATAATCCAGCTGGAGAGTGTTCAAGTCTGTATTCAAGCCTTGGATAGTATTGTTTGCGTCGTCAACTTCACTTTCTAGATTACTTACCTGCTGTTCAAGTGAAGCCTTGTGTAATTCCAGCAGGCTTGCTCTATGATTGGCATCATTCAGTTGCATATGCAATGGCAAGCCGGCTCCAAGTGCGCCAATTAAGGCTCCTGCTACTAAAAAGGCGATTATTTTTTTCATTTCCTCCTCCTTACACCGATATATTCTTAAATGCTCGCCGGGTTCGACGTTTAAACCAGCTAACTGTCAGTTATTGCTGGGCACTATCATAGCACGGGGCTGTGACATAAAAGAACGCTTTTCAGAAAAGTTGGACAGGCGCCTGTAATAGTGTTCACGTTTGGGTCTCAAGCATTTTTAGCTAAAAACTATATTTTCCCAATCGTTGATATATTTATAACAGGCTATGTCGCAATCATGGTATATAATGTCACTTGGTTTGCATGGCAATAAAGGTGAAATTTATTTATTATTTCTGTTTTTGTTCCTCCGGTTTTTTCGTGCCCCATTTATTTACTAAGCGTGTTGCATTTTTCCCCGAAAGAGGCATGTTGAAATACAATTGGAAATTTAATAATAGTAAGGAGAAATAATCTTTATGGAAGAATCCTTGGCAGATATAGAAATGGAATTCAGTCTTGAAGAAGAGCCCGAATATGAGTCATCTGGAATGAGCCGCATGCTCCCGGAAGAAATAAGGGAGCGCACAGTAGATCGCTTTTTAGGTGCGGGTAATCGGGCAAGGGAGGTGGTGATATTCCCTCAGTACTACGGGCTGCTGTTTTGTTGGGCGCTTGAAGAATATCTTAAATTCATAGGAGCAAAAATAAAGAGAATAATTGGCAATAGTGAAGGTGAGCCTTTTTACACAGAGGTGTATACAGATTATGAAGATAAAAAAAATATCTTAATCGATGGACAGATACTGGCAACAATCAACAATAAAAATATCGTCATCACAATCAGCATAGACAGCATCAGGTGTGATATGTTGATGTTTGAAAGTTTGGAGAAAAATAGCGAGTTGATAAAAGAAATCGCTGAAGGGGTTGAAGAGTGCGCTAAAACAAACAATTTCTACCGCGGGAAAAACCTTGAATTCCGGGGCAGGTTGAAAATGGTTAAGTTGAAGGGCAAGGCCTGGAGCAATGTTGTTATAGATGAAGAAATAAAAAACGAAATCCGAAAAAATACCATAGGTTTTATAAAAAACCTTAAATTATGGGAAGAACTGGGCATACCTCCCAAAAGGGGGATACTCCTTGAAGGAGAGCCTGGGACTGGGAAAACTATTATCTGCAAAGCATTAATGACAGAGGCGGATTGCATTACCTGCATCAGTGCCAGTGCTTACAGTATTGGGACAAGAGGTTATTTGAATGACCTTTTCGAACTTGCTCAAGATCTTTCTCCTTGCTTATTGTTTATAGAGGACATAGATTTGATTGGCCAAGACAGGACGAGCCCCGGATCCAGTGTAAACCCGGTCCTGGTATCGCTCTTGAACGCGATGGATGGAATAGAAGAAAAAGCCCATATTCTGACTATTGCCACCACCAATTGCCTTGAAGCGCTTGATAAAGCTTTAAGAGAGCGCCCATCCAGATTTGACAGGGTTATAAAAATTGACTTGCCCGATGAAGCCCAGAGGAGGGAAATTATCAGCCGCTTGTGTGAAAAAATTAAACTGGATGAAGAGAGTCAAATAATCTTGGCGCGCCGATCTGAAGGCTTAACACCAGCTCAGATTCAAGAAGCATTGTTTACTTTTGTGATAGAGAATGAAGA
>CAYNLZ010000028.1:0-9875 GCA_964398255.1 uncultured Dehalococcoidaceae bacterium
TTTTATGCAATTCAGTCTTGGTTAATATCAAAATATGACACACACAAACAAACTGACAAGATGGTCTTTAAACATCATGTTTGATGCTGTTACTTGCAAGCACCCAGGTTATTGGTATTTTCCTCTGCTGTGTTTAACCTTTTTTAGATCCTCCTTTTCAAAAAATCGACGATGGGTATTAGGTGCCGTCAGCGTTTCGCACTTTAAAAAATATTTATATTGTAAAACAGTTTTATTTATGATAGCATTTTCATTGGATTTATTATATTATCGGCATGATGAACCCAATCATTCCTGGATTAAGCGCAATAAGAAAGAGCTGTTCAGTGAGCAGCTTTTGCGATGTTAAAAAAAACTTCATATCAAGGAGGTTTTAATCCTATTAAATGGTAAAGAACTTCGCTAAAGAACATGATGGTGAGGGCTTGGTGATATTTGAAGAAGTGCCTTATGCAATCCAGGCTGAAAAAGTCTTGAGAACCGAGGGGTATTCGATAAAACTCATTGCCCCACCAGCAAAATACCGTATGGGTTGCGACTTGGGGCTTGCAATCAATCTTGTTGAAAAAGCCGGAATTGAAAGATTGCTTAAGGAAAAAGGCGTACCTTATGTAAGAATAATACTCGCGTATGATGGTACAGCAGAAATCCTTTCCCTGGTAAAAATTACAGATTACGGACAATGGAACATGATTAAAGCCGGCAATATGAAGCTTTCTTATGAAAAAAGCAGCGGATTAATAGTAAATACTTCTGGTGGTGGATGTCCGGATATTCCATATCTTCATGCCGAAATGATTGGCAAAAAACTTAATGAAGCTCCTAAACCTTCTGAACTTGGGTATACACTGTGTGCTTTAATGTTGGACAGGGCTTATGAAGAAGCGTTATCTATCTGGAATGGAGGTCGCCCGTAATGTTGCTAATAGGTGGAACTGTTCCACAAAAAGATATGCCATTAGTTGCAGGATACGTAAAGCGGGAAGGAGACATGCTGGTCGCAGGTGGTCAATCCTTTCATCGCATTCAAGGTACAGGAGCCATGATCAGCGCCGCGTTGACAGCAACTGAGCATCTGGGGGTTGAATCTCCTTATGTTGTTGTTGCTGGGGATATCGGTAAAGGTGATGGCACCCGGTTGATGTATCGCTACCTTACCCAAAACATAGCATCCCTCAAGCCGGGTTTTGTTACGCTTCATTACTCTCAACCGTTTATGAATTTATTGACTCATTTTGTTAATGAAGTGGACAAAATGGAGAATCCTCCCTTTTTAATGGCGGATGCAGGAGCAATGTACGCGGCGAAAGGAGCAGGACAAGCGAAAAAATTTGGAATATTTACCCCGGACCCTTCGGAAATTGCTTTTCTGGCTGATCCCAATGCGACTCATCCTGCTTATATTGCTAATCATCTGTTTGAATCTGGAATCGAAGATGTACTCGATTTAATCCAATCTGCATATGAATTGAATAGTGCAGCGGCGGTGATGGTTGTAAAAGGAGAACGAGATTATATCGCCAAGAATGGAGAGATTCTGGCTACCGTTGCAGAGCCAAATGTTCCTGTTCTTGAAGCAATAGGCGGAACGGGAGATACAATAACCGGGCTGGTCAGCGCTTTTGCTTCTGCTGGTGTTGACCCGGCCGATGCTGGCATTCTAGCGGCAAAATGCAACAGGATGGCCGGTAAAATGGTCAATCCGACTCCTGCAACGAAAATATCCGAGATTGTAGACTCGTTTCCTGCAGTATTTGAGCA
This sequence comes from uncultured Dehalococcoidaceae bacterium, assembly GCA_964398255.1. Classification (GTDB taxonomy): domain Bacteria; phylum Chloroflexota; class Dehalococcoidia; order Dehalococcoidales; family CSSed11-197; genus CSSed11-197. The sequence goes on from CAYNLZ010000028.1 coordinate 1,762, forward strand.
ATACCTGTGTGAATGGAGCAATATTTGCACAGGCGCCAGTCGGGAACAAGAGCGATAGGCTTAAAAGATCTTCAGTAATTCTTAAGGTGAGTTATTATCCTATATAAGGCATGGGAAGATAATAAAAGGCATGATAAAGACTGACAAAACAAAAGCGGCTGCTATGGTGCAGCCGCTTTTGTTTACAGGTTTTTGATATTGGTTAATTTTTTCTGATTATAAAAGCAAGTATGCCGACAAGTAGAGCGACAGTCGCTACGCTAGCAATCGTCCAGATTATCCACATTGGCGCGGCTTCGCCGGCTGGTCCTTGCGGCCCCACAATTCCTTCGTTTGCTCTCAAAGTCATAGCTTGATCCTTTATGGTTTGCAGAGATTCTTGCATGGGAGCGTATCCGTACCACCACATATAATCTGGGTTGTTGTGGAATGCCCCCATAAAGGTGCGGTTCCTGTATTCCAGAAACATCTTGAACAGGGTTTGCTCAACTCCGCTGCCGGTACTGAAAAACTGGAGTAAATCTGGACCAAATTCATAACCTTCTGGCAATTCCAGTATGCCGTCGTTGTAAAGATCCTTTACAATCAGAATAGCCTCAGCCATGATTGCATCAGCGTCTTTAAGTATCTGATCACTGGATGCCAAATTTATAGCTACGTAATTTGCAGAGTGGCAACTCTCACAAACAACCTGAATCTCTGACCGAAGTTCCTGGAATTCCTCTGCTGTAAGACGTGCTAATTTAGCCCCGGAAACAACATCCAGCCGGGCGGTAGGTTGGCCTTCATCATCCAGAACACCCAGTGCCTGGAGAATAACCGCCCTGTCTGCCATCCATTCGTCATCATCTTCTGGCAGCCTCAAACCCAGAAAACCCCAAGGGGTAATATTGGTATGAGTACCATTTATAAGATGACAATCCTGACAGGTTGGAGCTCTTTCGCTTCCGTCTTCAATGCCATAAATTATTCCATGCTTGGAAGTGGACCACATTTCATATTGAGGATGGTCGAACCCTTGGTGGCAGGGAAGGCAGGCTTCTGGCTGCAGGGCTTCGTTTACCGAAAAGCTGTGTCTGGTATGACATGAATCGCAAGCGGCAGTCCCGTATTGCATGTCCTTGGCTTCTATTACTTCTGCTGATCGTTCACCAATCTTATGACATCCAGAACAGCTCTTGTAGCTATCCACCGACTGAATAGAGACTGGCAGGTGTGACCAAGCAGGCATGGCTTCCATCGCCGCCCATGCCAGAGCGTGTTTTCCTTCCCGATATTGATCCACTTGTGTTGAGTGACAGGTTTCACAGGTGGCAGGCGTTGGGATGTTGGCCTCACTTACATCTGTTTCGTCCATATGTCCGACTCCATGACAGACAGCGCAATCCATCCCTGTTTGTCCCATCGCTCCCGACTGCCATTGGTTGACGATTCCGGGAGTTTCTACCTTGTGGCATGTTACGCAAGCACTTTCATCTTGCGCTTGTACATCGCCGGCAGGTAAAAAAGAAAACGAGGCCACCAGAAGTAAAAAGCATACTATTAACGCGAGTACCCTTTTAGTGTTCATACACAGCACCTCCTTTCAAGGGCATAATTATATACCAACATAATGAAGAATGGAATAGGTTTTACGGGATAATTTAACTTTTGTCATGTTTGAGAAGTTCCCGTTTCCTTGCCTTGTATGGTCAATTATTGATATAATTCCCAAGATTATGAATGGGATAATAATCTCGGAAAAATAATCCGGGATAGCTCCTCCTGTTTTTAATAATAGGGGGAGTTTAATATGGACATAAATATGAACAACAATACACATAACAACAACCTGGAGGCTATGCGTCATTCTGCTTCACATGTAATGGCAGAAGCAGTTCTTGAGATTTTCCCCGACGCAAAGCTTGGAATCGGGCCAGCTATAGATAATGGCTTTTATTATGATTTTGATCTTCCCCGTTCTTTGACTCCAGAAGATTTACCAATAATTGCTGCCAAAATGCAATCAATTATTGAAAACGATTTGCCTTTTATCAGGGCTGATATAACCCGCGAGGAAGCAAAGGAAATGTTTGCTAATCAGCCATATAAACTGGAATTGATTGAAGATATCTCTGATGAGACTCTTAGCATATATTCCCATGGAGGGTTTGCTGATCTTTGTCGTGGTCCTCATGTTTCTTCTACCGGGCAGATTAAAGCATTTAAATTGACTGGAATTGCCGGAGCCTATTGGCGGGGCAGCGAGGAAAATGCGATGCTCCAGCGCATATATGGTCTGGCTTTTGAAACAGACAAAGATTTGAGAAATTATCTTGGCTTAATGGAAGAAGCTGCCAAGCGCGATCATCGCAAACTAGGGAAAGAGCTGGACCTCTTTGGTATATACGAAGAGGGTGGTCCAGGTTTGGTTTGCTGGCACCCTAAAGGTGCTATGGTCAGGAGAGTGATTGAAGACTTCTGGAAACTTGAGCACGACAAGCGGGGATACTCTCAATTGTATACCCCTCATATCGCAAAGCTCGATCTATGGAAAAAGAGCGGGCATTGGGACTATTATCGTGAAAATTTATACAGCCCGATGATCGTTGATGAAGAAGAGTATCTTCTCAAGCCTATGAATTGCCTGTACCACATCATGATATATAATTCCCGCCCGCGGAGTTATCGCGAGCTTCCTATACGCTATGCGGAGCTGGGCACCGTGTATCGTTATGAGCCCTCCGGTACCCTGCACGGTCTTTCTCGTGTCAGAGGCTTTACACAGGATGATTCGCATATATTTTGTCGTTACAACCAGCTTGAAGATGAAGTGGCCGATGTACTGGACCTGGCAATGTTCATGATAAAAACTTTTGGATTTGACCGCTACCAGGTAAAACTGTCTACTCAGCCAGATAAGTTTGCTGGCTCCGAAGACATGTGGGAACAGGCAACCTCTACTCTTCAAAAGGCGCTCGAAAAGAAAAATATACCTTATGAAGTGGACCCTGGAGAGGGTGTGTTTTATGGACCCAAGATCGATATTAAATTTGAAGATGCCATGAAGAGAGCCTGGCAGGGTCCGACGATTCAGGTTGATTTTAATAATCCTCAACGATTTAACGTAACCTACATTGGCGAGGATGGCCAGGAACAACCAGCAGCCATGGTTCATCGTACAGTCCTGGGAAGTATGGAGCGTTTCATGGCATGCTTGATAGAGCACTACGGTGGAGCTTTCCCGTTATGGCTTGCTCCAGTTCAAGTTATGGTTTTACCCGTGGCGGATCGGCATATTGAATACGCAAATACAGTCGCTCAGGAGCTTAGGCATAACCTTATCCGCGTTGAAGTTGATACTACCTCATCAACAGTTAATCATAAAATTCGTGACGCTCAGATGAAAAAGATTCCTTGCATGATAATACTTGGAGATAGGGAACAACAAGCTGACACTATATCTGTGCGCTGGCGTGATGGGGCGCAGGATAATGGCATTGCATTGATTTCGTTAATAACAAGCCTGATTGACTCAATTGAGAATAAGGCTTTATAATTCCTTTCTTGATTAGCTTTAGGTACTATGTTATAGTCAGAGTGACGATTAAAAAACCGGGAGGTAGTGACAAACATAATTAAAGAACTACGCATTAACGAGAAAATTAGAGGCAGAGAGGTACGTGTTGTTGGAGAAAAGGGAGAACAGCTTGGTATTTTAACAGTTGCCAAGGCACTTGAGGAAGCGGGCCGCCATAATTTGGATTTGGTAGAGGTGGCGCCAACAGCAGTTCCGCCTGTTTGCCGTTTGATGGATTACGGCAAGTTCAAATATGAACAGACCAAAAAAGAGCGTGAAGCAAGAAAAAATCAAAAACAATCATTGTTAAGAGAGATTAGACTCCGTCCAAAAATTGGTGATCATGATTTTGAAGCCAAGGCGAAAAGAGCTAAAAAGTTCCTTGAAGATGGAGACAAAGTCAAGGTAACTATTATGTTTCGGGGGCGTGAGAATGCCCATCCGGAACTTGGTATCAGGTTGATTGGTCGCATGGCGGAAAGTCTCTCGGAAGTTTCCTCAGTGGAAAGGCAGGCAGTCAGAGAAGGTGCAAGATTACACGCTATTCTTTCGCCGTTGCCAAGCAGTAAGCCAAAAGTAAAAGAAGGGATTAAAGAAGATAATGCCAAAGTTAAAGACGCACAAGGGAGCTAAAAGCCGGTTCCATGTTACAGGCACCGGTAAAATATTGCGTACCAAGGGGATGAAAAGCCACTTGAGGAGAAAGAAATCCTATAGGGTAAAGTCACAGTTTGACAAGAAAATTCCCGTCAGCCCTGCCGACCGAAAGAGAATAAGTCGGCTTATACCATATGGGGCTTAACTTTTAAGGAGTGAAGGTTTGAGGATTAAAACAGGTGTAACAGCGCATCGCAGACATAAAAAGATGCTGGAGTTAACTAAAGGCCAGAAGGGAACCCGTAGTAAACTCTATGGGCGGGCTCATGAGTCGATGTTGCATTCATTGAGCTATTCATATGCTCACCGACGTGAACGCAAATCAGATATGCGTCGGTTGTGGATTACCCGCATTAATGCGGCCGCACAATCACATGGAATTAGCTATAGTTGTTTTATCAATGGGTTGAAAAAAGCCTCTGTTGGTATAGACAGGAAAATGCTTGCAGACCTTGCAGTCAGGCAGCCAGACGCATTCGCCAAGCTGGTTGAGACCGCGCAATCTGCTGCTTAGATACCACCACATACCAATTCTGGAACTGAATAATATTAGCCCCGTCAACTAGATGGGGCTAATAATCTTTTGTCGTCCAGGCTGAAGCATTGCTTTTTTATTGGCAGGCTAGTTTTCAACTTTTCCCCATGCCACTTTTACAGCAATAAGATGTGCTACAATATCAGAGCTTGAGGAAAGTGTTCACCCTCGAATAAAGGGCAATTATTGGACGATTAATGAATACAAAATGGCTCCATAAACTGTTTTACCTCCTCGCCGCACTATCACTTATAGTTATTGTTTTTACACCGACTGGCTGTGCTTTATATAACAAAGATAACATTCCTACAATATCAGTCGATTCTCTTCCTCAAGAAGCGTTAGAAACCCTTGGGTTGATAAAAGCTGGTGGGCCTTTTCCGTTCCGTCAGGATGGCACTGTTTTCCATAATTTTGAAGGATTGCTACCTGATAAACCAGATGGATATTATCAAGAATACACAGTTATTACCCCGGGCGCTTCAGATAGGGGTGCACGTCGAATTGTGTCAGGTGCAAATGGGGAGAATTATTATACTGAAGACCATTACGCCAGCTTTAAGTTGATAAAGGAGCCCTGATTGGAATACAACTTGAAAGACATTATAAGCTTACATAAAACGGGTCTTTATTTTTCTCCGTTTTTAGAAGGAGAGGAGTACGAGCTTGAAAAAGCCGCACAAGACTACAATTTAAAAACAATTGCAGTAGATATGAAAAATGTAACCCGTAAACAAACTTTTCTCTCTAAAATGGCAGAAGAGTTAAAATTCCCTGACTATTTCGGTAATAATTGGGATGCTTTATTTGAAAGCTTGACTGACTTGTCGTGGCTGAAAGCACCTGGATACCTCATTATGATTAAAAACATGAAAACGTTTGAAAAACAATCTTCGAATCACCTTCTTGCCATCAAGCGGATTTTTGAAGCCGTGACAAATTATTGGGAATCACGCCAGGTCCCCTTCATTATTATTTTAAGTGGAATTAAGTCTGAATTGAACGCCTCTTCTCATAAAGGGAAACTCCAATGAGAAGAGGTATGTCAACTTACTCCCCACATTCCTATTCGGGTAAACCCAAGATTGATTTCGCGTTAATTAAACGTGTTTTAGCATATGCCCAGCCTTATAAATGGTGGCTTTTGGTAATTTTGGTGATCACCTTTTCCATTGCTGGACTATCTTTGTTAACTCCCTTGATTTTGCGTGATTTGATAGATTCCACACTTCCAAACAAGGACCTGCAGCGGCTTGCATTGCTGGCGATGGGCTTGATTGTTATTCCTTTGCTTACCAGCGGGCTGGAGGTCTTTCAAAAACAAATAAATGCAAGAGTAGGGGAAGGTATTGTATTTGATTTACGCTCAGCTCTTTTTTCTCACCTGCAAAACATGTCTTTGAGTTTTTTTACACACACCAAATCGGGCGAAATAATGAGCAGAATTAATAATGACGTAACGGGAGCGCAAAGTGCCATAACCAACGTATACGTTAATATAATTACGAGTTTTGTACAAACAGCAGCAATTTTAAGCGTTATGTTCACGCTTGAATGGCGTCTTACTCTGGTAAGTATTGCGGTAGTACCACTGTTTTTACTGGCAGCCAGAAAAATAGGAAATCGATTGCGTGATGTGGCACGAGAGCAACTCGATATAGTTGCCAAAATGAATGCCATGATAGGCGAACTGCTTAATGTCAGCGGGGCATTATTGGTAAAGCTTTTTGGCAGGATGCCTGAGGAGAACGAACGATTTCGTGAACGTGCAGTAAAGGTACGCGAAGTTGGAGTAAAGCGTGCTGTTACAGGGACTCTCTTTTTTGTAAGTATTGGATTACTTGGCGCTATAGGGCTTGCCCTGGTGTATGGCGTTGGAGGCTATCTTGTTATTGGAGGTTCTCTAACCATAGGCACTATCGTTGCACTGGGAGCTTATCTGGGGAAACTTTATAGTTCGCTACAGAGTCTGACTAATGCTCCGGTTAATTTTGCTACCTCGATAGTGAGCTTCGAGCGTGTCTTTGAGGTGCTGGATTTACCCCTGGATATCAGCGAAAAATCAGATGCTGTTGTTTTACATAATATCAGAGGGTACCTTGAATTCAAAAACGTTTCCTTTTGTTACCCAAAAAATGAAAACTTCTTGAGTGAAGTTCATCGTTTTGGCCAGACGCAAGGAGTCAAAACGGTACTGTCTGATGAAGAATCCACAGTTATTCCTCGCTCCGAACCTCTTGAACAAACTGAACAGCTTATTAAAAACGGTCAAGAGCAAGCCCTTACACAGGCTCGTGAATATGCACTGGAAAACATTTCTTTCCGGGCAGAACCGGGTCAATTGGTCGCTCTGGTAGGCCCAAGCGGTGCCGGAAAAACTACACTTACTTATCTGATACCCAGGCTTTACGACCCGAATAAAGGGAGCATTTTAATTGACGATATAGATTTGAAAGACACGACTTTGACTTCACTGGCGGATCAAATCGGCATGGTTACACAGGAGACATATCTTTTCCATGACACAATCCTCACCAATTTGCTGTATGCGCGCCCGGATGCTAAAAGCCATGAAATCGAAGCTGCTGCCCGTGCTGCAAATATACATGACTTTATCATGGGTCTGCCAGAACAATATGAAACAGTCGTTGGAGAGCGAGGTTACCGCTTGAGTGGGGGAGAAAAACAAAGAATGGCGATTGCCAGGGTTATTTTAAAAGACCCGCGAATATTGGTGCTTGATGAAGCAACAAGTTCACTTGATAGCGAATCTGAAGCGCTAATTCAGGAAGCCCTCGGGAGGGTAATGGCGGATCGAACGAGCATTGTCATTGCTCACCGCCTGAGTACAATTTTATCAGCTGATCTTATTCTGGTAATGAACCGTGGTCAGATAATTGAAAGGGGGGCACACAGCGAACTTCTTTCCAAAAAAGGATTGTACGCCAGCTTGTACGACACTCAATTTCGCCAAATTGATACGCAGGGTTTATGGCATTAAATCGAGTATAAACATATAATTATAACTGGAAACCATAAATTATAAACGGTAGAAGTATTCACGGAGGAATAAAGTGGAAGAAATATCGGATAAATCGAGGCTAGCCGTATCATTGTTTGCCTGGTTCCTTGGAGTCTTCGGCGCGCACCGCTTTTACCTGGGAAAAATTGGAACCGGCCTTCTTATGCTATTCACTGCGGGAGGACTGGGCATTTGGTCTCTGGTTGATTTTATAATGGCAGTAGCTGGTGCAATGAAGGATAAAGACGGCAAGCTGATCAAGAACTGGTAAAAATTTCCTGGCGTTTTAATGGTATCTTGCGGGTAGCCGCAATCAAATTGAGATTTATTGGCTTGTGCCC
>CAYNLZ010000029.1:0-9825 GCA_964398255.1 uncultured Dehalococcoidaceae bacterium
GGAGGCGGATAGGCCCTGGTGGGTCTCGCGGACTTCAAATCCGTTGGCGGTGACTAAGTTGCCGTGGGGGTTCGATTCCCTCCCCCTCCGCCAATGTGGCGTAATAAGCGCGGCTGGAAGGAGGATCCTCATGACTGAAGAAGTAATCAATCTTATGAGCGAATCAGAATTCTCCGGCTGAGCGGCTAAAATAAGTCCGGGAGACTTGGAAAAGGCACTTGGTGGTCTGGAATTTAAATATGACCCCAATGTAATCGTTGGAATAGAAACAAATGATGACGCGGGTGTATATCGTGTTTCTGATGATATGGCATTGGTTCAGACACTTGATTTTATAACGGCAATCGGAGGGGGAGATTCTTACACCTTTGGGCAGATAGCCGCAGCCAATTCTCTTTCTGATGTATGGGCGATGGGAGCTAATCCAATTACAGCGATGAGCATAGTATGCTTTCCTTCCGACAAGCTTGATATATCGGTACTGCGCTCAATAATCCTGGGAGCTCTGGATAAAGTGAATGAAGCAGGGGTAGCGCTGGTTGGTGGCCATAGCGTTCGGGATAACGAGTTAAAATTTGGCCTGTCGGTGACCGGTATCGTCCACCCGGACAATGTTATTACTAATAAAGGAGCCAAATTGGGCGACCTTCTCATATTAACAAAACCACTGGGTACCGGGATATTAAATACAGCCATGAAGGCAGGCATGGTGGACGAGGCACTAAAAAAGAAAACAGTGGAACACATGACTCGTTTAAACAAATCGGCAGGAGAGGCGATGGCCAAATTGGGAGCCAATGCGGCTACCGATGTCACAGGCTTCGGTTTGATAGGGCATGCCTGGGAAATGGCCAGCGGAAGCGGCGTGTCGTTTGAGATAGATGTTGAAAACATTCCCGTAATGGATAGATTGCTTGAGTTCTCTCGTATGGGTGTCGTGCCGGGCAAATTGCACGACAACCTGAATTATTACAAATGCAGAATAGAAGGCGATTTGAAAGGAAGTGAAGACTGGATGAGTATTCTTAACGATCCGCAAACTTCTGGAGGAATGCTTATTTCAGTGTCTGAAGAAAAAGCTGGTGAAATGTTGAACGTATTACATGAGACTGGGAGCCCTGAAGCGTCTGTAATCGGTCGCGTGTTCGATGGACACAAAGGACACATTTATTTGAAATGAAAAAAGAGCGAACAAACCCGGGTTTAGAAGCAATTAATCTTGAGATGCGCAAGTTGCCCCAGGTCGAAGTGCTTCTTTCCGATTCAGAGTTGGGGGCGTCTATAAGGCGCTACAGTCGGCCACTTGTGGCTGAGGCAATAAACAACACTTTATCTTCTGCAAGGGAAAGCATTGCCAGTGGTATGAAAGCTCCTTCACCGGAAAAGCTTGTGGAGCTCATAAAAGATAACCTTGATACAAACTGGCCGGGCTTTGGCAGTGAGGTAATTAATGCTACCGGGGTAATCTTGCACACTAACCTTGGCAGGGCTCCTCTTCCGACAGCCGCACTGGAATCAATCAAACGGCTCTGCGGAGGATTTTCGGCTTTGGAATATGAGCATAAAACCGGGAAACGTGGAAGGCGGGCGCTGGAACTTGAACGGCTACTTTGTATGTTGACAGGGGCTGAAGATGCGCTGGTGGTAAATAACAATGCCGCTGCAGTGTTGCTGGTCCTGGTTGCCATGGCACACAGGCGAGAGGCTATTGTTTCGCGCGGAGAATTAGTACAGATAGGTGGTGGTTTCCGGGTGCCGGAGATTATGGAGCAAAGCGGCGTAAGTTTGAGAGAAATCGGTACAACCAATCAGACCTACCTGGATGATTACGAGAAGGCTATAAATGAAAATACTGGTCTGTTGTTGAAGTTCCATCGGTCCAATTTCACTATAAGTGGCTTTACCAACGAAGTAAGTATTGCCGAACTTGCACAGCTTGGCAAAATTCACAAAATACCGGTGGTATACGATATTGGCAGCGGAGCTTTTTTTGATACACGTGAATATGGGATGGAGCATGAACCAACAATTCACGATGCCATCAAAGAAGGAGCGGATATAATATGTTTTTCGGGAGACAAACTTTTTGGAGCGGCTCAAGCTGGGGTAATCGTCGGCAAAAAAGAACACATTGCGAAAATGCGCAGCCATCAGCTTTTGCGGGCGATACGTATAGATAAAATAGCGGTAGCTGCTTTGGAAGCAACCACTTTGTTGTATCTGAATAAAGAAGCCAATCAGCAAGTCCCGATTTGGCAGATGATGGGGGCATCATCGGAAACAATTGCCGTCCGCGCAGAAGCACTTGCCACAAAAATACGTAAGAGCGGCATCAGCGCCGAGGTTAAATCCGGTTTAAGCATGGTTGGAGGCGGTTCTCTCCCTGATCAATCCTTGCCTACCATTTTGTTGGTAGTAGAGCCTGAAATTTCATTGGAAGCCTTCTCATCGCGTCTGCGGACGGGAACTCCGCCTGTAATCGGGCGAATAGAAGACGGGTGTTATATATTTGATCTTCGTACAGTATTCCCAGAGCAAGAAGAGATTCTGTTACAGAAGATTTTAAAATATGCCAGGCGGCAAGAATGATAACAATTGGTACCGCTGGACACATTGATCATGGCAAATCGAGCCTCGTTAAAGCTCTTACATCGATAGATCCAGACCGATTGCCAGAAGAAAAGGTCCGGGGTATGACAGTAGACCTGGGATTTGCCTGGATGGACCTCCCTTCAGGGGAAAAAGTCGGCATTGTTGATGTTCCTGGGCATGAGCATTTTGTGCGTAACGTTATACCCGGGATGAGTGGGATTGATGGGGTGATTTTGCTGGTGGCGGCTGACGATGGCTGGATGCCTCAGACCGAAGAGCACGCACAAATCGTAAATCTACTGGGTATCAAAGATTGTATAGTCGCAATCAATAAAATAGACTTGGTGCATGACGAAGAATGGCTTCAACTGGTTGAATCAGATATTACCGAAAGGCTAAAAGGAACCTTGCTGGAAGGGGCGCCAATTATTCGGGTAAGCGCAAGGGATGGCGCCGGTATAGACGAACTTAAAAGAGAAATAGCCAGCCTCGTCGAGCGAGTAAAAGCAGATAATGACATCGGGCGGCCTCGGCTTCCCGTAGACCGCGTTTTTATCATCAAGGGAAGTGGGGTAGTTGTTACCGGTACACTTCTTTATGGCGCACTTTCAGTCGGAGACGACGTGTCGATATTGCCTGAAAACCTGCCTGCTCATATCAGGAGTGTCGAGTGTTATAAAGAGATGTCGCAAAAGGTTGAACCGGGTTGTAGAGTAGCTCTGAACCTGAGCGGTATAAAAAAAGAAGACTTGCACCGTGGTTGCGTTATAGTGCCTGTATTGGCGAGCAAAAAGACCAGTAGCGTTATAAACGCAATGGTAAACGTGCTCCCAAGCACCGGTTTTGTATTGAAAAACGGTGAAGAAGTGCTGGTTTATATGGAAACCGGCGAATATATGTGCCGTGTTGCTCTTATGGAGAAGAAAGCGATCAAGGGGGGAGAGCAGGGTTTCGTACAATTAAGACTTGGCCAGGAAGCCTCGGTTTATATCGGTCAGCGGTTGATTATTCGTCGGCAATCTCCCGCAGATACCATTGGTGGAGGGGTGGTGCTTGACCCGTACGCAGCCATTCTCAAACAGCGAGACGCAGAGGCCACAATAACCTGGCTTGCTCGTCGTAAAGACCTTGGCGTAGAAGCGTTAATATTGACTGAGTTGGAAAAATTACATTTCATTGAACGAAAAGGGCTTCTTTCTTACTCCGCGTATTCACAAGAGCGTATTGATACTGTTGTTGCCAGCCTCATTGAAAAAGGTAGAGTCGGGACAAAGGGAGAGTATTTATTTCTTGTGAAAGACTGGGAAATCAGAAAAGACGAACTGTGCCAGTTAATCAGTCTTGAACATAAGGAAAACCCTCTCAAGCGTGGTATAACCGGAACGGCTGCCCAAGCAAAGATTGGCTTGCCCCGGGAGATTTTCCTGATAATGATTGAAGAATTGGTTACAGAGGGAAAAGTCAATCGTGAAGGTGATTGGCTTGCGTTGCAAGGATATGAGCCAGTTCTTTCAACTGCGCAAGAAGCAGCAGAAGAGCAAATACTGTCACTTTTTGCCGCCAACCCGTTTTCTCCACCGACCATTAAAGAGCTGTCCAAAGAATTTTCAAAAAACGAGGATGTTATATATTACCTGCTGGACAAGGGGGCCCTCGTTCAATCTTCTGAAGGTATCCTGTTTGGCAGGGAGACATATAACAAAATTAAAAAAGAGGTAACTGCTTTTCTCGTTGCTAATGGCAAAGTGACAATACAGGACATGAACAAGTTATTCGGGCTCACCAGAAAATATTCTATTCCTGTCTTCGGCCTGCTTGATAAAGACAAGGTTACGCGCCGGGAAGGCGACGTAAGAATTCTTGCTTGAGGTAAGACAGCCCTTTCTTTACAACCGGAACGGTCTTACTTATAATTTAGGATAATTGCGGGTGCAAGCTAGTAGATTCCAGCTATGCCGGGGTGGCGGAATGGCAGACGCAGCGGACTTAAAATCCGCCGGAGTAAAATCCGTGTGGGTTCGAATCCCACCCCCGGCACTCTTATCAAATAATAAAAGAAGCCGCTCTTTATGAGGGGCTTCTTTTAATTGTGAACCAGAATCAGCTTTTAGCTTTTGCCAATTTTGAACATCTTGGTGCCGCAATCGGGACAAGTGCCTTGAGTAGCCGGCCGCCCATTCTTCATGGTAATGGCGGTGGCCCCTTTCATTTCCTTTTTGGCGCGACACTTCATACAATAAGCTTGCATCCGGGTGAACCTCCTTCTTGTTTAGCTTTGAGAGGTAGAATAAACTATTGTCTGCCTACGTGTCAAGAGAAAAAGCCTGATTTGAACAAACGTGGGGCGAATATTAATGAAAAATAGCAGGTTTTTACGGCCTAAGTATGGGAGCCATTGGCAAAAGTAAAGTACAGCCAGGTTCCCGGTTAATATAACTGCGGGTATAATTTGAAGGGAAGGAATACACCACTTGCGCCTTTGGGTGCTCCAGACAATACAGGAAGACCCCAACCGTTTGTGATTTGGTGCCAAACGGCCCTATGACCATATTATATCCGTCTTTAACTTCCTGGAATATTGTTTCAAGAACATTTCTGGCTGCATACGGATCATCTGCCGGGGCGGTTCTGACTTCAACCATAGGGAGCGACAGAAGCCTGGCGTTATTACGTTTGGCGTAATCAAGGTAATCGTCATTGTTGTCTCGTGGGGGATCTGTGATTATGCCAATAACTTTTGCCGGGCTGAAGTGCTTCCATACGCTCAAAGCCCTTTCTGGTTCAAAGCCCAGGAACATGATAAGCAAAGTGTCCTTATCCATCGACATGTTGCCAAAAAAGTTGGGCACAGTAGTTATTTGTTCTACTCCCCTGGTAAGACGAGTTGGTGCATATGTTTGAGTAGTGTGTAAAAGCCGCGGTATCCCCATATTTTGTTCGGCAACCAGAAAATTCAGCAGCACCAACAGGTATATCTTGGTGAAACTGGAAATATCTATAGTTATATACGGTTCATCTGCATCCTTGGGTTTGCAACGGTTCCAGACACCTCTGAGTTGATTTATGGCTTCGGTTGGCCCGTCTCGCTGGCAACGTATGACAAAAACGCCTTCACTCGTCCGTTTTCCGAGTTCTGCCTGAAGTTTGAACAGATTGGTTTCAACGAGTTGTTTATAAAAAGGATCTTCGACAGCAAAAATTATACTGAAACGTGTGCGAAAACCCGTAGCCATTCTGGATACAACCTGGGCGCAACGCTCCTCAAAGCCAGCGCAACAAATAAACAGATCGTCCGGACCGTATTCATTAATACGGTTTAGGCGCTCGACTTCTATTGCCTGGTCGTTTACTTTCATCTGCTTTTCTTTAAAGGCGACCCTCTTTATCTTATCATCAATATAGTCAGCAGCGACAAGAATGTCAACAAAGGCTACGTAAACATCAGAGGCTTGACTCAGGATAACGGCAGTTCGTTTGACCCATTGCTAAGAGTCGGGTATCATGTGAAACATGTCCCGCATCATCCCGGTAGTGGCAATGCTGGTACTCCACTTATCTGCAATTGTGAATACTCCGGCTCTCGCCCCCTCCTCCAGCCAATCGCCGGTCTTGAAATGGAACGAGGTTAATACACCTTCAACTGCTCCCCTTGTTGCTCCAGAAAGTGACGTATTACAGTTACTGGCTACCGATGATTCGGCCATCTTCAGTATTATCAGTGAAGGAAAAAGTAATCACCTCTACCGCTCGCTTGAAGGCGGTCAACAATGGGACAGACTTGCCCCGGTTGAACAAAACTTTGTAGAACTCATAAAACACCCTGATAACGACGATGTTTTGTATTATGCAACAAACTCTGACGTTTATCGTTCGGATGACGGAGGCGTTTCGTTTTCTGCCCTTTCCTTATTGCCTGGAGTTGATGGTAGTAACAGATTTATCAACAGCATTGCTGTTGAAGTAGTTGGAGGGGAAGAAATGGTTGCCGCCGCTGTTGCGTCCAGCGAGGATATGGGGACCGGCGGTGTTTTCATATTAAAGCCACAAGAATTTCTTTCCCGATGGTACGATACTGGCCTAGTGTCGTTTGATGCGTATGCTACAGGCTTTATTCCGGGTTGTAACGAAGAGTTCGGGTTGGTTGCGGTAGGTATTTCTGAAGGCGAGATTATCTTTAAAACAATGCAGGGAAACGTCAATTGGACTGGCGGAAGGATAACGAACGATTCTTCAATAATGCATTCCCTGGAAAGCGTTAAACTTGTTTTTGCTCCTGATTGCAGTCCGGATTATGTAACAATGCTGGTTGGTTTAAACGGGGAAAGTGGTGGGATATACAGGGTGGAGGCCGCTGGCAGCCCATTAGAAGTTGATAGCCATCCCCTGATGAACGATTCGGGCGAGAAAATATCTGCGCTGGACATGACGGAGAGAGGAGTAATTCTTGCTGGAACAACCAGCGGAAAGCTACACATTTCGAAAGATTGGGGCATAACCTGGGAACAGCCATCTAAACCACCAACTGGTGAGGTAGTTACCGCGGCAATCATCACACCCGAAGGTTTTTATGTAGCTACTATCGGGACAGAGAGCGCGGTTTCTTTTTCAGCCGATTGTGACAGCTGGCAGCAAGTCTCATGGATTGATTCGCGAGTAGACGCCGTACTTGATTTTGCCGTTTCGCCCGATTGTTCCCACAATCAAACCGTTTATTTGTTAACCTGGGGAGGCAGTTACAGCCTTTGGCAGTCAACAGACGGGGGTGGCAACTGGATTCGTTGCCTAAACAGCTCTTTAACTGGAGAAATCTTTGAAAAACTCGGCCTATCTCCTGATTACGGGCAATTTCGGCAGGCAGTGTTTCTTGCTGGCAGGGATACTAACGGGAAGCCTGCTATATGGCGGTCTGACAACGGAGGTCAATCTTTTACTTCACGGGGGTGTCCTCTCAATGTGGATTGCTGGGAAATTATTGGAGACGATGCTCTGATAATCGGAAGCTTTGATGGTGAAAGTGGAGTAATTCTTGGCTCGCACAATTCTGGCTTTTCTTATAAGCAGGCAGTTGTGGGGAGCACTCCTGTAAAGTCTCTCGCTGTCGCCGGTAGTGAGAAAACCGGATGGCAAGTGTTGGCCGGCAATACCACAGGAGATATATTTTTTTCTGCTGACTCGGGAGTAAGTTTTAAAGAGTTGCCCGCTATTCCAGGCGTTGGTGGCTCCATAACGTTTGCAATTGAGCTGAATATAGAAGAAGGTACCCGTATTTATGCGACTTCTGATTTGACTGAAGGCGGTATCTACTACGGAGTCGTTGGTGAAAACATGACATGGGACAAGCTTGAGTTCAGCGGGGAGCTGTCAAGAACCAGAACAGGCAGCATAGCCGTTTCTGATACTGGTTTGTTGTATGCTGCCGATCTTGAAGCATTGAATCATGAACAGGGTTGGGGGAAAGTAGTTAGAATTCTTGAGCCTTGTGAAGGCTCTGCTGTAGCAGAAGAAATTACAGAAGGTCTTACAGAAGGAAACTCTCTTGAAAAACTGGTTGTGGTTGGGGATACTTTATGGGCAATGGATATCACTGGCTATAGGCTGCTTTGCTTTACGGATACACTAGCCGATCCAGTTGAACTTGCATCTCCGCAAAATGAAGAAGAAGGCGTCGGTATTTCGGGAGATGGTTGCGCAAGCAAGATCAAGCTTGAATGGAATGCTTTGGAAGGAGCCACGAGTTATCGCTGGCAGGTTTCTTCAAACTCCACCTTTTCGCCAATAGAAAATGTTATTGAAGGATTAACCTCGAGTACTGAAGCCGTCTTGCCCGAACTGGAAGCAGAGAATAGTTATTTTTGGCGCGTGAGGGCAGTGAGTCCGAATATCAGCTTCTGGTCAGAAACCGGCAAATTTAAAACCTCCTGTTCTACGCGTGTTGTTGCCCCCAAGCTTGAAAGGCCTTTTCCAGCAGAAAAAGATGTCGCAACTCAACCGCTGTTTCAGTGGGAAAAAATTGAAGGTGCCGATTGTTATGAGCTGGTAGTGGCGGCAGACTCAAATTTTAAGGAAGTGGTTATAACATGCACTGACCAGCAGGCATTATATGCAAATGCCTGGCAGGTACCTGAAAGCCTGGAATATGAAACCAGTTATTTTTGGCGCGTCAGGGCAGTTGATGCTGGGGGAGTGAGCGATTGGAGCGGAGTGGGTAGTTTTCAGACTGTTGACGTGCCCGTTAAGCCAGACACGACTGTCAAGCCTCCGTCCACAATAACCGTTACTGTGCCGATAACAACCGTTGTTGAAAATGGTGGCATTACTGTAGTTATGCCAACTATCGAAATACCAGACCAGACGATAGTTATCACGCAAGTTCCCGGTTCCGGCGTCTCACAGGTAATTGATTATTCTCCGCAATATTTTTACGTGATAATAGCATTGTTGGGTGGGGTTCTATTTGTAATGGTGATAGTATTGGCCGTTGTAGTAGCAAAAAACCGGCAAGGAAATTAATTCCAGAGCCGGCAAAAACACACAATTACTAAAGATGCGAGCGTGAAATCAGGAACGATCTTCCAGGAGCATTACTTGGGTGGACTGTGGCAGGTTGTTTCTGGTTATACTAATTTTTGGCTGAGCTGGTACGCCCTGGGAGCCCGTTTCGCTAAGAAATTTATCAACCGGATCAATTTCCAGTGACGTCTGAGAAGTTTTGTAGTGCATGGGAATCACAACTTTGGGTTCCATGGTACGCATCAACTTTGCGGCGGTGGAGGCGTTGATGGTCATGTTTCCACCTACAGGAACCAGGAGCACGTCAACATTGCCGATGGTTTCTATTTGCTCTTCATCAAGTATATGTCCCAGCCTGCCCAGGTGACAGACAGAAATTTCTTCAATTTCAAGCGTGTAGACGGTATTGTTGCCGCGAATTGAGCCTTTATTATCGTCCTGGTAAGTAGGTATGCCGATGACAAAGGTGCTACCTACTTCGTACTCTCCCGGCCCCCGGATGATGTAAGGTTCCCCTCTGATTTTTGCTATAATGGCATCCGTTGATGGATCCTGATAGCTGAAACATAAAATGTCAGCGGCTACGCGATTTAAGTTATCACCCTTTTCCGTGAGGAAAGGATCAATAACAACAGTGGTTTGTTTGCCCTTGATGCGAAACGCTGATTGGCCAAGCCAGTTAATTTCCATAATTACTGTTTAATATTAGCATACGCATATCGA
>CAYNLZ010000030.1:0-9721 GCA_964398255.1 uncultured Dehalococcoidaceae bacterium
GGCAATATTCCCAAGTGGATGGCAAATCAGGTAGTTAGCCGTGTCAGCAAAGAAAAACACGCCCTTTTGATTTTATGCATCATCGCCATGTTCCTGTCCTCATTTATGGCTAACCCCAGTGTTGTGATTATTCTGGCTCCGGTCGCCATAGAACTGGCTACCCGTGCCAAAGGTAATTTGTTTGTTTACCTGGTTTCCCTGGCTGCTGCCTCTAATATTGTTACCACTGTTACCATGGTAGCCGACCCGCCTGCACTTATCATGGCAAGCCAAACAGGCATGAGCTTTTTTGAATTCTATTGGTTCCAGGACAAGCTTGGTATCGGAACTATATCAATTATGGGGGTGGTAGCCGCCGTATTGGTATTAATGTTAACTTTCAGAAAGATGAATACGAAAGCAGTGGTTGAGGCAGAAAAAGTTAAGGTCAATATTATGCCGGTAATATTGCTTGTAGTAAGTGTTGCGGCCCTTGCCTTCATCCCATGGGACAATATGGGTGCATGGAATCACCGGGGGTTGGTAGGCTTGGCCTTGGGGCTTGTGAGCTTGGGTTTTAGCGGGAAAAACACGAAAGTTTGGCTTAAGGAGTATGACTGGAATTCTCTGTTCTTCCTGATCGGGATATTTATATTGATATTTGCTGTAAACGAAGTTGGGCTCCTGGAAGATTTTACCAGCCTTTTAGTTAATACCGGGATTACCAGCCCAATTATTTTCCTGGCAATTCTTGTCTGGGTGTCAGTTTTACTGTCGGCATTTATAGATAATGTCCCTTATACAGTAATTATGTTGCCTGTGTGCTCTATGCTTGCCGCCTCACTTGGGGTAAATCCGTACCCATTCTACTTTGGTATGCTGATTGGTACTGGTATGGGTGGGAACTTGACGCCAGTTGGAGCAACTGCAAACGTTCTTGCCTGTGGAATGTTGGAAAAGCGTGGCTATAAAATCCAACTTGGAAGTTACATCAAAATCGTTTGGCCTTTTACCCTTGCCGCGGTGGCCGTTTCGCATATCCTGTTACAGCTCATCTGGATGTAAATAGCAGCCGTTGCGAAGATTCTGCTACTGGACGCGTGGAAGATAATTTCTCAACCTGGCTCGTAATTCTTTACTGTTGCCAACCAATCGGTCTACTTCTTGCCAAAAAAGACGGGAGTGGTTTTTTATCCTTGTGTGTATCAGTTCGTGCAGGATGACATAATCAATAAGGTCCTCGGGCAATCTTGCAAGTTGCATGTTAAGGCTTATATTATTTTTCACAGAGCAACTGCCCCAGAGGGTTTTTTGATTGTGGATGGTTATCCCTGTATAAGAAAAGCCGTGTTTCGACGCTAGTTCTTGAGTCCGCTTTTGAAGTACTTTTTCTGCTTCCCTTCTGTCTACAGGCGTGGAAGTTTTTATTCCATCTGATAAAACTTGTTCCTTCCGCTTCATTTTCTGGAAGGTGTTTTTAATCCAGCTACTTTTGCTAATGGCAAAAACTTCTGCCTCCTTAAAGGAGGAATGGGGTGGAACCGCGACTCTTGGTCTCCTGAAAGGTTTGATTGAAATTATAATATTCTTGGCTCGTGTGCTGCGCTCAAGGGAAATCGCGCCAACTCCATCTATATGGATAAGTTTTTGCTGTTTCATAATATGAGAGAAATTATAGCAAGCAAGAGACCTGTTGGTATAATAATTGGATTTTAAGAGGGTAAACAGAAAAACATTGGTATTTAACGCGTTCAATCTTTATAATTATTATCAATTCAGGAGGAACAACATGGAAATATTGTGGTATCTTGTTGCTGGCGCGTTTATTGGTGTGCTGGCAAGATTGATTCTCCCAGGTAAGGAGAATATGGGTTGCATTATGACCGTCCTTCTTGGCGCATTAGGTGCCCTTCTGGCGGGGAGTTTTGGCCAATGGATTGGCTGGTACGTCTTTCCGTCATGGATAGGTTTTGTTGTGGCGGTTGTGTTTGCTATAGTAATTATAGCTATCTACGATTGGCTAAAAAGGCGATAAGGGTCTCGTTTCAACTACACAAGCTTGCTACTTGCGTGGATTAGCGGCCAAGCTTTTTGTTTGCTAATGTTTCTTGGAGTTACCAATGATTAAAAAACGTTTATTTTCGATTGTCAGTGCAATTGTTGTGCTCTGTATAATTGTTCCCTTTGCGCTTTCTGGCTGTGGCTCGGATGGTCCTGCTAAAGAAGGGGATAAAGTCAGCGTCCATTACACTCTTATCCTTGAGGATGGAACTGTCTATGAAACTTCAGTTGGGACAACGCCCCTGGAATTTGTTATAGGCAGCGGGCAGGTGTTGGAAAAGTTCGAACAGGCAGTAATAGGGTTAAAGCCTGGGGAGTCCATAACGGTAGATATTGAAGCCACTGATGCTTATGGCGAATACAGAGACGACCTGATATTCGACGTGAGTAAGGACCAACTCGAGGAAGGGTATGAACCGCAAGTTGGAGACACTGTCTACTGGCAAGATACAGCCGGATACATATACTCTTTGGTTGTGTTAGCTGTTTCTGAAAATGGTATTACCGTTGATGCTAACTCAGCATTGGCTGGACAAGATCTGACGTTTGAAATAGAGCTGTTAAAAATAGTCTAAGCCAAAAATCTTTCTATTGGGAATAACAAAAAAGCTGAAGACGGGTTTAAGCTGTGGTCTGCAAACAGCAGAATGGTACTAAGTTATTTTATCTTTCTCTTATGTTAAAATAATTCCATTATCAGGGGGAGAAAACTAGCGTGAAAGTAAAAATACTTCGGCTTTTGTTGTCGATAGCTGTGTCGAGTATGGTTTTATCGGTGGTGGCATGTAGCCCTGTAGGAGAGACGACAAAGTATATATTCACCACTCTCACACAAACGCAGGAGACTCCCATAACTTTTACTAAAACAACTACCTCGACTTATACGAGTCAACCGAAAACATCTACTGTTGCAACTACTCATTATGTGGACAATGAAACGACCATCACGGTGTCTGGAGTTACTACTGCTCCCCCGGTGACTGTTTTTGTGACGACTACTGTTGTACAGTCGGGTATAATTGTCACTCATATTAACCTGCCTTCTGCAGAAATATCTGCTGCCAATTTATTTAACATCACTATTGTTGTTCAAAACGTCTCAGCGCAAGACATGGATTGCAATTTGCCAGTCATAATCCAGGGCATGAGAGATACAGATTATGAAACTGAGCTCCACATAGAGTTTTTTATCGAAAGCGGGGAAACTAAAAAGGTTATTACGTCTTTTCTCCAGCTGAGTGTTGGTACCTATAAGGTAAGTGCGGGTGGAGAAGAGCGAGAATTGACTATTTTAGAAGGCGGAGGCTGATGTCCTTAACAGCTGTCGTGAGCAGTAAAAAAGATGAGGCGGAGGCTGATTCAATGTTTGTGTTAATGGAAGGTTAAAGACATGAAAGACCTGTCGGAAAAGCAGATATCGCAGTTTTTACATCGAAGTTATGGCGCTGTAGACGGTTTGTGGTTTATGAAGGTAGAAGAAAAATATGGCTTCGATGTCGCGCTTGAAATCGACCGGGAAGTCTGGAAGGTGCTTCCTAAAATACAGGCGCGGATGTTGAAAGACATGCTCAATCTGGGGAATGGGTTGGAAAATCTGGCTAAAAGCCTTGAGGTCAGATTTGACATAGATGGTTTTGGGTTTGAGGTTGAAAAAGAAACGAACAATGTCCTGAAGATAACCGTAAGTTATTGCCCGTGGCATGCGTTGATGGAAAAATCGGGCAGGGAGAAATATTCTGGTCAGGTTGGGGATGTTGTATGTGTTGCAGACTATGCTGCTTGGGCAAGGGAGTTTGGTGAAGAGATCGTTTTTAGGTTATCCAGCCAGATATGCAAAGGGGCAGAATGCTGTGTGATGCATTTTACAGTCCCTGCGTCTTGACAATAGAATACGAAAAATAGAACGAGTTATAAAAAGAGCGGTTGGTTTGAACCAACCGCTCTTTTGTGTCATGGCTGTTTTAGTCTGAGTCTAGTACATATCTCCCATGCCGCCACCTTGCATAGTGGGGTGATCTTTCTCTGGCTCGGGGATATCAGCCACCAGAGATTCTGTTATCAATACCATTCCAGCAATGCTGGCAGCATTTTGCAGCGCAGCGCGGGTTACTTTGGTGGGGTCAATAATCCCCATTTTAACCATCTCGCCAAATTCACCGGTTGAGGCGTTAAAGCCTACGCCGGGTTCGCTTTTCTTGACTGCATCAGCTATAACAGCGCCGTCAAAACCAGCGTTGTTGGCAATGGCTCTGATTGGTGCTTCAGCTGCTTTCTTGACGATGTTGGCGCCAGTGGCTTCATCGCCCTCGAGTCCGAGAGTGTCAATTTCTTTAAGAGCGTTCAGCAGGCTGATGCCGCCACCGGGAAGGATTCCTTCTTCAATAGCCGCACGGGTTGCCGCCAGAGCATCTTCTACCCGATGCTTTTTCTCTTTCATTTCAGTTTCAGTAGCAGCACCAACTTTAATTACAGCAACGCCACCGGCGAGACGTGCCATGCGTTCCTGTAGTTTTTCACGATCGAAGTCAGATTTGGTCTCTTCGATTTGGGCTTTTATCTGTTTGATTCGGTCGGCAATGGCTTGAGCATCACCTTTGCCTTCTATGATGGTTGTATCATCTTTATCTGATACAACCTTACGGGCTTGGCCGAGGTCTTCAATTTCTACTGCATCAAGCTTGCGCCCGATTTCCTCTGATATTACCTGCCCGCCAGTAAGAACAGCGATATCCTGGAGCATTGCTTTGCGGCGGTCGCCAAAGCCAGGGGCTTTTATCGCCAATACATTCATGGTGCCGCGAAGTTTATTTACAACCAGGGTTGCCAGTGCTTCTCCTTCAACGTCCTCGGCAATGATAAGCAAGTTTTTGGTTACCTGCAATATTTTTTCGAGGGTTGGGAGAATATCAGCAATAGCTGTGATCTTCTTATCTGTAATTAGAATGTAGGGGTCATCGAGCACGGCTTCCATTCTCGCGGTGTCGGTTACGAAATAAGCGCTGGTGTAGCCGCGATCAAATTGCATACCCTTAACATACTCGGTTTCGTATTCAGTGCCTCTTGATTCTTCTACCGTGATCACTCCATCGTTGCCAACTTCTTCCATTGCGTCTGCAATCAGATTGCCGATTTGGTCGTCCTTGGCGGTGATTGTTGCAATTTGAACAATTTGGTCCCTGCCCTTAACCGGGGTGGACACTTTTTTCAGTTCATCTAAAATTGCTTCAGTTGCCCTTTCAATACCTTTCTTGAGACCTAGCGCGTCGGCACCTGCAGCAATATTTTTAAAGCCTTCGCCGATCATAGCAGATGCAAGTACAGTAGAAGTGGTTGTGCCGTCTCCAGCCGCATCGTTGGTTTTAGAGGCGGCTTCTTTTACCAATTGGGCACCCATGTTCTCAAAGGGCTCTGGGAGCTCGATTTCCTTGGCGATAGTTACGCCGTCATCAACTACGGAAGGTGAGCCCCATTTCTTGTCCAACGCGACAGGGCGACCCTTGGGGCCAAGTGTGCCTCTGACAGAGTCGGCTAATATGTCAACACCTTTTTTCAAGGCTCGACGGGCTTCCTCTCCAAATATTACCTGTTTTGCCATAATTTCCTCCTGTTATTTCCTTTTTTAAATAAAATAAATGATAATTTAGACTCTTTTTGCCAAGATGTTTGATTCGGTAAGGATAATGAGCTCCTCACCATCAATTTTAATTTCGGTCCCACCATACTTGGAATAGAGAATTGTATCTCCAACCTTTACATCCAGTGCTATTGCCTCGCCTTTGTCATTGCGCTTACCGGGACCAGCGGCAAGAACTTTGCCCTCCAGCGGTTTTTCCTGGGCACTCGCTGGTAGGACTATTCCTCCTTTGGTAACCTCTTCAGCTTCGATCGGTTTAACCAAAACTCGGTCTCCCAGGGGTTGAATTTTAACTGCCATTTAATATCCTCCTTTTAATCAACATTTTATATGACAGGCAATTATTTAGCAATCTCAAAGCGAGACTGCTAAATAATATAATAAACTAATTTTCCAAGTCTTGCAACAATTAATTGAGTAATACGATAGGAAAAAGAGGTGCGCTGGTTGCTGGTTTTACAATAGAGCAAGCGACGGAATTACATCCAGATCAAGGTTGCTAACGTGACCTGCTTGAAAACGCCAGTAACCGCAAGCAGCCACCATTGCTGCATTGTCAGTACATAGTGCAGAGTGTGGTATTAATACCGGCAATGGTGAAGCAAGTGCCATTTGCTGCCTGAGAAAACTATTGGCTGAAACTCCGCCGGAAAGAAGTATTTGCCTTGCTCCGCATTTGACTGCTGCATTAACTGTTTTTTTAACCAGTACATCAACGACTGCTTCTTGAAAACTAGCCGCTGCGTTTGAAATATTAGCAATTCCACCAGCTTCGCTGAGACGTAATAAGGCAGTTTTTAGACCACTGAAACTGAAGTCGTCTGTTCCTCTGAGCCACGCCCGAGGGAGTTTGATATCAGCTTTGGCATTTTTAGCGGCTTTGTCTATGGCTGGTCCACCCGGGTATCCAAGCCCCAATATGCGTGCAGCTTTGTCAAAGGCTTCCCCTGCTGCATCATCTCTTGTCTGCCCTAACAGGGTATAATCTCCGTGGCCTTTCATCAGGATAAGGTCGGTATGACCGCCAGAAACAATCAGGCATAATAGAGGGAAAGAAGGCTCCTCTTCACCCAGCCAATTTGCGTAAATGTGGGCTTCAAGGTGGTTTATTCCGACCAGTGACAGATCTTTGGCAAAGCTTATTGCCTTGGCGGTACTTACACCTACCAGCAAAGAGCCGGCGAGTCCTGGTCCGTGGGTGGTGGCAATGGCTTCCAGATCTTTCCAATCAACATCAGCCCGCCTTAAGGCTTCTTCAACAACCGGAATCATTGCCGTAACATGTTGCCGGGAAGCTACTTCAGGCACAATTCCGCCAAAACGAGCGTGGATATCTATCTGAGAGCTGACAATATTAGAAAGGATCCGTCGACCATCCGCGACAATAGCGGCGGCAGTTTCATCGCAAGAAGTCTCTATTCCAAGTACAAGCACAAAAACATTATATCACACGTCGCTTTCAGGCTAATCTTAAACACACCGCCCGAAGGGTTTTTATATCGTATTTCAATTGACTGCGTATATAGCGCGTGTTATTATAGCCAGAAGGTTACATCCTTCTGAAATTAATATAAAATGTATACATGACAGAACTCAATCAACTTGGCAAGGAGATATCTAGCTGCCAGGCTTGCAGGCTGGCGGAGGTTCGCACCAGGGCAGTACCAGGAGAAGGCGCCTCTAAGGCTGATATCATGTTTATCGGTGAAGCACCGGGGGGGAGAGAAGATCAGATTGGGAGGCCTTTCGTTGGTGCCGCCGGAAAGTTTTACGATGAACTTTTATATTTAGCTGGATTAAGCCGTGATGAAATCTTTACAACTAATGTTGTAAAGTGTCGCCCACCAGGAAACCGTGATCCGCTGCCTGATGAGCTTTTGCATTGTAAACCCTGGCTTGATCGCCAGATCGAGCTGATAAAGCCCCGCATTATTGTTACCCTTGGCCGTTTTTCGATGGCTTATTATTTCCCCGGTAAAATTATTAGCAAAATCCATGGAAAACCGGTGACTAATAACGGAATTATTTATTTCCCTATGTACCACCCTGCTGCTGCCTTGCACAGGGGTGGCCTCAAGGAAGTAATCAAAGCGGATATGCAAAAAATCCCTGCCTTACTTGCAGAGAGCAAAATGGTGGAAAAAGCTTCTGTTGAAGAACCACCACGACAAATGAAACTATTATAAAATTAAGGAAAATCATGCAAAAGAAAAGAACTAGAAATCCTAAACCCAAACTCAAAATTATCCCCTTGGGAGGGTGTGGCGAAATTGGCAAAAACATGATGGTTATGGAGTATGGCAACGATATTCTCATTGTGGATTGTGGAGTAATGTTCCCGGAAGAAGATATGATGGGAATTGACCTGGTTATTCCTGACGTCACTTATTTGTTAGAAAACAAGGAAAAAATCAGGGGGATTGTCATAACACATGCTCATGAAGACCATATCGGAGCCCTGCCTTATATATTGCCTCAGCTTAATGTGCCGATCTATTGTACACGCCTGGCTAAAGGCCTTATTTCTGTCAAACTCAAGGAAAGAAAGGCTCTCAGTAATGCTCAGATTAATGTAATTGAAGCTGGGGGGAGTTTTTCTATTGGCTGCTTTAAAGTGGAGTTTTTTCCTGTTTGTCACAGTATTCCTGACGCAGTTGGGTTAATTATTGAGACCCCCTTGGGCATTGTTGTTCATACTGGCGATTTCAAGCTGGATTATACACCAGTTCATGGTGAACCAACCAATCTTTCACGACTTGCGCAAGTCGGATCACGTGGTGTACTGGCATTGTTTTCTGATTCAACACACGCTGAGAGGCCCGGTTATACTCCATCAGAACAGGTTATTGGCGAAGCTTTGGATAATATTATCTCTAAGGCAAAGGGGAGGGTTGTCGTTGCAACTTTCGCATCGTTGATTTCCCGTATCCAGCAGGTATTTGATGCCGCTGCCAACAATGATCGCAAAGTATTTGTATTTGGGCGTAGTATGACCGATAACGTCAAGATGGCGCTTGAGCTGGGTTATTTGAAAGTCCCGGATGGGGTAATGGGCAAAAACGAAGAATTAAACAAATTGCCGCCGGAAAAAATAGTAATTATTGCAACGGGTTCACAGGGGGAGCCAACCTCTGCGTTGGTCAGGATAGCTAACCATAGCCATCGCCAGGTTTCTATCGTAAAAGGAGACTCGGTGATTATTTCGGCTTCACCTATTCCCGGTAACGAATCACTGGTCAATCGTACTATAGATACACTGTTCAAGCAGGGAGCAGAAGTATTTTATGACAAGCTTTCTCATGTGCATGTTCATGGTCATGCTTCTCAAGAGGAGTTAAAGCTGGTGTTAAATCTGGTCAAGCCGCGCTTTTTTGTGCCGATTCATGGCGAATTTCGACACCTCACCATGCATGCCAGGCTGGCACTTGACGCCGGCGTTGAAGAGCAGAACATATTTCGGCTGGAAGATGGCGATGTGCTGGAAATCAGCCCCAACCATGGCAAAATTGCTGGTAAAATAACTGCAGGACATGTATATGTAGATGGACTTAGCGTGGGTGATGTCGGAGGAGTTGTTCTCAGGAATCGGCGCATGCTGTCCCGGGATGGTATAGTTGTTGTAATTATTACCGTTAACCAGCAAACTGGAAAATTGGTATGTCGCCCGGATATAGTATCACGCGGATTTGTTGACACTGTGGAAGAAAAGGATATGATAGAGCAAGGTAAGGATCTGGTAGCAACTATTATTGACCATAGAGGTAAACGAGAGGCGGACTTATCAGGTGCAGATTCTCGCGTGCGGGATGAGCTAAATCGCTTTTTCTTTGATAAAACCAAACGTCGCCCGATGATACTGCCGGTGATGGTAAAAGTCTAGGAGCAGAAAGTGGCCAGGACCAAGGATAACAAGAAAAAAGAAAAAACATCAGTGACAAAAAAGTCTGATGCCAAGAAAGATGTTAAAAAACGTGGCGGTGGATTAAATCCTTTAAAGCTGCTCACCAAAGCCTGGTTCTGGGTCATTCTTTTGGTTCTGGTTGCGGC
>CAYNLZ010000031.1:0-9696 GCA_964398255.1 uncultured Dehalococcoidaceae bacterium
GGGCCCTTAAGAACTTCAGGGCCAAGGGTTCTGGCAGCATACTCAGCGATTTTGGCTTTCGCCTTATCGGCTGCATCAATGTCAACACCTGACTCGGCATAACTTTCTTTAATCGCTCTGGTTCTCCTTTAGCAATATACTACCAACGGCCCCTGCCTCTCTTGCTGGCTGCAGCAAGAGGCGCCACTGCCAACCAAAGAGTGATATTAATGAGCATTGCATTAACATAGCTAATGGTAGGCCAATCCAAATCCGGTGCAAATACTCCCCATAAAAGCATCAGAAACCACGAACTCAGGAAGAAGCCCGGAATTGCCGCTAAAATAGAAAGGTAACCAAACATTACTCCCTCCGATATAGATACGGCTTAATAAACCAACTGGACAGATGTCTTGCTTTATGATAACACCGAACAAGCTAACCGGGCAATTACCGATTAGCTTGTTTTGATAATCATCTCTTTTATTTTAAGCTTCTTCAGCCAGAGGGATAACGGTCAACAGTTGTTTTGCAATATCGGGATAATCAGCTATAAACCGGAGCTCCTCTTCGACGAGCGGTTTGTGAGAAAGCACATTAGCATAGCGAACGAGTTCAAGGATTCGGTTGGCTTCTTCGCGAGTTTCAAAAGTTTTACCAACCGCAACCTTGCTCATTACATAGGTAAAACCGGATACCCCGCTATATTCACCAGCACATATCTCCCGTCCTGTTTCCACGATGTCCCATTGACGGCGGCCCAACTCTTCAAAACTATACAATTCGTAGTTTTCAGGATCTTTCAGAACGCCATCGGCATGAATACCCGATTCATGAGCAAAGGCATTCGCACCCACGCCAGGCTGATTAATCGGGATCGGTACCCCAAAGGCATAACTGGCAAATTTACATATCCTGTCTGCCAGAGAAAGATCAATGTTTCCAGCCAGAGTGTATTTTTCATTAAAACCCTTGGATTTGGTAATTGCCAGTATTGTTGCCACCAAATCTGCGTTGCCTGCCCTTTCACCAATGCCATTGACGGTGGTGTTTATGTAGGCATCCTGCCCGCCATCAATCACCCCTTTTGCGCCGGCGATGGAGTTTGCAACTGCCATACCCAAATCGCCATGACAATGCAGCTCAATTGGCAAACCAACTTCTTTTGCCATCTTATAAGCAGTGTCATAAATTGAAAATGGGTTATCATACCCAAGCGTATCACAATAGCGTATTCGTGTAGCGCCATGCTCCTTGGCTGCTGTCCCGAATTCAATCAGGTAGTCAATATCGGTACGAGAGGCATCCTCCGCATTAACTCCAACACTCTCTGCTCCTTTTTCCCAGGCAGCGTCGACTGCCGCAGTCATATCATTAATAATGTCTTTGCGATTTTTACGCCCCTGAAATTTTCCGGTAATCATTTGATCGGAAGTAGAGATAGAAAGATTGAGGTGTTTGATTTTAGGAATTCTGGAAAAAGCCATTTCTACATCCGCCTCGATAGCTCGTATCCATCCCTCCAGCCTCATCGGGCTTATGACTCCCATATCTACCAGTTCCAGGTTGGCATTCAGGTAATTAGCCTCATGACGTGTAGTAGGAAAACCAAACTCAGACTGAAAAACACCCATTTGGTTTAAAAACATATTAATCATTGTTTTTTCCAATTTGGACAAACCGAGTTTGGCAGTCTGTACGCCATCACGGTTGGTTACATCCACAATATATATCTTCGGCATATTTCTCTCCTTATTCCCACCGTTATCAGGTTACGGTTAACAGATAATTTTATCATAAAGCCGATTTGTAGTAAATTATAAGGAATATTATATAAAGCGCCGAAAGGAACTTGTGATTGTGCCCAGCCCTGATTTTTCTCTCGGCCTGAGTACGGAGGATTAAAGTGGAAAAAATCAAAATCGGAATTGTAAACGTCACCGGTTATGCGGGAATGGAGCTCGCTCGCCTTCTTGGCACTCATCCCGGTGTTGAAATTACATATGCCACCAGCCGTTCCTCTGCAGGCCGTCAGCTGAGTGACATTTTACCTCACCTGTCATGTTTGAATTTGACCATCACCGAAAAACCAGGGGAAGCCGATGTGGCTTTTCTGGCTCTTCCTCACCGGGAAAGCGCTGCTCTGGCTATACAACAACTTGAAAAAAACATACGGGTAATAGATATCAGTGCTGATTTTAGGCTCAAGGATCCAGCCCTTTATCCTGAGTGGTACGAATTCTCCCATCCCGCACCTCATTTACTGGCTAAAGCCGTTTATGGTCTACCTGAACTTTACCGCGACCAAATCAAGGCAGCGTCTCTCGTGGCAAATCCCGGCTGTTACTCTACCGCGGCGATTCTTGCGCTTGCCCCAGCCCTGTCCGCCGGCATAATTAACGACAACATCATCATAGACGCAAAGTCTGGCTTGTCCGGTGCAGGCAGAACTCTGAGTTTGAAAAGCCATTTTTGTGAAGCCAATGAAACCGCTTCTGCCTATGCTCTGGATGGACATCGGCATCTGCCAGAAATAGCGCAGGAGTTGAATATTGCAGGCAAAACAAAAACTCTGCAAATCACCTTTGTCCCTCATCTGATCCCGGTAAATCGCGGCATTCTTTCTTCTTGCTATGCCGAACTGTCTGGTAGCATTTCACAATCCGAACTTGAGCTTCTTTACAAAGACTTTTATGAGGATGAGCCGTTTGTACGAATTGTGAACGGGCCTCCTCATATTAATCAGGTAAAAGGCTCAAACTATTGCATGATTTGCGCAAGGATTGACCGACACGCCAACCGCCTGATAATAATCAGCGCTATAGACAACCTCGTAAAGGGAGCGGCTGGCCAAGCAATCCAAAATATGAATATAATGTTTGGACTGGAAGAAGATTGCGGTATATCAATGCCAGCGTTATATCCATAAATCGATGAATAAAGTTACTTTCAATAAATCAAGATTATGGCATTACCTTAAAATTACCCTGTTGGTATTTGGCATCTCTGGTCTCTGGCAAAGCATGCATAGTCTGATATTACCATTGGCGGTACTGAATTTTGCAGATGAGACACAAAAAAATACCTTTCTCGGGATAATGACATTCAGCGGTCTTGTTATCGCGATGCTCGCCCAACCGATTGCAGGCACAATTTCTGACCGTTCAAATTTTAAATGGGGACGGCGAAAACCTTTTGTATTTATTGGTATAATAGGCGTCCTTTTAATGATGCCGATGATTGGCATAGCGACCTCTTTTACCACGTTGTTTATTGGCTACTGTCTCCTTCAGCTTTTTTCCAATACCGCTCAGGGGCCATACCAGGCATTTATTCCTGAAACAGTCCCATTGAATGAAAGAGGGAAAGCATCTGGAATTAAAAGTCTTTTGGAGATCCTTGGAGGGGCTGCCCTGCTTTTTCCCATATCCAGGCTAATGGATAACTACTCGCAGACTGGCGATGGCAAGTGGCTATGGCTGTCATTGGCGTTACTTGGCGGCACTCTCCTTGTTCTCATGCTTTTTACGATTGTAGCGATCAAAGAACCGCCCCTGTGGAAAGCACCCGAGAATGACGCAATGCCTGCCCATGTAAAAAAGCTGGGTATAAACATCAAGTCCAACAAACCCTTTTTGTGGTTTCTCGTGTCTCGTATGGCAGTTTTTATGGGACTAACCACAATACAACAATTTGCCTTGTATTTTTTTCGTGATGTCATCGGCGCCAGCAATCCAGCAAGGACAACAACCATGTTCCTGGCGATTTCAATTGTATTCATGTTGATAGCGGTGGTACCAGCGGGCCACCTTTCTGACTCGATAGGCAGAAAAAACATTAGCATCGCGGCGGCTTTTACCGGAGCCTCGGGAGTATTCATCATACTGACAAATAGTTCTATGATATTACTATTAGCAGGAGCTGCGATTCTCGGCCTTGCCCTGGGTGCCTTTAATAGCAGTAACTGGGCATTAGCAACTGATCTGGTAAACAAAGGGGAGGAAGCAAAATATCTGGGCGTCGCCAACATGGCGACGGCTGGCGGAGGGGCACTAGCCAGGCTTATAGGCCCGGTCATTGATTTCTTTAATGGTGTTGGAACGAACCTTGGTTATACAGTAATGCTTGTTGCTTGCATTGGCTACTTCTTATTGGGAGGTTTGCTGCTGTTCAAGATAAAGACCCCGGATAGTTTCTAAGGTCTAATTTTTAGGAGAAGAATAAATTTCACAATAAGGCTTCGGATGCCTGAACGGTTTTATCAGCCAACTATATTTAACAGCCATTCCCAACCCATAACACCCGCCCACGCAATTGCCACGTATAAAATACTTCGCCCCAGCCAACAGGCTACAAAAAACTTCCAATAACTGTAGCGGCAGGCACCAGCAGCTATCCCGGCCAGATCAAAAAAGATAGGAGCAGCAGAAAGGCCAAACAGCGTCCAAAACCCCCAGCGGCTCATCCAACCCTCTACACTATTATAAAGCCTCTCATTATCGATTATGGCTCTTCCCGAACAGCCAGCAAAATACCCCGTGCTCTCTCCAATGGCTGCGCCCAAACCTCCGGCAAGCCCCACCAGGGTCGGTGAACCAAGTGTCGCCCCAAGGGCAGCAAGTACAAGAAAGTTACCAGCCGGCAAAACGAGAGTGGCATTGAGCAGAATGCTAATAACAAACGCCCCCAGATAACCATAACCTTCAAGCCGATCCATAATTTCTGGATTATTGCGATAAAGAAGGAATAAGCCAACAACAAGAGCAATTATTAAAAGCAACCCGAGTATTGGAATCCAGCGCCTTAAAACCCAACCCTTTAGAGAAGTAAAGCCACGAACCGCAGGTTTTTTGCAAGATTCTCCTGGAGAAAGATTATCTTCTGTCATATTGGAAACTATTTTAGCATAACCAGGCAGTTGATTAATAATTTCAAGCAGGAGCTGACGAATTTTTCTTGCGCTTGAGCGACATCCCCAGGACTACCCTGTCAGTGGTAAAAATTCTTGTAGCCGCCGCTATCAACAATACCGTTAAGACAATCAGGTAAACTATACCTATACCAACAAGCAAGTAGTTCCCAACCATCAACTCCTTCATGGCCATCATCGGATGCGAAAAAGGGATCAGGAAAACTATGACCTGCAAAGGTAACGATAGCGTCGAAAAATCCAGCATCATGGTCATAAACATAGACAACATTGCCAAACCGGTTATCGGGTATGTAAGAGTTTGGGCAGAACGATAGTTAGAAGCGAAGGTTCCAATTATAATACTGCCACACAAAGCTGCCAGAAGAGATGAAAACAACGAAATAGCGATAAGCAGATAGTCTAATACATTCAGTGTAAATCCCATGTCTCCAAGATCACCGGAGATGCCGGTAATTGAGCCAAAATAGCTGGCCAGGCCAACCATGTATATCGCCCCCATCACAATCCCGGCAATTGCACTTCCTACGATTTTAGAAACAATTATATTACTTCGGCTTACTGGAAGGGTCAGGAGAGTTTCCAGCGTGCGGTTCTCTTTTTCAAGCCCCATAGAAGAAATAACAGAACTCGAACCCATAACAATAAGCATCATTATTACCACCGGGATAAACATCGTCCGCATACTCAAGACGCCGGCAACCATGTCTGGAGACACTCCGTGTATTGTTTTCCCTTTAAAAACGGTGTCGTAATGATATGATACTGGCGACAGGACAATTCCAGGGTCAACAGGAGTATAATCTGCAACCAGTGCAGCTGATATTGCCTGCACACCGACCTGGATCAACGCTTCAACAGAACTGGTTGGAATAGAGCCTGTCATCCCAGCGCCTTGCATAAGCCATAATACATTTATTTGTGCCTGGTTGCCCGAATCGATCAAAGAACCAAAGTTCTCAGGGATAGTGATGACAGCCACCCCACCGGTTTCTTTCGCTAATTCACAACCTATTTCCCAATCGTCGCCTGAATAAACCACCTCAGAGCCTGTTTCAAGAACCAACGTCATTATCGCCGAGAAAGGAGTACCGTCCTGATCTACAATTGCAACCATTGGTGTTGCAGTAGACTCTTCCAAAGAGGAGGAAAGCATATTACCCATGAATACAAAAATCAGGGCTATCGCTGCAAAAAACAGGAGTGCAGATTTCGAGAGCAGTTCTTTAACTTCTTTTTTTATGAGAGCATACATTATACGACTAACCTGGTGAACACTTCTTCGATATTCTCTGCCTGGTACCGTTCCTTCAGCTCTTCTGGAGTGCCAAAAGCAACGATTGCTCCTTTATCGATCAGGGCAATTCTCTCACACATTAACTCAACTTCAAGCATGTTGTGTGAAGAGAGAAGCACACTAAGGCCATCATTGCTGGATTGCCTTATGATGCGGCGCACTTGTTGAGCGTTAATTACGTCCAACCCGGAACTGGGTTCATCCAAAATAGCCAGACGAGGCTGAGTCATCAGCGCTCTTCCAACCAGCAAGCGCCGCATCATGCCCTTGGAATAGGAATCAACACGATCGTCAATCCTATCCCCAAGCGCCGCTATTTCTATCCCTCGTTCAACCAACTGCTTGCCCTCATTACCGCTGGCAAAAAAGCTGGCTATAAACTCCAGATACTCGCGCCCTTTAAGATTTTTATACGCTCCGGCATCTTCTGGAAGATAGCTGATAATTTTGCGGATTTCACTTGCTTCATCGGGTAGGGCATGCCCAAAAATGCTGACAGCGCCGGCCTCCACCTGCAATAAAGTTGCAACTGTACGTAAGGTCGTAGTCTTGCCCGCTCCGTTAGGACCAATAAGTCCAAAGATTTCCCCTGCTTCAACTGAAAAGGAAATATTGTCAAGAATTTTATTCCCTGATATATGCTTGGTTAACTTTTCAACAACTAGCGCTTTCATTAGTTTTCGCACAAATTCTATCATACGCAAACCCTTGCGGACAATGTCTTGACAGACGACCCGGGTTCTGATAGCTTAACGAACAATCGGAGTATATAAATCATGCGAAAACAAAAACACAAGGCTGATGATGAAGAAAGAAAGAAATGGCAAAACCCACTCAAGGTTCTTCCTGAAATCGGTGTTAAACCTGGCATAAACTTTGTTGACGCTGGCTGTGGCAACGGTTTTTTTGCTTTACCAGCGGCCAGGATAATAGGCCCAAGCGGACGAGTCTGGGGTTTTGATATCAGCTCTGCCAAAATTGACTCCTTGAAGGATACGGCACTTAGAGAGGGCTTGAGCAATCTTGAACTTGCAGTTGGGAGAGCAGAAGAACTGATTGTTTGCAACGGATGTGCTGACATAGTCTTTTATGGTGTCGTTCTTCACGATTTTACCGATCCGGTAAAAGCAGCTGCTAACGCCAGAATAATGCTAAAACCTGGAGGCAAGCTGGTGAACCTTGACTGGAAGAAAACAAGAATGACATTTGGGCCCTCACTTGAGAAGAGGTTTGACGTGAAACAGGCTTCTGATATTATTAAGTCAGCAGGATTTGCTATTGATAGTGTTGATGAAAGTGGACTGTATCACTACATCATCACTGCCAAACCCTGTTTTTAATTTACTTCAGCGTCCTTGGTATTAATATGATAATAATTACACAAGGTTGTATGGAGAAAGAATAATGAACTACGTAATTGGTCTGGTTCTGGGAGTCGCAATCGGAGCTTTGATCGGCTATATAAGCAAATGCTCAGGAGGTACCTGACGCGTAGCACCAAACCCCTGGGCCGGGGTTGTGATTGGTGGCCTGCTGGGGTTGATTATCGCTGGCTTGTTATCATAGAAAATTATAGCCTGACATTCTGCCTCAAGCTTTTAAGCCATCGTTTTTGGCGACTGAGGCAAGGATCCAGCATATTACCAGGCTGATTGCGGCAGCAAAAAAGCACCAGACAGATATCAAGTACTGCGAAAAGAAAATGCAGGCAACAGCATATGAAATAGTGATAAGCACTCCAAATATCCACATTCGCGGCACAGATGACACAAACAGCGGCACGATGGTAGCAATAACATACACCGCATAAAACACATTTGTGCCGGTTCGGGGAAAGTTTTCTGCGTACATGATGTGCATGCCATGAATTTGCGGTGTGACGTTATAAAATATCAAGCAATAGGCAAAAAAGAGGGCTACGGTACTCCCAACCGTCAGCAAACCGCAAAGTATTGTTTTCCTGGTTTTCCTTTCTTCCATCAACAATAGAGACAAAGGGACAATAAACGGCCAAAGTATCAAGGCGGGCACTATGAAAACATACGTCGCGACCATCTCGAGCGTTTGATATGAGCCAGACGCCAGTGTAATCCAGAGAGCACCTTCTGCTAACTGTTGAATTGCAAATATAAGGGGAATAAGGGCAAAAAGCCGCTGGCTTGGCTGGATAACCTTCTTTTGAGAGACAGCGCCAATCCCCCCTATTACCGCACTGCCAACAAAACTGGCTGGAGCCGAAAAACACATGACCGCCTCCAAGCAAATTACAATTACAATTCATAAAAGTGAAAGCTTAAACTGATTGTAACACAAATAGCACCAATTGTGGTTTCTATCAGTACCGAGAAAAGTAAATCGCTGGTTCCACTTGCCTATAAAAAAAGAGTTCTCGTTTGTCTTTAGATATTACCAAACAATATATGCTAGTATCATTTGCCAGATGTTGCTGTAACCTTCACACGGCATAAATACTGGTTACTATCTCAAACAGATAACAGAAAACTATGGTTCAGGTAAAAACTTAAATGGAACAGGATAAATACAAAGAAAATAATACACGAGTACTACTGGAGCTAGTCAATAAACGAATGCCTTATGGAAAATATAAAGGGTGGGTTCTTTGCGATCTGCCTGAGCCATATCTGGCATGGTTTAATCGGAATGGATTTCCCGCTGGCGAACTCGGGTATTTGCTTTCAGCCATTTATGAAATCAAGGTGAATGGCCTTGAGTACCTGCTTAAGCCATTGAAAAAGAACGAGTACTAATCACAAGCTGACAATCACACTGCGCGCCTGAGGGATGACTGCTTACAGGAGAAGAAAATGCCCCCAAGGGAATTCGAATCCCTGTTGACGGCTTGAAAGGCCGTTGTCCTAGGCCTCTAGACGATGGGGGCGTGATTCAAGAGTATATCAGAAAACCTGTCCAATACTCAATTTTTTCTTTAAGCTGCATCCTTCCCAAGTTTAGCTAAAAATTCAGCATTGGTAGCTGTTCTTGCCATGCGTTCCAGAATACGCTCTGTCGTCTCGGCTGAGTTTACTGAATCGGAAGCCATCATTGATATCATGCGTTTAAGCAATAATATCTGCTTTTGCACCGATTCATCTATTAACAAATCATCGCGCCTGGTGCCACTTCTGAGGATATCAATTGCCGGGAAAGTATGACGCTCAGCCAATTTACGGTCAAGATGTAATTCCATATTCCCTGTGCCTTTGAATTCCTCATAAATAAGATCGTCCATTCTGGAACCAGTATCTACCAGACAGGTTGCGATAATTGTCAGACTGCCCCCCTCGTCAACATTGCGAGCGGCTCCAAAAAAGCGCTTGGCCGGGTGCAATGCTGCCGGGTCAAGCCCGCCGGACAACGTACGCCCGCTGGAAGGCATCGCCAGATTATAAGCCCTGGTCAGTCGGGTAATACCATCAAGCAGAATAAAAACATCTTTCCCGCCCTCTACCAACCGCTTGGCCCTTTCGAG
>CAYNLZ010000032.1:0-3938 GCA_964398255.1 uncultured Dehalococcoidaceae bacterium
CCCGCGTGCCATTCATCATTGTAGAATCTGTACTGGTTTAAAACCAAGGTCCCGGTTTGCTGATACCTGTAATCAATCACCATGATCAATTGTTCATCTTTCATAGAAAGCGTACCGGAACAATCCTCTACTACATGCATTAAATCATTTTTTGTCAGCGCGTATGATTCTTTCATTTCCGGGTCTAATGCAAACGAAGCTTTTTCAGAGCTAGATAACTGAGCGTTAAATGAAACGTTTACCGTACCGGTTTGCTTGGTGTTGTCCCACTGGCCAGTCATTACAAAACCAGAAATACTTACTGTCCAATTAACACGACCGGATTTAAAACTGGTCGTGTTATAGGGAACATCTATGGTAAAGTTCCCTTCTTTTGAAACTGGAATCGTTCCCAGAGAAGACAGAATTGCTTGCACGCCTCTATCTTGAGCAACTGTGGAAGAACTGCTGGCAAATTTAATACCATTGATACCAAGATTGTCGCCAATATCAACACCCACGGTTGGAGGTGCTACAATAAACGTGACTTCCTTAACGACTTCATCATCTTCCTTGGGGTCAATGATTTCAATCGTGTTGGGAGCACCAGCCATAATGTGCCCGAGTATACGGAAGGGCAATTTAGCTTTACCTTCCTTGTCCAGCACTTTCTCCCACTTTTCTTTATCGATTACCTGGTCATCTAACGGGGCAATACGAGCTATATAACCGGCATAAACAGATTCTTTCGGTTTGGGATCAGCTTCGTCGTAAGCAGAATCATAAACTTCAATAATTACTACCTTGTTTAGCTCCTTACGAATAATCTGTAGTTCTGCGCGAATAAGGTCTTCATTTTCCTGTGCAAGCTTACGGCCTATCTGCCTGAACACTGGATCAAGATAATCGTTTAACAGGTCACCTTTCTGACGGCCGGATATTTTATCTTTCATATCCTGATTGAGGCCTCCGCCGCCGGTAAAACCACCCGATTGTGCCTGGTCTTGATAGTGTGCAACCATCAAGGCGTCGTCCCAGAATTGCCAGCAATAGCTGTCAACTTCGGCCATTATCTTTTTTTCCAACTCTTCGGGGTTTTTAGCATTCCTTGCCAATGGCAATAATATGTAGTACCAGTCTTTCGCGCTCCTTTTTACGCCAGCTTCCCTAAGGTAATACAACCGATAGGCTTCAGTATAAATATTTTCGCGTCCAGTCCAGGCTGCTGTGGCAAATTTGTTAAGCGAATAATCTATAAAAAAGACGCCAACAGAACCTAAATTGAGAGCGGCATTACCAAATTTGCTCACCGCAAAGTAGGTAAGGTTTTTCATCAAATTTGTATGCAGTGCCTTACTGTCGCCCTTTTGGTAGTCAACTGCCACCTGGGCAAATGCAGAAAGCAGACCAAGATTGGTCGTTGCACCGGTTAATCCGTTAAGAAAATCGGTGGCATATATAGTGTTGGTTAGCAAGGTTAGCCCGGCATTGGAGAAGCTGAGCCAATCGTTGACAATATCGTTACCAAGTTCCAGGGCTGAGGGTCCTGGATTCATATCGTTTGCAATTGCTTCATTGATAATATCGTTAACTTTGCCAGAATATTTGGCGGCATGAACTGCCATGCCGGGAAGCACGAAATCTACGTAAGCTTCACGGGTGAATTCCTTGCCAACTACAAACCCTCCATACACAGAAAGATGGTCGGTGGTGATAATAATATTGCCCGCGGCACTGTCAATTTCGTAAGAAACGGGCTCCCATACTTTTAAAGCCTGGTTGTAGTAGCAGGCACCTACATAATCAGAAGGGTCCATGCCGGGTTTCAGTTGAGATTTATCGTAGGGAATAGTGATAGTAATCAAGCCGGCCAACTCTTCATCGGTGTCTATTTTAAAATCGTAGGCAACAACTGCTAATTCGTTATTTATAAGCATGTTTTCCACTGGGGCGATGGTAACCTGAGCCTCTTCATTAAGGCACACCGGTGATACCTCGATGGAAACACCTTTGCCAGAAACCTTGAGGTTTTCTTCACTAAGCTTGCCCGATATGATATTGCTGGTAGTGGTCGGGAGTGAGCTGGTAGTGGTTGTTAAAGGTTTGGTTGTGGTTCTGGTCGCTGGGAGAGATGTGGTAGGCGCTGTAGTTGTTGGTTCTGCGGATGCGGTAGGAACATGAGATGTGGTAGGTTCACCACCTCCTCCACAAGCTGGTAATAACGTAGCCGTGAAAATAACAAGAGTAAACAGAGATATAAATCGTAGGGAAAGCTTTTTATGTAATTTCCTGGTCATACAAGACTGCCTCCTTTGAATTATTTGATATTAAAGGTTAGACCGTTATAGATTCTGGAGCTATTCATTATATACAATACTAAACAATGATACAATGAATATCATACCCGTGGCATGAATTTTAAGTTTATTAAAATTAAAAAAGAAACTGTTGGCTTTATTTGTTATAATCAAGAGTAATAAAAGCATTGACAAGGCTCGGTTTATTAAAATTTGCAAGGAGAGTGTGTTAATCATGCAGTATATTAATGAACTCAGAACCCACAAAAGGAATGAATTTTTAGACATTACCGATGAAGTGCGCAGTCTGATTGTGGCTAAAAATGTGAAAAGCGGAGTCTGTCATATCTTTGTTCCGCATACTACAGCGGCTGTTACTATTAATGAAAACATTGATTCAGATGTGACAGCCGATATGACAGCTTGCCTGAATAAAAACATTGATACCAAGTGCCACTACCAGCATGCCGGGGGTAACTCTCCAGCCCATATCAAGGCAAGCATACTCGGTAGCTCTCTGACAGTGTTTATCGAAAGTGGGGAGTTGGTGCTGGGAACATGGCAGGGGATTTATTTTTGCGAATTTGATGGGCCAAGGCCAAGAAAATATATTGTAAAAATCATCTCGGATGGTTAACGTTTATAGATAACATCTTTGTTCTGGGTACTTACACGAGTTTCTTGCAATAGGTTGTCATATGGTCACCAGGTTTATAGAAATCGAGAATGCAGGAAATTTGTGAGTAGCCTTTAGAATTGTAAAAATTACGTGTCTTTTCGTAATCTGGTGTTGATGAAGTCTCAATTATTACCTGTGTTCCACCCAGCATACGTATGTTCTTTTCTGCTTCTTTAATTAGATATGACCCGACGCCACACCCTTGACACTCCGGAGCTACTGCTTCCCAATAAATATCCCATGTGCTTTCGGTAAGAGGGGTTGGGCCGTAACATATGTAACCTGATATTACCCCGTCAACTTCCGCAACCAGGATATGGTAACCAGAATCAATGCCTTTAGAAAGGTTTTCGCCAATCAATTCTTTAGCGATTTCAATTTCAGCCTCTTTAAATTGGGAAATTTTCTTGAGCAAGTTAAAAATCCCCAGCTTGTCTTCCCTGGTTATTTTGTGTAAAACTAAATTCATATATTTCAATCCAAAGCTTGTTCTATAATTATTTTAATTAATTCTGTATAA
The DNA here is from genome assembly GCA_964398255.1 of uncultured Dehalococcoidaceae bacterium. Taxonomy (GTDB): domain Bacteria; phylum Chloroflexota; class Dehalococcoidia; order Dehalococcoidales; family CSSed11-197; genus CSSed11-197. The sequence goes on from CAYNLZ010000032.1 coordinate 3,476, forward strand.
GTTAAACCAGCTGCTGAAGCCTGTCTTGCGCACCCTGCATCAGGGGAGATATCTGGATTAGGGTTAATTTCCAGTACATAATAATTGCCATCTGAGTCTTGGCGGATATCAACTCTGGCATACCCTTTGCAGCCGCAGGCTTTAAATGCTCCGATTGCCAGCTCTTTTATTTTCTTTTCATCTGTGGGTGAAATCCTGGCCGGGCATATCACTTGAGTGTTTTTGAAATAGATACTTTCAGGATCCCATTTTGATTCGAACGTAAGAATGTGCGGCAATTCAGAAGGAAGGCTGTAAACAATTTCACTTATTGGAAGAACGTGCCCTCCAAGAACAGTTGCATTAAATTCTTTGCCATCAATATACTCCTCAACCAGTACAGGGCTTTTGGAAGTTGTAAGCAACCGTCTGATCACTGATTCCAATGCAATGATGTTGTTGGCAACATTATCGGCATAAATAC
>CAYNLZ010000032.1:4038-5114 GCA_964398255.1 uncultured Dehalococcoidaceae bacterium
TGAAACCCCAATTCTGCCAAAGCCTGCTCAACGGCGCTGACTGCATATTTTACGCTAATGACCGCAACGTTTTCGTGCTCGTTTGCATGGTGAGGTTGGTCTTCTTCATTCCAGATAATGGCTATACCTGGTCGCATTGTGTGTACCTTTCGAGCGAGGCAGAAAGAATCATCTCGATGAGACGAATATGAGATATTCCAAGCAGGTCGGCCATTATGACTAAATCGCTATGGTTGCCAAGGCCGGGTAGAGGGTTAATTTCGATAAAATAGGGAATACCGTCTTTGTCGACCCTAAAATCGAGCCGCGCCATATCGCGACAACCAAGAATTGCAAATATTTTAAGGCTAATATCATTGATGTTCTCAAGAGTGTCTTGCGTTAAATCCGCTGGGCATTCATAATCTACCAGTTTTAGATAATCACGTTTGACGTCAATCGAATACATAAAAAATGGAGAACTATATTTTGGTTTGGCTTCCATTATCCCCAACACTTGCGGTGTTTTGAAACCGATAATCCCAACTGTAATTTCTTTGCCAGCAATGTATTGTTCTATCATTACTGGGTGATTGTACGAATCTAACAGCTTTATTGTGAGTTCTTGCGCTTCCATGGGAGATAGCGCAAGTGAATTGCTACCGATGCCGATACTGGAGCCTTCATGGGCTGGTTTTACAACAACAGGAAATATGATGTCTTGCCATTGTGTATCGTCGAGGTCTTGGGTCGTGCGAAGCAACCGCCATTGGGGTGTAATAATTCCATGCGCTTTAAGGATATGTTTGGTGAGCGGTTTATCAAGACAGATTGACAGACACTGTGGCGCAGAGCCAGAATAAGGAACATTTAAGACCTCGAGTATTGACGGGACTTGTGCTTCGCGCGAGGGAGAATTACCCAAACCTTCACTTATATTAAAAACAAAGTCTACATCAATTCCGTTGCAGGCATTTTTCAGAAATTCTAACCCTCCGCCAAGTCGTATAACTTGGTGGCCAAGCGAAGACAGTGAGTTTTCAATCAGCTCTACAGTATCTGCAGAGTCATATTCTTCATTGATGTCATCCGGCTGG
>CAYNLZ010000032.1:5214-7887 GCA_964398255.1 uncultured Dehalococcoidaceae bacterium
CGCATACCGGCAATTATCTCCACACCTTTTTCAATCGAGGTGCGTAAATGTTCAGTTCCCCGCACCTCATCGCACTGAAAAAGATAATATGGCCGTACCTTAATTTTTAATAAACCCTGGCATAGTGAAAGTTGGTCTTCAACACTATCGTTGATACCTTTTAAAAGCACTGATTGGTTGTTCACTGGTATGCCATGTTTGAGGAGGCGGTCACAAGCAGCGGCTGATTCAGGAGTTATTTCACGAACAGAATTAAAATGCGTATTGAACCAAATCGGGCTGTATTTGGATAGCATTTCACATAACTTGTTATCAACACGTTGAGGAAGGACAACTGGATATCTTGATCCTATACGAATAATTTCGACGTGTTCGATATTTCTCAAAGCAGATATTATATCCTCAAGGCGCGCGGTAGAAAGACTGAGCGGGTCTCCCCCAGAAATGATCACATCCCTGATGCTCTTGTGTTCACGTATATAATCGAACATTGCCTGAAACTCTTTTTTGCTTCGAACCGTCCCTTTCTCTTTCCAATCGCGCTTTCGTGTGCAATGCCGACAAAGCATCGGGCAAATATTGGTTGTAACCATAAGAACCCGATCGGCATAACGATGAATAAGGCCGGGAACAACCGAATCTCCATGTTCATCAAGCGGGTCATCATAACCTTGCAGGGAATCGTCGATTTCAAGTATAGAAGGAAGTGATTGTTTTCTTATCGGATCATTAACATCATTTGGATTGATAAGGGAAAGAAAATAGGGCGTAATGGAAAGAGGGTAACGCTGGGCTACTTTTTCTAAATTGTGGAGCTCTTCACTGCTGAGCGGTATATAACCAGAAAATTCTTGAATTGTGGTTATGCGGTTTTGAAATTGCCACTTCCAGTTGTTCCAGTTTTCATCAGAGGCAAACGGAAAGTACTTTTCTCGGTTGGAAACAGATTGGGGAGGTGTATCGCTTCTATCGGGAGGTTCAGCTTCTTCTACATCAGCTGTAGTTGAAGAAGGCACTTCTGAATTGGAATGATCAGACTCCCTGGAAATACTAGTACTGCCTTGTTTCACCTTTTTTGTATACTCCTTTTGCATTCAAGATATCCTATACTAGATTTATAATTCTAGAATACTAATTATACAAAAAATCCGAAAGAATGCAAATGTTATTCAGGGAGGTTATTTTGTAAACTCAGGAGGTGAAAGCAGAAATAATCAAACGTGCTGCAACAAATAAAAGGCCAATTGAGAGAAGCCGAATAATCAGCTGACCAGAAATTTTGGAGGAGAACCTTGCGCCTATTTGCGCACCAATAACGGCCCCGATGGCCAGAAAAAGTGCAGTTGAAAAACCACCTGCAAAGCTATTATTGACTATATGGGTGATAAAAGCAGAAAAAGTGGTAATTGATACCACCATAAGAGATGTTGCTGTTGCTATATGAACAGGGAATGAAAGAAGTTCAACCATAGCAGGAACGTGGATGATACCACCTCCTATTCCCAGCAATCCTGCAATAAATCCGGTGAAAAATGCCAGGATAATACCCTTTGGCATTGAATACGAATAAGCATATTTTATCCCACTTGAATCAGTAATTTCTCGGAACATTCCTCTGGAAGTGTTAGGCGCAGGTACCTTGCTTATCAAAGGTTTCAATAACAGGTAGATAGATAGGGCGATTAAAACGAAACTGAATATCAACTCGAATGTGGTCCTGTCCAGGATCCCGGTAACATTAGCTCCAATAATTGCACCTGGAATCCCGGAAAGAGAAAATATTAATCCAGATTTGAAATCAATCCGTCTCCGTCGACTATAGGCTATTGAGCCAGAAAAAGAATTCAAAAAAGTTACTGTAATGGTAATAGCAGTAATGGTCGAAGGGCTATAATCTGGATAAGCAAATAAAAGAATGGGTACAAGTATGAATCCGCCCCCGACTCCAATAATTGAACCAAAAGAGCCGACTAATAACCCGACGATAATTAAAATGAACCAGGGCAACTGTAAACCCTCCAGAATAATGATATAAAAGAATTATAGTGTTTTGGCGCATGCCGAACAAGAAATGAAGGTTTTGGCAAAATCCACAAGTGTCTGGTTTAATAAAACTCGGAGACTCGCGCATACAGGAATATTCGTTGTTGTTGACGTAAGATGATAAAACTTTCATAATTAACAAGATATGAAAAAATTAAAAGTATTACTTTTAAGGAGATTGATAAAATAAATGTTTGCTAGAATACAAAAAGTATTAAAGTTTACTGTTGTTTGCGCGATAGGGTTTGCTATTGCCGGGGCAGTTTTTGGTTTGATGCACACAACTGAGAATGAGTGGATGTGGTATGGCGGATTTGCTCTCATCGGCGCATTTGCTGGTGTGGGCCTTGCGTTGGTTACAGGGCGCTTTAAAAGGATTATCCAATTGTTACTAGCAGGTGCCGTAGTTGGAGCTGCAAGCTGGTACATGACCAGTACATCTGGAAGTGAGCTTTGGTTACAACTGACTATTCTTGGTGCACTCTTTGGTGCTTTTACTGGCATAGTTCTTGCTTTAATGGATAAGGAGAAAAAGCCTGTTGCGAAAGGTGCTCCAGTGCAACCGCCAGTGAAAAAATTTGAATGTGATGAATGTGGGCACATGGTCGGCGAGGACGATAATTTCTGCGC
>CAYNLZ010000032.1:7987-9183 GCA_964398255.1 uncultured Dehalococcoidaceae bacterium
GGTATCAACAGTGAGTTATATGCGAAGGCCCAGAAAAGATTTTGTTTTATTGTTTGCATGGTTTTTCTGCCGAGCCGAATAACGTTTGGGGCGCCGCTCAAGTTCCCGCTCATGAGGGTAATATCGCCCGTTTCAATGGCAATATCGCTTCCGCTTCCGATAGCGATGCCAACATCCGCCTGAGCAAGGGCAGGAGCGTCGTTAATTCCATCTCCAACCATAACAACCAGCTTGCCATTATCTTGTAATTGCTTGACAGCTTTAGCTTTTTCTTGGGGCAGAACTCCCGCAATAACGTTATCTATGCCCGCTTCTTTTGCGATTGCGCGGGCTGTTTCTTCATTGTCGCCAGTTAGCATGGTAATGCCCAGATTAAGCTTTTTTAAGCTTGATACAGCCCATTGAGCCTCGCTTTTGAGCTTATCAGCAAGGGCAAATACTGCAACTGGCTCTTTTTCAATCACAAGTATCATGATTGTTTTGCCCTGTTTTTTTAAATCCAGTGAAATATTCTTGACACTATCAAGGGGTATTTGTTCGCGCTCAAAAAGAGCTTCGTTGCCCATTATTACCTGTTTGCCGTTGTAGTTAGCTTGGATGCCCATTCCAGATATAGAAACAAAGTTTTCTGCGTCTTCAATCAATGCGTTTTTGGACTGCGCATATTGGACCAATGCCAGCGCTAGTGGGTGTTCAGAATACTGTTCTACACTTGCAGCAATAGAAAGAACTTCCATTTCTTTCATTTTACCAATCGCAATGACGTCGGTTACTTCAGGGACACCATAAGTAAGAGTGCCGGTTTTGTCCAGAACTATTTCGTCAATTTTTGCGCACATCTCAAGCCCGGCTGCATTGCGTATAAGTATGCCGTTTTCAGCACCGACTCCTGTGCTAACCATTATTGCAGTAGGAGTAGCCAGTCCTAATGCACATGGACAAGCTATTATTAACACAGCTATAGCATTCAGAAGTGCGTAGGTTAAAGAAGGTCCAGGGCCAAGAAAATACCAGAAAATGAATGTAAATATTGCTATAGAAATCACGATCGGTACAAAATAACTTGCCACAACATCGGCAAGGCGTTGGACCGGGGCTCGCGACCCTTGAGCTTCTTCGACGAGGTGGATTATCTGGCCAAGTAAGGTTTCGGAACCAATGCGCTCTGCCTTGAAAGTAAAACTGCCTGTTCGATT
>CAYNLZ010000033.1:0-9134 GCA_964398255.1 uncultured Dehalococcoidaceae bacterium
AAAAAGCCGGATACCGCCCGGGGGAAGACTGTCATCTGGCATTGGATGTAGCCGCGAGCGAATTATACGATAACAATGCATACCACCTCACGCGGGAAGACAAGCACCTTACCAATCACGAAATAATAGATTATTATGTAAAATTAACAAGAGACTACCCAATCATCAGTATTGAGGATGCGCTCGATGAAGATGATTGGACTGGATGGCAAAATCTTACTGCTCAAACAGGAAAGCGCGTACAACTTGTAGGTGACGACCTCTATGTTACCAATATCGAACGGCTTGAAGAGGGCATTAAAACTCATGCGTCCAACTCCGTTTTAATAAAGCTTAATCAGATTGGGACAGTCAGCGAAACGATAGCTACCATTGAAATGGCTCACGCGGCCTCTTTTACTGCGGTAGTTTCCCACCGCAGCGGTGAAACCGAGGATACAACTATTGCAGACCTGGCTGTAGCTATGGGGACCGGTCAAATCAAAACAGGAGCTCCTTGCCGTAGTGAAAGAACAGCAAAATACAACCGCTTATTAAAAATAGAAGCTGAACTGGGCTCACAAGCTGTTTATCCAGGCATCGGCACATTTTATAATCTGAGGGGAGAGGAAGATGACAAAACAGCCCGACCCCCGGGTGGTATCTAGATCTTTTTGCCACAAACTGGAATGCCTGGAGGACTTCTTAAAGAATTATTCTTCCGGCAAGACGGTTGGCGGTGATTGCTATCTAGAGCTTTTTGCTAAATTCGCACAGTACAAGTGCAGGGAATCTGGCACTATCGTACCAGGTTTAAGTGACCGGGTTTTGACTATTAAGCCCAGATTTAGAAATTATATATTTGCGATGCCAGATACACTAACCCGTGATAATTTGCCTGACAAAGAGGTAACGATAATTACCGGAAACGTCCTTTATGAGTCTGTCCAGCGTCAGATTTTTGATCGTATCCCCCGTTCGTCAAATATCTTGTGTATTATTGAGCCGCCTGGGTATCGCCGTTTACGCTGGTCTGTTGTTACCAAATTAATTACAGGAGGGACCAGCTGGCAAGGTTATCGTATGGATATGCTGATGGTTCTTCCTCTCGAAAACGCCCTGTTCAAAAACATGGGCCGCACTGATTGTACCAATTCAATCAACCGCTTTTTTGGTACTCAGGAATGGCAGGACACTGCCAGTGACCTGGCGAATGGACAAGTATCACCATCGGAAGCCCGGTTAAAACTGGTTAATCTTTACGCTGAAAAACTAAGAGGCGAGGGCTATCGACATGTGGAAATCTTTAATCCACTCAGAGCTGATCGCATTCCGCCTTATTTTATAATATGGGCCAGCGATCGTGACTCCCGCATCAGACAGATAAAAAATATCTGGCAGACACCACGTTTTCTGCCCGGTGAAATGTTCCATAAGCCCTTATGAAAACAGTAGGAATCACAACCACTATTCCCATAGAATGCCTGCTTGCAGCCGGCCATCAACCGGTTGATTTGAATAATTTATTCATAAGCCACCCAAATCCAGAAAGACTGGTACACATTGCAGAGACAGAAGGTTTTCCTTTAAACACTTGCACCTGGATAAAGGGTATGTATGGAGCCTGCATAGAAAACGAAATCGACACAGTGATATGCATCACAGGTGGCGACTGTTCAAATGCATCGATGTTGATGGAAGTATTAAAGCTTAAAGGGATAAATGCCATCCCTTTTAACTATCCCCCTGTTCCAAACCCAGGCTTGATGGGCGAGGAAATCGAAACACTCTGCAAATTATTTAACACCAGCTTACATGCCGCTGAAGAAGTCCGACAAGTACTTTCCATGCCACGTAATCTGGCTTTAAAACTGGATCGCATGACCTGGCAGGACAACCTCATCAGCGGGTTTGAAAATCACATCTGGCTAGTCTCCTCTTCAGATTTCAACCAGGATTATGTAAAATACTCGGAAGATGTTAACCGCCTCATATCAAGCGCTCAAGAACGCAGTCCATACCCGTCCGATTATCTACGCCTGGGGTTTACTGGAGTTCCTCCAGTGTTTGCCAACTCTCTTTACAGTTTTATAGAACAAAACGAAGCTCGAGTGGTGTATAATGAGGTTCAGTATCAGTTTGCCATGCTCACCCCAGGTCAAAATCTGGCTGAGCAATATACGAACTATACCTATCCTTATGATACAAATGGGCGAATTGAAGACATCAAAAGGCAAATCGGGGCAAGACACATAGATGGAATTATCCACTATGTCCAGGCTTTCTGCCACCGTGCGATCGGTGATATTATCTTCCGCGCGAATTTGGATGTCCCCATCCTCACGTTAGAAGGAAATGATGATTACCACGTTAACCAGCATACCAGGACCCGGGTCGAGGCTTTTATTGATATGCTCAAACGGGGTAGAATAGTAAAAGGCAAAATAAAAGGAGGTTAAGGGATTTGACTGTAAGCATTGGAATAAATGGTTTTGGACGTATCGGCAGGTTAGCTCTCAGAGCTATAAACGAATATCATCGCGATGGATTGGAAGTTGTTGCAGTTAACGACCTGGCCGATCCCGCCACCAACGCCCATTTGTTTAAATGGGATACGACCTACGGCTGTTACCCTGGTAATATATCTTCAGACGAAGATAGCATTACAATAAATGGTAAACGGGTAAGGGTGACAGCCGAACGAGATCCAGCAAAAATCAACTGGAAGGAACTGGGAGTTGATATTGTAATCGAAGCTACCGGCCTTTTTACTGATGGTTTCAAAGCCGCAGCTCATCTGGATGGAGGCGCTAAAAAAGTAATCATCACTGCGCCAGCCAAAAATGATGACATCACAATTGTATTGGGTGTAAACGAGGACAAGTACAATCCGTCCGAGCATCGTATAATTTCAAACGCATCATGTACCACAAATGGTATAGCACCGATGGTCAAAATAATTCATGAAGCTTTCGGGATAGAAAAAGGCCTCATGAGCACCATTCATTCCTACACCAACGATCAGCGCATCCAGGACCAGGCTCACAAGGATTTACGCCGCGCAAGAGCAGCCGCGGCCAATATTATTCCAACCACCACCGGAGCCGCCAAAGCTGTTACACAGGTTTTGCCCGAGCTTAAAGGGAAACTTCATGGCATGGCTTACCGTGTCCCGGTACTTACCGTATCAGTGATCGATCTGGTTGTTGAACTCTCTCGCGAGGCGAGGGCTGAAGAGATAAATCATGCCCTCAAGGAAGCATCAGAAACTACAATGCGCAATGTAATGAGTTATACTGAAGAGCCACTCGTCAGCAGTGATTTTATCGGAGACCCCTCGAGTTGTACCATAGATGGCCTGAGCACCATGGTAATTGGTTCTAACATGGCTAAAGTGCTTAGCTGGTATGATAATGAATGGGGCTACTGTTGCCGGCTGGCTGATCTGGCCACGTTTATAGCAAGTAAAGGTTGCTAATCGGTTGACACTTGGCAATAAGCAGGGGTAAAATAGCGCGGCTCCGTAATTAAATAGTGGAGGGGTAGAATAGCATGAAACTAGTAATCATTGGGTTCGGCCAGGCAGGAAGCCGTATCGCAGACGAGTTTGCCCGCCTGAATAAACGCGCCAGGTCACAGCGCGGGATAGATGTTGCCCCCGGTGTTTTTGCCGTTAATACAGACGCTGCTGATTTAAGTGGTCTTTCCACGATTAAGACAGATTATCAGCACCGTATTCTGATTGGTGGTCGCAAAACCGGTGGTCATGGAGTAGGCAAAATCAACGAACTTGGAGCTGAAATTGCCCGCGAAGATGCCGATAAGGTTGTAGACGCCCTCAGGAGCACTAAAAATTTCTACGAGACTGATGGCTTTCTACTGATCGCCAGCGCGGCTGGTGGCACAGGTTCAGGCTCAATGCCGGTGATGGCGCAACATATTAAAGAGCGTTATCCTGATAAGCCGGTATATGCGATGGTGATTTTGCCATTTGAACACGAAGAGCAGAACGAAGAGCGTACTATTTACAACACGGCTGTTTGTTTGAAATCCACCAATTCAGTGGCAGACGCAGTTCTTCTGGTAGATAACCAGCGTTATGTCCGGAAGGACTTTTCTCTAAAAAACAACCTTTCGCAGATTAACAGCATGATAGTAGAACCTTTCTACAACCTGCTATGCGCCGGGGAAGAAAAACGCTCCAAGTTTATTGGAGCCAAAACTCTGGATGCAGGCGATATAATTCAGACCTTGCTTGGCTGGACGGTACTGGGCTACGGAGAATCCCGTGTCGCCCGTTTCAAGAACCCATTTGGAAGTATGGGCAATTTCCGGGCAAAAAGTTCAGAGACCAACAAGGGCATACAGGCAATGGACGAAGCTATAAGTGAGTTGTCTGCTTACGTCAATCCCAAAGACGCTTCAAGAGCCCTTTACCTGATTTCTGGGCCAGCCAGGGAAATCAACATGGATCTCGTCAAGGGAATTGGAGATTGGTTAAAGGACATGGCACCTAACGCCATTATTCGCAATGGAGACTACCCCAGAGAAAGAGGCCAGCTTAATATAACACTGATACTCTCAGAGCTCAGCGATGTTGAAAAAGTCCGGCACTATTACAATCAGTCTACTGGTCTTATTCCTCTGATTAAACAACGCCAAAAAGATGTGGAATCAAAACTTCAGGATATTGATGATTCTGCTCGGGACATCCCCTCGCTTCTATAAAGAAATAGAATTACAAGACTATAAAAAGCCTCTGAGTAAATTAAAATCAGAGGCTTTTTTAATACTTTTTTTTGGGTTACACCCGTGCTTTAATGTATAATAGTCAGGTTAATGACTTCAGAAGTATTTTACCGCCGTTGGAGACCCCAAACTCTAAGTGATGTCGTTGGGCAGGAGCATATTACCCGCACGCTGCTCAATGCTCTTAAGGCCGGGCGTGTGTCCCATGCTTATCTTTTTTGCGGGCCCAGAGGTACCGGAAAAACCAGTACCTCACGCATACTGGCCAAAGCTGTAAACTGCCTCACTAACGAGGGAGCAGGCGAACCATGCAATACTTGCTCAATATGCCGGTCAATTACAGAAGGGAGCGCGGTAGATGTTATTGAAATAGACGCTGCTTCCAACACCGGCGTTGACGACATTCGCGCTCTTAAAGAAAAGGTTAACTATTCACCTGCTGAATGTCGCTTCAAGGTTTATATCATAGATGAAGTTCACATGCTCTCCTCCGCCGCCTCCAATGCATTATTAAAAACGCTGGAGGAGCCACCTCCACGGGTTATTTTTATTTTGGCAACCACTGAATCGCACAAAATACTTCCGACTATTCATTCGCGTTGCCAACGTTTTGATTTCCGCCGGCTGACTTATAAAGACATGACGCAAAAATTAGAAATTATTTGCGAGAATGAAGGTCTTTCCATTGAGCCAGAGGCATTGAAAATAATTGCGCGCAGTGCGACTGGTTCTCTTAGAGATGCCGAGAACACACTGGAGCAGCTTTCGGCTTATTACGGAAGCGATATATCAACCCTTCAAGTTCGCGCCTTGTTGGGTGATTCCGGCAATGTTCATGCCAGCCGCCTGGTTGAATGCATGGTCAATCAGGACGTACGTGAAGGCTTACTCGCAATCAGCAAGGCAGAAGCAGAAGGAGTCAACTTCAAACAATTCAATCAGGAAATAGCATCTTACCTAAGAGGCCTTCTCCTGGTAAAAAACGGCTGCCCTGAGCTTGGTGATTTTACACCAGCTGAAACTGATAAAATGAAAACCCTGGCAGATAAAACAACTGCAGAAATATTAATAAAAGCCGCTCGCCTTTTCGGAGAGATAAAATTTGATGACAATTCAACTTTGCCGTTGGAGCTGGCTCTGCTCGATTCAACACTTGAACCTCAAACGCAAACCACCCCTGCGCCTGAGCAGTCGGCTGGCATATCACGCAAGCAACCTTCTATCACAAAAACAACCAGAAAGGCAACCGCTGCCAAGCCCGAAGCAAAGCTAAAACCAGAACACGTTGTAAAAACTGAACCACAAAAACCAGTTGATGCCGTTTCTCCTGGCCTTGAGAAGACGGAGGAAAAGCCCGTTGAGGCAGCTGTTGGCGAAACGCCCGAAGAAACGTCAGCCCTTGACACTTACTCAGAATTTGAATTACTGCAAAATAATTGGGGCAAGATGCTGGAACAGGCACCGGCTGAAACCAGGCGCTCCAAAGCAATTGCCGTACTTCGCAGCTCTCTCAGGCTGGTATCCTTTGAAAACGATCTGTTGGTAATTGCTTTCAAGCACGAAATCTACCAGAATATGATGGAAAATGTCGTCAACAAAAAAACAGCTTGCGATATTATTTCCAGCTATATCGGTCGCCCTGTATCTGTTAAAACAATATACGAACCGGAAAAGAATCACCTGGTACACGCTATCCAGGATAAACTTGGCGGAAGAATAACAAATGTGGAGGAAAAATGAACCTTTCAATGATCAAACAGGCAATGGAGCTGAAATCCAAAATGGAAAAGATCCAAAAAGAACTCGCCAAAGAGCGAATAGAAGTTTCCGATAAAGATGAGCTCATTAACATCGTCGTCAACGGGCAACAAAAAATCATCTCCATCAAGATTGCGCCTGAAATCATGGACCCGTCTCGCCCGGATAAACTGGAAAAGCTCTTACATAAAACAATAGTAAAAGCTCTTGAAGATTCTAAAAAAATGGCAAATGAGAGGCTTGAAGAGATCACCAATGGAATTAATATCCCCGGTTTAACCAGTTAAGAGAAGATTATATTGGAACACAACACTAAAGCTGTAACAGACTCCGTTTCCAATCTAATCGCCAAACTGGGCAAACTCCCCGGGATCGGGCCTAAAAGTGCTCAGCGTTTAACCTATTACCTCTTGCGCGCGTCCAAAGAAGAGGCTGAAGCATTGGCAAGCGCTATCACTGGCATCAAAACCAACACCCGGCAGTGCACTATCTGCTTTAATATTGCCGACGGTGAAAAGTGCCCGATTTGCTCTAGTGCCACCCGTGACTCTTCAACCATTTGTGTGGTGGAACAACCCCAGGACATACTCGCACTGGAGCACGTAGGAGTTTACCACGGAGTCTATCATGTATTGCACGGAGCGATTGCTCCCACCGAAGGCATGGGTGCTGCCAATATCCGCATTCAGGAACTTATCAAGCGCCTGGAAAACGGCACGGTTGATGAAGTTATCATCGCCACCAACCCCACCACAGAAGGCGAAACCACTGCCCTTTTCCTGCAACGGCTCATCTCTCCGTTGGGAATAAAAGTAACTCGACTGGCACGCGGGCTCCCTTTTGGCACCGAGCTTGAGTACGCAGACGATGTAACACTATGCAGAGCTTTGGAAGGTCGTCAGGATTTTTAAATAACTTTTATTGCTTATATCACTAACTTTTAACGAGCTTTAAAAATACCTGTTTATACTGAACTTGAGATTTTCATCTAAATTTTTCAGGATGGATTCCTGAACAAGTGAGCATACAATGACCAAACAAATTAATATAACTGATTTCGACAACCTGGATATCAGAATCGGGCAAATAATAAAAGCAGAAGTATTCCCGGAAGCCCGCAATCCTTCTTACAAATTATGGGTTGACCTGGGGATACTCGGGGTTAAAAAATCCAGCGCCCAGATTACACAGTTGTACAACACTGACGAGCTGGTGGGTAAATATATTGTAACAATAGCTAACCTGCCACCTAGGAATATTGCCGGATTCACCAGCGAAATACTGGTGCTTGGCGTGGTATCTGATAATGGCGATTGTGTTTTGTTAGTGCCAGATCGGGCAGTGCAACCGGGGCAGAGGGTTTCTTAAACCTAAATGAATACCCTGCTTTACACCTGTTTACATTGTTATCTTATCCAAATCTTATCAAGCGTACCTCTGGAAAAACCAACAAGGAGTCAGCATGGCTACTCCACGTGAATATCAGACTGAAGCAGTAATAATACGGAAAACCCGCTTAAGAGAAGCTGATCACATCATTACCCTATATACTCCGGGCATGGGAAAACTGCAAGCAGTTGCTAAAGCAGTCCGAAAAACAAAGAGTAAGCTCAGCGGCCATCTGGAACTGCTTACGCATTCTCAGGTGACCCTTGTCCGTGGCCGCAATCTGGATACAATAATCGGCTCGCAAACCATCAACAGTTTTATTGGGCTCAGAAACAGTCTGGAAGCAACATCAGCCGGCCTTTACCTCGCAGAGATGATAAACCTCTTTACAGCCGAAGCAGACCGCATAGATAATCATAAGCTCTTCAGGCTTCTTGTCAGCACCCTGGAACAATTAAACAAGGGTGCATTATGTCATACCTGCCTGCGCTATTTTGAAGTACAATTGCTTGGATATACCGGTTACCGTCCACAGCTAAACAACTGCCCTACCTGCCACCAACAACTTAAACCGATAACCAATATGTTTAGCCCTGGTGCCGGTGGCGTGCTGTGTGCGCATTGCGCCGCCAATCAGTCCCTTCCCTACTCGATATCAGTAAACGGGCTCAAAGTGATGCGGCTCTTCCAGGATTGTGATATAACCACTGCCCTGCGCATGAAGCTTTCTGCAGAACTGGACCTTGAGCTGGAAAAATTGCTTCGAAGCTACTGCCGTTATATCCTGGAAAGAGAAATAAAATCCACCTCCTGGCTTGATAGCCTCAAATCATTTAACGCCAATAAATAAAACCTTGCAAGAACCTAAAATGCTTGTCTTTTTATTCTAATTATCATGCTATCCCTTTTGAGCCTAACCTTAAAGAACCCCATCTTGTAAATATAACACCAAGCCTCCAAATGGTTCATGTTTACATTTTTTATGCCTTGACAAACTGAACATATGTTCTATATTATATATGTTCTACTTTTTGCCTTTTCAATCCTGGATAGCGTTATGAATATACTCTGCATATTACTACCCAATTTCCCATTGATGTGTGAACTTATCAGGCATCCCGATATAAAAAAACACCCTGTGCTGATTTTTGACTCCACGTCATCCAGGCGCATATTGTTTGATTTTTCCCCCAACCTGGGAGAGCTCGTGGCAGGAATGACGCTGGAAAGAGCAATTGCCATGTATGGTAATGCAATAA
>CAYNLZ010000034.1:0-8944 GCA_964398255.1 uncultured Dehalococcoidaceae bacterium
ATCCCCAGGTTCGGGATTGAATCAAAAACGCTTTCCATTGCCCCAGGCAATACCAAACTTTTCTTCAATCGCGCCAGCTGTTGCGCATACATATATGTAGTATCAAATCGTGAACCCGGCTCGAAAGGAGGTAGCCCCGATATTGTGGTTGAACCATCCGGATTAACAGTAATTTCTATATTAGCCAATTCTGGATTGTTGGATAGAATGTCGTTGTAGTTAATATAATTGATCACGATTGGAAGGAGCACGGTAGACAGCAAAACCAACAGTAATACATAGGGCATCCAGCGCTTGCGAAGTTTAAACAATTCGGCCTTCAACAGGTTAAACATTTTTGCCATTCTCCCGATCCTCTTCGATAACATCCAGAAAGAAATCCTCCAAAGAATCAGAAAACTTCTTCATTTCAAATACTCTTATACCAGATTGCACCAGCATTTCGTTTATATCGGGATGTTTTTCTTCGTCAGCAGTCACATAAAGATATTCGTCATCTGTTTCAATAGTACTAATCCATTCTACCCGGTTCAACAGGGACGAGGCGGCGTTAATATCATTTACTTTTAACGCCAATGTTTTACCCCGGTGTAACAGCTCATCAACCGGCCCCTGTGCAATAACCCTGCCACGATCCAGCACCGCCACATAATTGCACACCTGCTCAACTTCGTGAAGAAGATGGGAAGAAAGAAAGATTGTTTTACCCTGGTCTCCGAGCTGCTTTATGATATCCCGGATATCGATAATACCGGAAGGGTCCAGACCATTGGTAGGCTCATCCAGAATAACCAACTCCGGGTCACTAAGCAGGGCAAGAGCTATTGAAAGCCGCTGACGCATCCCCAGGGAGTAGGTCTTGGCAGGACTGCCAGCTCTTTTTGTCAACCCAACAATGTCAAGCACTTCATCCATTTTGTGCCGGTCTGCAAAGCCTCTCATGCGGCCGAATACTTCCAGATTATCCCGCCCGGATAAATACGGGTACATCGGAGAGTTTTCCAGCACGGAACTGGTGCGCTTGAGCAGTTCTGGTTCGTTCCGGAACAAATCCTCTCCAAAAAGCTCTATTGAGCCCTCTGATGGACGTATCAAACCAAGCAACATGCCTATGGTAGTAGTTTTTCCACTACCATTTGGGCCCAAAAAACCATAAATGCTTCCTTGCGGCACCTGGATGCTTAAATTATCAACGGCAAGAATCTTTCTGCGCGCGTTGCCAAAGCGCTTCGTTAAACCGTCAATTGAAATTACGATATCGTTTTTCAACAAACCCTCTTTCATGTCACCATGCTGACAATGTTAATATGCCAACAACCATTTTTTGTCTGTTGGCAGTTTAGCACTTGACAGTTTAGCATACAACAGCCAACAGAAAATGAAACGGAGATCTAGATAATAAGCAGGCCCAAGACAGCCATGGCGGCGATTGGTGGCAAAGCAGGCATTGCCTTACCTTTGAGAAAAACCGCCTGTATAGCATAGGCTAAAACCAAACCAAGCAGCCCGAATATTACTATTGTGATTGCCGGCTGCAACCCTTGTGAAAAATAAACGGACGCAGCAAGCAATGCGGGGAAGGCTATATCTCCTCCTCCCAGAATCGAATAACTGCGCGACTCAGGTTTTGGTTCAAGAATATCAGTTACGCCTTGCTTTTTCAGATCCAGCGTCCATTCCGTGTGATCTTTGGGAATAACAATTGCAGGAAGGGTATCTGACTTGGCCATGCGGTCCGCCATCCAGGTCATAAAACCAAAACGAACCGCCAGGAAATCATAAACCGCCAGTGCCAGGATAACAATCATAGCTGTCCACGGAGAGATAAAACGTCCAAAAACCGCCGCAACTGCAGCCAGAGCTACAATAAGAGCCAGGTTATGAAGCCACACAAGCGGCTTGGCGAACCAAAAGACTCCGAGCGCAACAGCAATAGCTATAGCCGCCTGGAAAGGTAAATAAAATACACTGAGAATAAAAGCTCCCCAGGCAAATAAAACAGCAAACAACCCTCTTAGTAGCAGCTTCAACATCCATAGCGGAACATAAAAGAGTACTAACCCCAATATAACTGCGACCGCCAGAATGTAGAGCACTATCGGCCCGACAGATGAATATGCCGGCACCACTTCAATGACTTCTCCGGATGGGTCCGTTACTTCTCCCGGCCACCAGACAACCTCGTCTGAGGGCTGGCTGGGAACATAGATTTCTTTTTCTTCAAAAAATGGTTCCATTCTTGTTACCACCAGAAGTACAAGGATATGGGCAACAACGAAAAGTAAAAGCCCCCAGTGGACGGGATTAAGTTTGAAGTATTTTTTTAATTTCATTTAAATAAGCGCCTGCCAAGAACAAATTATACGGTTTTTTTACCAGCCCATATTAACATACCTAAACGCTCATTACCCAAAAAGGTTACCTTCTGAATTTATAATTAATAATTTCCTCGTGACATGTAACAAACTTTTTTTAGGGCATAAAGCATGAAGCCCTGCTCAGCAGGGCTTCATTTAATTATTTTGATACAACTTTAATAGTTTTCTGCCAGAATTTGGTAGTAGGCTCTGGCATGTTTGCAGGCAGGACATTCCTCTGGAGCTTCTGTTCCTTCATGAACATAGCCACAATTGGAACAATGCCACTTAACCGGTTTATCTCGTTTGAATACCTCACCCTGGACAATATTTTGTGCCAGCTTGCGGTACCTTTCTTCATGAAATTCTTCGACTTCCGCAATTTCCTCAAATGAATCGGCTATCTCTTCAAACCCTTCCTCTCGGGCAGTCTTTTCTGCCTCGGCATAGATTATGCTCCATTCCATCTTTTCGCCTTCAGCGGCGGCTTTAAGATTTGCCAGCGTATCACCGACTACACCGGCTGGGAAAGAGCCAGTAATTTCAACGTCACCACCCTCCAGATATCCGAAAAACACTTCCGCATGTTCTTTTTCATTCTCAGCAGTTTCCATAAATATGTTGGCTATCTGCTCGTAGCCCTCTTTACGTGCCTGACTGGCATAGAATGTATAACGGTTCCTCGCTTGTGCTTCTCCAGCAAAAGCAGCCAACAGGTTTTTTTCTGTTTGAGTCCCCTTAACTGATTTTTTCATAATTCCTCCAAAATTTTTCAATTATTTAACCGCAGACGTTTGATTGTGGTATTATACGAAAATGTTGTGGTGAACATCTCAATTAACGAGGATGTTTTAACAGTATCGAGTACCATTATATATTATTTATACTGTTCATTACAAAGTGGGACGGGTTTTTCATATTTGACACTAGCAAGATTCAATTGATAGAATTATTGGTTGTTTGTAATCAAGGAGGGCCAATACAATTTACGCAATAGTTGAAACAGGCGGAAAACAGCACCGGGTGGTACCGGGAGGAAGCATCAATGTTGAGTTGCTGGACGCTGAAGAAGGCAGCACCGTTGAGCTGGACCGGGTATTACTGGTCGGTGAGGGTGATAAAATACTGGTAGGCCAACCAGTTATTGACGGGGCGACTGTGTTTGCAAAGGTTAACAACCATGGTCGTGCAAAAAAAATACTCGTTTACCGATATAAATCAAAAAGCCGCTACTCAAACAAACTTGGCCACCGTCAGCATTTTACAAATTTAACAATCGAAAGAATTGACGTGCCAGAGCTTAGAACCAAAACCACTCCTGAAAGCTCTGAGCCAATCATAGAGGAAAAAGAGGAGACACAGGATGGCGCATAAAAAAGGTGGCGGCTCTTCCCGCAACGGGCGTGATTCAAAGCCCAAAATGTTGGGGGTAAAGCGCTTCGCAGGAGAACAGGTAACCGCCGGAACAATAATTGTCAGGCAGAGGGGCACCCGGATTCACGCCGGAGATAACGTCGGCGTCGGCCGAGATCACACTCTCTATGCTTTAATAGACGGGCAGATAGTTTTTGAACCCTATGACAAAACTCGCCGGCAAGCAAGTGTGAGGGCAGTTTAACGATGAAAGAAAAAATTCATCCTAAATATTATGATGATGCCGAGGTAATTTGCTCCTGTGGAAACATCATCATTACAGGCTCAATAGTAAAGTCTACCAAGGTTGAGCTTTGTTCAAAATGCCACCCCTACTATACAGGCGAACAACGCATTGTCGATACTGCTGGTAGAGTTGAGCGCTTCAAACAGCGCTACAACCTTAAAAGCTAAAGGGGAAAGGACTCAGAAACTAAAGGGCGGCCACGTACACATGCCGCCCTTTTTTATTGGGATGTTACCATGAGCAAATGCAAAGCAAACTACGGCGGGCAAGCAGTAATGGAAGGGGTTATGATGCGCGGAAAAGAACACTCAATCACCGCGGTCCGCAACCCCATGGGCAAGATTGTAATCCGCTCTCAAAAACTGGCGCGTATATATACCGGCAAATTAAGAAGTACCCCTTTTATTCGGGGTATTATCGTTCTTATAGAATCACTTGCGCTCGGTCTTTCCAGTCTTTCATGGTCTGCTAATATAGCACTGGAAGAAGAAGTGGTCGACGGTGAACCACAAGAGGAAATTTCACCCGCTTGGACATGGGTAGTCATGGCAATTTCCTTTGCTCTTGGGATAGGTCTATTTTTTATACTCCCGTTGCTTATCACCAATCTGCTTAATTCCCTCATCGAATCGTCCCTTCTGTTCCATCTGGTTGAAGGCATTGTTCGCATGGCAATATTTCTTATATATCTGAAATTAATTTCCTTGATGCCAGATATCAAGCGGGTTTTTGCCTATCATGGAGCTGAACATAAAACTATCAATGCTTATGAAAATGGTGAATCACTCGAGCCAGAAAATGTTCAAAAGTATTCTACTGCTCACACCCGCTGCGGAACTGCCTTCCTTCTCACAGTGATGGTGCTGGCAGTACTTGTTTTTAGCCTTGTTGGAAAACAGGTGTTATGGTTAATGATATTAACACGTATCCTGCTCCTTCCGGTAATAGCAGCCCTGGGATACGAAACAACCCAGATGTGTTCGCGCCACATGTCCAATATTTTAGCCAGGATTATTATCGCTCCCGGGATGTGGTTACAAAGCCTGACAACCGCTGAGCCTGATGATGAGCAAGTCGAAGTTGCAATCGCCGCTCTAAAGGAAGTTATCAGGCATGAAAACGAGCAGGCTGTGGAGCCTGATCCAGCTACAGCTTCAGCTTATATGTCCAGCTGATCCGTAGTCAGCCTGGTGAAGAAACATGTCCGCTCTCCCGTGTGGCACGTAGGCCCCATCGGCGAAGCCTTAACCAAAATCGTGTCATTATCGCAATCTATGAATACATCTTTAACGATCAAGCGATTGCCCGATGTAGCCCCTTTGTGCCACATTTCCTGACGACTGCGGCTATAAAACCACGCTTCTCCAGATTCCAGGGTCAACCTGACCGCTTCAGGGTTCATATAACCCAACATCAGCACTTCCCCTGTTTTATCATCCTGGACTACTGCAGGCAGCAGCCCGTTCGCATCCAATTTAAGCTTAAGTTGACCGTTCAAAATTGTTACTCCTGAAAAATATTAGTGTGTTGGTATATAAAAAATTGTTTAACCTATCTGGTCAAGCACTTGTTTCAAATTGATGTCCCCCGTGTAAAGAGCCTTCCCGATAATAACCCCTTCTACCCCCAATTGCTTGAGAACCTTGAGATGAACCGGCCGGGAAACTCCACCAGCGGCAATAACCGGCGTCCTGATGGCATCAAGCAGCTCAAAAACAGCACAGAAATTAGGCTCAGTCAATGTGCCATCCCTGCTGATATCAGTATAAATAAAGCGCCTGACACCCAGACGTACCATGTCCCACGCCAGTGCAGCCGCCCCGACTTCGGTTGACTGCTTCCAGCCTTTAATTGCTACTTTACCATCACGGGCATCGATTCCTACAATTATGGAATCCTTGAACCGGCGGCAGGCTTCCTTGACAAGCTCATAGTTCTCAACAGCAGAAGTTCCCAGGATAACACGGTCCACACCAGCCCGGAACAAACTTTCAATATCCTCAATAGTGCGTACTCCACCGCCCACCTGCACCGGAATCATCAACCCCTGGGCTATTTCGCGGATAATATCAATGTTGACTATTTTCCCGCTGGCGGCACCATCGAGGTCTACCACATGTAACCGGGTCGCCCCCTGGGATACCCATTCCTGCGCTTTGCTTACCGGATTATACGAATAAACTGTTTCAGCAGAATAATCCCCCTGGTATAGACGCACGCATTGTCCCGCCCGTATATCGATAGCAGGAATTATTTCCATGTTGGCACGTTCACCGCAATGTCGCATAAAGTTGAATTATAACACAACGCGAAGCATCTATTAAACCTGCTTTTTCAGCGGACGAACCAGCAGAAGCATCCCATCTTCAGTTATTACTTCAACCTCCTGTCCACTTGTTGCTACTTCCTCTGAATATGCGCGCCAATATTCACCCTGTATCTTGATTGTCCCCTCCGGCGCCAGATCATTAACAACAACACCAATACTACCCGGTGGAAACGTAAGCCCAACTTGTGCGGCCTGGTCAAGTGCCCGGCTTCCAATGCGATAAATAATAACAGACCCCACCAGCCAGATAATAACAATCAGGAAAAGCCCCCACAGCGGGATATTAATATCCCAACGTGGTAACAAAAGTTCTACGATCAAGATAATCGCCAGAACCTCGAAAATGTTACTGATTATGGCCATAATCAATCTGGTATTTGTTTTCATAATATTTCGGTTCCTATTATACCCTATAACATACAATGCCCTGATGTTTTTAATTCTTTTGGTGCCGCCCAAAGATCTTCCATGCACATCTATAGCGGTTTATTATGAATTTACAATGGGCTGTGATATAATTCCCTGTTACTAAAACACATACGGAGCCTTTTATCAATGACTAAGAAAACCACAAAAAAAGAGCAGAGAGACCCTGAACTCGATAGCTTTATTGAAAATGTCAATAAAAAAGACGGGCGTAACGGCCTCAAGATCCGCTTTGCTTTCGTCAACCGCAAACGTAAAGGCTAGTCCCCAAACGGCCTTAAAGAGTTAAAATCTGGCAAGTACAGTCTATTTGATTGTATTTGTTGCGCAAATATTTTCGTAAAGCCAAGCTGTTTGGCATCTCTTAGCACACTCAGGTATTCCTGCTGTGTCACAGGCCTCGCTATTTCAGGAAAGCCCCTTGCCCTGTGACAAGGATGGTATTGGCTCATAAGGCTTAATCCAACTTCACGGCTGACGTTTTCTGCCAGCCATTCCAGGGTGCTTCGACTTCCCGCCATCCCTCCCGGTAATACCAAATGGCGTACGAGGACCCCTTTTATTGCCACACCCTTTTTGTCCACCAAAAGCTCACCAGCCTGCCGCCACATTTCCGCGACTGCCCTTCTGGCACGCTCAGTATAATCTGGCACCCCAGAGAGTTTACGGGCTATTTTGTCATCGGCATATTTCATATCGGGCAGATATATGCTGATTACTCCATCAAGCTCACTTAATGTGTCGAGTGAATCATAACTGTTGGTGTTATAGACAATCGGCAAAGCCAGCCCCTGGCGTGTTGCCAAAACCAAAGCACTCATAATTTGTGGTATAAAATGCGTTGGAGAAACCAGATTGATGTTATGACAACCAATCTCCTGCAACTCTAACATATAACCGACAAGTTGCTTTATGCTTACCTGGTTCTTTCCTTGCTCTTGCGGGTTTTGGCTTATCTGGTGATTCTGGCAAAATACACATTCCAGATTACAATTGCCAAAAAATATAGTACCGGAACCTTTTGTACCAGATATCGCCGGCTCTTCCCCATGATGGTCACAATAGCTGGCAACAATTGGCTCTTTTCCACTGTTACAGTAACCGCGCTCCCCCTCTAATCGGTTAACACCGCACTGGCGGGGGCAGATATCACAACTTTCCAGCCGTTTATTTAGCCGGACAGCTCTTTCTTCCAGTTTGCCAGAATTATACAAGGAAATATACGGGACTTTATTATTAGCATGTTCCACAATAAACCTTTAAGTGTTGTGCCTATGAAAGTTTTTTTATGGCTTGCTCGAGCCGGGTCAGGCATTTTTGCCTGCCTAGCACCGCCATGGTTTCAAAAAGCGGTGGAGACACCTTCACTCCAGTAACAGCAACCCGAATAGCGCTAAATAACTGACCAGCCTTCAAACCGAGTTCATCAGCGAGTGGCCGCAAGATTTGCTCAAGGCTTGAATGGTCAAAATCCGTGGAATCTTTTAACTTTTCAAGAGTCAATTCCAGTGCTTTTTGTGTAGTGCTGGCATCCATTTTCTTTCCGATAAGCAATTCAGCCGGGTATTCAAGCTCATCTATAAAGAAAAAATCAACCAATGTTGGAATTTCCTTCAGAGTTTTAGCTCTCTCCTGTATCAAGGGTATGATGTCTTTTATATATTCAAAATCGAGCGGCTTCTTAACTGATGCCGGTAAATCCTGCTCAAGAAATGGAAGAGAAAGTTCTGCCAGCCTGCTTGTTTCCAGATCACGGATATAAACTCCATTCATCCAGTCCAGTTTTTCCCGGTTGAATATGGATGCTGTTTTTCCAATACGCTCCAGGCTGAAATTTTCCACCAGAGTCTCTACAGAAATAATATCGGTCTTGTCATCCAGAGACCAGCCAAGAAGAGCCAGAAAATTCACCATGGCTTCAGGCAAATACCCATCATCACGATATTGAGTGATTGACACGGCCCCATGCCGCTTACTGAGCTTCGAACGGTCAGGCCCAAGTATCATCGGCAAATGCGCAAATTTTGGAGGAGTTATACCCAGGGCACGATATAAAAGCACGTGCTTTGGGGTTGAAGAAATCCATTCCTCTGCCCGCATGACGTGGCTTATTTCCATAAGATTGTCGTCAACTATACTGGCCAGATGATAAGTCGGAAAGCCGTCTGCTTT
>CAYNLZ010000035.1:0-3458 GCA_964398255.1 uncultured Dehalococcoidaceae bacterium
ATCCCCCTTACCTGAAGTATTCTTATAAGAATGAAGCTCATTCTACATAGTTCAAATTAACTGTAAAACTCATAAAAAAAGCCTGGCATCAAAAGGGCTATAAGGTTAAAACCAAGCTTTGTTACAACAAATATTAACAAGCACCTATCTAAAACTTCCAGCCAAGCTCACGCACATGATAATATTACGATTCAAATCGGCAAGACCTGTAATTTTGTTTCCAGGATGATAGCATAACAAACCAACTCAAAGCAAGTCAAAAGCCTGAATCTTGCCAATTTTAATATTCAAAATAATATATTGCTTCCAGGCTGTCTTTTAATATTCCGCACCGGTCAAGATTTGTTTTTACCGAAATCTTCAAGGTCAAGAGTGTCGATAAACTCACGAAAAACGCCAAGCTTCTTGATTTCTTCTTCACTCACCTTGCGGCTCTTTTCTTCTGCTTCAAGTTCGTCAGTACTATCCACAACAAGATCATCGGTTTCCTTGTCTCTGTCGAGGGCTATGCCAGCCTTATCAAGAACACTCTCTTCGACGAAAATGGGTGCTTCACCCCTAAGCGCCAACGCAAGAGCGTCACTGGGACGTGAATCAATTACATATTGGTGGCTATCAACGCCAACGTTGATTTTAGCGAAAAATATGTCATTCTCAAGCGAGTTTATAATAACATTATCTATAGTTGCATCAAAGACATTTTCTATAATTTCCAAAATCAGATCGTGCGTCATTGGGCGTGGTACTGTTTCATTCTTCAGTTTAATAAGGATTGCGCGGGCTTCTGCCTGACCAATAAATATCGGAAGGAAGCGTTTACCACTTCGCTCTCTCAAAAGAACTACATACTGATATTCCGGTTTTCGGTTCATCAAGCCGATTCGGACACTATCAATAGTTACTTCAATCATTTTTTAAGCCTCCTTGCTATCTTAACAACAGATTGCCTTCGCAGGGAAATTCTACTCTGCGCAAATAGTACTGTCAAATATTTGCACTTATGTTTTATAATGTAGTGTGCTTTTAATTTTCACTTCCAACTTACAAAAAGACAGACTTTATTCAAACACCTCAACATTGTTATAATGGTAAAACTTTAAAAACCCTAAGGAGAAAATTACGAATGAAAAAGGCCGTAGTGTGGTTCAAAGAAGTCGGTAAAGACGATATAGCCATGGTAGGCGGCAAGGGTGCCAATCTTGGCGAAATGACCCAGGCCAACATCCCGGTACCTCCAGGTTTTATAGTCACCTCTCAAGCTTATTACGACTTTATGGAAGACTCAAAATTGGTCGCCAAGATAGAAGTTCTGCTAAATAAACTTGATTCTAACAATTCTCGTCAACTGCAAGAAACAAGTAAGAAAATAAAACAATTGATAACAGCGGCTACTATGCCAGAAGACATTAAAACTGCCATTAAAAAAGCTTATGCAAAGTTGGGTCAAGGCTTGGTAGCAGTAAGATCCTCTGCCACCGCCGAAGATCTTCCAGAGGCTTCATTCGCCGGCCAACAGAGTACCTATCTGAATATAGAGGGCGAAGACAAGGTAATCCAGGCAGTACAAAATTGCTGGGCATCATTATTCGAATCACGCGCTATTTATTATCGTGAAGAACAAGGATTTGAACACCTAAAAGTTGGAATCGCAGTACCAATCCAAAGGATGGTAAACTCACGCACTTCAGGAGTGATGTTTACTGTAGAGCCGGTCACCAGTGATACAACAAAGATGGTAATTGAAGCGATATACGGGCTAGGTGAAGGTCTGGTCTCAGGAGAAGTGAGTCCGGACCTTTATATTATAGACAAGGAAAATGTGAAGACCATCTCAAAAAAAATCAGCCGTCAGGAACAGCAAATCACCCGTAACCCCAAATCTGGCGAAAAGGACCCCAACATCTGGCTACAACTACCAGAAAGAATACAAAAAGAACAAAAGCTTACAGATGCCGAAATTATACAACTGGCAAATATGGGCAAGCTCATTGAAGAGCATTACGGCCAACCACAAGACATCGAGTGGGCCAGAGAGAACAATACTTTTTTTATTGTTCAGTCCAGGCCGGTTACCGCACTTAAGGAAAGCATGGAAGAAGACATAGAGATAGACGCACCGGTGCTACTTACTGGAGACGCTGCTTCTCCTGGCCTGGCTTCCGGGCCAGTAAGAATAATTCTTGATGCTACCCAACTCGACCAGGTTGGAATAGGTGATATCATGGTTGCCGAAATGACAACGCCTGATTTTGTACCAGCCATGAAAAGAGCAGCCGCTATTTTAACCGACCGTGGCGGACGCACTGCACATGCAGCAATTGTCAGCCGCGAGCTGGGAATACCTTGCGTTGTCGGAGCCAGCCAGGCAACCGGCAAATTGGCTAATGACCAGATAATTACCGTAGATGGTAGCCATGGCAGAGTATATGAAGGGAAGGTAGGCGTTCCTTCAGCAGCTTTCTATACCACCAATATATTAAAAGAAGCGATTGAAACCAAAACAAGAGTTTATGTAAACCTCGCCCAACCTGAACTTGCTGAATCAATAGCAGCAAGAAATGTAGACGGCGTCGGGCTTCTAAGAGCAGAATTCATGATTGCCCGAATTGGCGAACATCCCAAATACATGCTAAAACAAAAACGTGGCTATGAATTTGTTGATAAACTTTACAAGAATATATTATCTTTCGCCAAAGCTTTTTATCCCAGGCCAGTAGTGTACCGGACAACTGATTTTAAAACGAACGAATATCGCGACCTTATTGGCGGAAGAGAATTTGAAGAGATAGAAGAAAATCCAATGCTGGGATACCGCGGTGCGTCCCGGTACATTACCGATATTGATTCGTTTAAGCTGGAAATAGAAGCTATCAAAAAAGTTCGTAAAGATTATAATAACCTCTGGGTAATGATTCCATTCGTCCGTACGATTAACGAACTACAAACAACCAAGGATATCCTTGAGTCTGAAGGCCTCAAACGCTCAAAGGATTTCCGCTTATGGATGATGGTAGAAATACCCTCCAATATCTTCCTTATTGACAAATTCCTAAGCGTTGGAATAGATGGCATTTCCATCGGGTCAAATGACTTGACTCAACTTATTTTAGGTATTGACCGTGATTCTGATCGTCTCGCGCAAACATTTGACGAACGCAATGAAGCCGTGCTCATAGCTCTGGAAAGAGCCGTAACTGTCTCAAAAGAAATGGGGGTCACTTCTTCCATCTGCGGACAGGCGCCGTCTGTTTATCCGGAATTGACTGAAAAGTTAGTAAACTGGGGCATCACCTCTGTTTCGGTCAGCCCAGATATGATAGGCACCAGCCGCGAGATAATTTCCAAGGTGGAAGCAAAGCTGAAAAAATAATGCTGGAAAAGTGCCAAATCCGTCTTCGATCAGAAGAAAGAGAACTGGCGCTCCTGTCACCCTATGCGTGTAAAAGTCAGTTAAGCCG
>CAYNLZ010000035.1:3558-6596 GCA_964398255.1 uncultured Dehalococcoidaceae bacterium
GTCACTTATATTAACCACGATGTTGAAGACGCAATACGCGCGGGATTGATAGAACCACACGACCTTCCAGCATCTTCAATAAAAGTTATGGGCAGCACTCACCGTGAACGGATTAACAACATGGTGACTGACATTATTGCCCATTCCTGGGCTGTTACCGGCCAAGTTGACGCTCCGACGAAAACAGTGGGAATAAACATGAGCCAAACTATGACAGAAGCTGCCAGCGACCTGAAAGACTTTCTCTTTTCCCGCGTATATAAAATTAAGTCCATGGTCCGCGCGACAGAACCCGCCCGACAAATCGTGGCAAACCTGTATACCTACCTTTGCGCCCACCCAAAGGTCATGCCTGACAACTTTCTGGAAACCAGCCAGAACAGTGTTGAAAGGGCGGCCGTGGACTACATTGCCGGCATGACAGATCATTACGCTTATGAGCTGGCAAAAAAGCTGAATCTGATACGCTCTCTCTAGTTTTTATGTAAACCCATTAATATAGTATAATAAGGGTGCCGATGAGTGTAATCGAAGAAATCAAACAAAAGCTAGATATTGTCGAAATAGCCGGGCAATACACCAACCTTTCAAAATCAGGCAAGAATTTCAAAGGCGTTTGTCCTTTTCACCAAGAAAAACATGGCTCGTTCTTTGTTTTTGCCGACCAACAGCGCTGGCACTGTTTCGGCGCCTGCTCAACCGGTGGTGACATTTTTTCGCTAGTAATGAAAAAAGAAGGGTTGGATTTCACCGAAGCTCTAAAGATGCTTGCATCCAGAGCCGGTGTTGTCTTGCCATCCCCTGCCAGGCAAAGGGAAGATAACAAAAAATACAGCCGGTTGTATGAAGCCAATGATGTTGCCAATGAGTTTTTTTATGAACAACTGAAAAACTCTCCTGAAGCTGAAAAAGCTCGTATTTATATAAATAAAAGAGGTATTGACGCAAACTCACTGGCAACTTTTAAACTTGGATATA
Source organism: uncultured Dehalococcoidaceae bacterium (assembly GCA_964398255.1). Taxonomy (GTDB): domain Bacteria; phylum Chloroflexota; class Dehalococcoidia; order Dehalococcoidales; family CSSed11-197; genus CSSed11-197. The sequence goes on from CAYNLZ010000035.1 coordinate 4,537, forward strand.
GCTCTTCAAGCAATGATGCTCTGATAAAACATTTATCTGAACGTGGTTTTTCCATCAAAGAGATACTGGAAGCAGGGCTGGCAATAGAAGTTGAGTCTGGTATAATTGACCGCTTCCGTAATCGGTTAATGTTCCCGATCACCAACAACGATGGAAAAACAGCCGGCTTTGGCGGGCGGAAAATGGATGATTCTCAGCCCAAGTATCTGAACTCACCTGAAACTCCGGTTTTTGACAAGAGCAGCTTGCTTTATGGTTTCAGTCTTGCACGCGGAGATGCAAGAAAACAGGATGTCATTATTATAGTTGAAGGTTATATTGACGTTATTATTTCTCACCAGAATGGTTTTAAAAATACGGTCGCTGCTATGGGAACCGCTATCGGCGAACACCAGTTAGAGGCTATAAAAAAGGTAACTGGAAACATCATCCTTGCCATGGATGCTGACGAAGCTGGTGAAAAAGCAATGCTGAGACTGGTCGATTACGAGAACACGCTTAAAAACGAGATAAAAGTTGCGCTCATTCCTCCAGGCTTGGACCCTGATGAGGTTATTAGCCGCTCTAGTGAGGAATGGCAACAACTGCTTGACGGGGCAGAACCTCTGCTTGATTTCTCCTTTTCTGTAGCGTCCAGGGATCTTGATCTTGATAGTGCTGCGGGAAAATCACGATTGGCAGAAATACTCTTGCCAAATATCGCTCAGATTCAAAACCCCGTGCGACAAGCACATTATCTGCAAAAACTATCGAGTATGATAAAAGTTGACGAACAAAGGCTAGAGTCCTCTATAAAGAAGCTTGGAGAACGTAAACGGCAGAGAAAATACACTCCGTCTGTTAGCATTAAGAGTAATGAAGATAAGCTGTTTTCAAACCCTCGCGAAGAATTTTGTCTTGCATTACTGATACAATATCCAGAGCTTTGGGAAAACGCTCATGGATTAAAACAGGAGTATTTTGCCAATAGTGAAAATACCGAGATTTTTTCTGCGTTGCGTACAAACAACGGCCCCGAAACAGCACGAGAATTACTTGATGGAGCAACACTCGAATATTACAACCAATTAGCAACTAGAACGCTTTCCTCACGCAATCTGGAAAACAAACTAAAAGAAATCATATTGCTGTTGAAAGAAAGTTATTTAAGGCGGTTGCTACAAAATCAGGAGGCTATCCTGGCATCGATGGATCTGACAGAAGAAGAAAGGACCGCCCTGGTAAAGCAGGGTTTTGATGTAAATCAGGAATTAAGAGAAGTATTTTATGAAAAATCCAGAAGTCTGGACAGAATAAAAGGGGAGAGCGCTACTAATGGCAGTAAATAAAAAGAAGAAGGAAGATCTTGAGATTAACGACGAAGTGGATGAAATGGATGAAGGGGATCCTTCAGATGAAAGTTTAAGCGAAGATGACTTGAACTCTGACGCAGATATTGACGAAGATCTTGAAGCTGAGGAAGAGGAAGAAGTAATAATAACACTGGATCAAATAGACGACCATGGAGTTACTGATGATCCGGTGCGAATGTATCTGCATGAAATCGGACGCGTAGCCCTGTTAACCGCAGATGAAGAAAAAATGCTGGCAAAAAAGATGGAAGCCGGCAAACGTATTCGTGAAATCCGTGAAAATTATATAGATACAAATGGAGTTGCTCCAACGCCCCTCCGTATAGTGCTGAATATGCTCGTCGACTTGGGGGACGCCAAGGAAACTTTCCGCTTGTTCCAGGAAGAACTTGGGCTTGACACCTCTGTCAATTTTAAAAAAGCGATAACCGAACCCGCAATTTTACAAAATCTTGTCAACGAAATTGACCCAAGTATTACGCAAAGCATCGCTAATAAAACTGGCAAGACTCTTGGAGAAGTCCAACAGGAATTGATAAATATTTCTTTGAATATACGACTCCTGCCGGAAGAAGTGATAACAGCCCTTCCGGAAAAGGCCACCCTGGAAAATATTGGGGAATTGGCTCACGACCAAGACTTTATTGATTCTGTTGAGATGAAAGACAGTAAACTTACAAATTACTTGAAAACAACTGAATTTGAAGC
>CAYNLZ010000035.1:6696-8784 GCA_964398255.1 uncultured Dehalococcoidaceae bacterium
AGCCAACTGCCGGTATCGCTGGAAGCGCCAATTGGCGAAGAGGAAGACAGCCACCTTGGAGACTTCATTGAAGACCAGAATGTCGTCCCTCCACCTGATGCTGCTTCCCGACAATTATTAAAGGAACAAATTGGCGAAGTGCTTGGCAGCTTGACGCAACGAGAAAAGAGAGTTCTCCAACTTCGGTTTGGTCTTGAGGATGGGCGTGCAAGAACACTTGAAGAAGTCGGTAAGGAATTTAATGTCACTCGTGAACGTATCCGACAAATAGAAGCCAAAGCCTTACGCAAATTACGCCATCCGAGCAGAAGTCGCAAACTGAAGGACTATCTCGAATAGCAAGTGATACCAGTACGTCTCAAACTAAATAACTTTATGTCATATCGGGGAGACCTGCCGGCAATTTCTTTTGCAGGCATCCACACTGCCTGCATTTCTGGCGACAATGGAGCTGGCAAATCTTCCCTTATCGACGCTATAACTTGGGCGCTATGGGGAAAAACCCGCGCAACAAGCGATGATGATCTTATATCCACCGGCACCACTAACACAGAGGTTGAATTTGATTTCAATGCTTCGGATAACCTTTATCGCATTATCCGTAAACGCAGCAAAGGAAAAAAACCGGGCTCCGCGGGTATGTCCGGCCTTGACCTCTTGATCTTTTCCGATGCAGGGTTTAAACCCATTACTGGCGACACTATATCCAAAACACAAGATTCGATAAAAACCCTGCTCCGTATGGATTATGACACTTTCATCAACAGCGCCTACCTACGCCAGGGGCACGCTGACGAGTTCACCCGGCAAACACCAGCTAATAGAAAAGAAGTGCTTGCCAGCATTTTAAAACTGGAAACGTATGAAGAGCTAGCTGACCTGGCCCGCCAAAAAGCCAGAGGGAAACAGGGAGAAAAAGAAATTACAGAGCGGTCAATCGCTGAAATGAAAACAGAGCTCGAAACCCATGAAGAGGTGTCATCTAACTTACAAAAGGCAATGATTACCCTTGAAGAAGAAGATAAAAAACACCAGCAGATAAAAACCACCCTGGACAACCTCGGACAACAAGCTCGTTCTTTGCAAGACCGTCAGGAGCAATTAAATCGGCTGAAGGCCGATTCCAACGAGCGCGAAAAACAACTATCTGGCTGGGAAAGAAGCGTCAGGACATCTCGGGAATTAATCACAGCGTATGATGAATTATTACAACAATCCGACGTTATAGAAGAAGGCTTCAGCCGTTATACCGCTGCTAAAAAAGGCTTTGAACAAATGGGGCTGCAATTGGATCAGTTGCGACGCTTGACTGAGAAAAAAAATGCGCTGGAAAGATCTATTGCCCAAGAGAGAGCCAAGCTTAATAGCCAGATAGAGGTTACTAAACGAAATGTAGCAGAGCTGGAAAAAGAGAGTTCGCAGTATCCTCAACTGCACTCTGAGCTGGAAAAAGCTGATGCAGATCAGAACATACTTAAAAAGCAACAAGAAGAACTCAGAACTGTCGAAAACTACGTAAAAAGCCTGGAAGAAGAACTCAAGGAAATTAAAATTCAATCCAAACAAGCGAGTGAAAAAACAAGCGACGTTGACGAAAGGATAAAGCTGGTTTCAGACAATACTGAACCACATTGTCCGCTATGCGAAAAACCGCTGGATGACGAAGAGCGTAACTTGATTATTAAAAAATACCTCGGAGAAAAAACTGACCTGGCCGCTGCCATCAGGGATTTTTCAGCTCGCCAATCTGAGACCATAAGAAAGTTAAATTCAGAGATGGCTACGCTGAAAGCACGCCAAACAGACTTGCAAAATAGGGTATTGCAAAATCAGAAAAACATAAGCGTATTACAACACAAAATCAGTGGAAGCTCACAGGCAAAAGAGAAGCTGGAAATCGAACAAAAAGTCTTGGTCAATCTGCTTGCATCTCATGATTCAGACCAATTTTCCACCCTAGAACAGGATGAACTTATAAAAGTAACTAAAGAAATTGCCCTTATCGATTATAACGAGGATGCTTACAAAAATATTCATAAGACCTTTATAGAAACAGAGCTTTTTGGAGAAAAGCACTTAAAGCTGACC
>CAYNLZ010000036.1:0-4893 GCA_964398255.1 uncultured Dehalococcoidaceae bacterium
GGTTGTTTTGGCAGATTATTTTCAGTTAATCACACTTTTCGTCTGATTTATCAGCTTCGTCATCCGATTTTTCAACATCCGTGGAAACATTTTCGGCTTCATCGCCTGATATCTCAGCATCCGCGGAGGCATCTTCAACTTCGCCGTCTGCTTTTTCAACTGAGTCAGATTGCTCCGCCTCCGTAGAAGCCCCTTCAGACCCTTCCTCCAACTCTTGCAATACCTCTTGCGAAATACCAGCAATTTTATCAAGAACCACAGAAAAAACTACGCCCTGCCCAGGTTCAGCCAATCTGACGGCCTGGATAATAGCATCCATAACATATTCGACTATATCAGTCGACACGATAGTAAAGACAATCTCTTTCTCCGGTTCAATTGCAACACCCAATATCTTCTTTTTTTCTCTGGGGCCAATTCCTCTGCCAAATATCAGGGTGCCGCCTCTGGCTCCTGCCTCCATGGACGCGTCAATAACATCATCGCCGTGCCCTTTTTTAACTATGCTCACTATCAGTGACTTGCTCTCCTGAGTCATCTTCCTGACCTCCTTGGCTTGGTTTTATTGGATACACCAAGCTCAATAATAGAATGGATAATATAGGCGCTAGAGTGATAATGCCTATCAAGCCGAACCCATCAGCTAACACGCTCCGCCCATCGAGTATCGATGCAGCACCAAAAGTCAATCCCATCATGAATGCAACTGTTAATGGCCCAGTCGCAATACTGCCAGAATCAAAAGCTATAGGTATAAAATCCTTATCGGCAAAGAATAGTAGCACAATAGCAATAATATAACCAGGGACGATGATGTACTGTATCGGTATACCATAAACAGTTCTTGCCATCGCTAATGCACCAAAGGCTCCAACAGCAGTACAGAGTATAATCAGAATAGCTTTTGCCCGCAAGTAGCCGCTGGATGCTTCTTCAATCATATCACACTGCACCCGTACCTGCGGCTCGGCAAGAGTAATTAAAAACCCAAGAACAAAACCCATTGGAATCAATGCCCATGTATATTCAGAGCCTCCAAACAGCTCACCAATATACTGCCCCATTGGCGAAAATGCAATATTTATACCCTGTATAAAGAATACAAGCCCGATAAAAGCAAAAAGCAAACCTCTAAGAAGTATCAAAACTTGCTTGAAAGAACGCTTCAAGAAAAATATCTGGAATATCGCAAAGAAACCAAGCAATAAACCCAAAGGAGTTGCAACATCAGTTATTACACTACCGATACCTTCAAAAACATTTAAATTCATTAGAAAGTTATTATCCCCCACAGCAGAATACCGATTATGGGGCCGGCACAAGCGATTCCAACAAGCCCAAACCCATCAGATAAAGCCGAGCGGCCGGCAAGCACCGATGTGAACCCCATTCCAAGTGCCAGTAGCATCGGCACCGTAAATGAGCCTGCCGAAGTCCCGCCGCTGTCAAAGGCAATTGGTATCAACTCTGGTGGCGCAAAAATAATAAGGATAAGTGCAATAGAGTAAACAATGGCAAGCAAGTATTTCATCGGGAATCCAACAATGACTCTCAGCAATGCCACAGTGAACATCAAGGCCAGTCCAATGGAAATAACGTACACCAACGCATGCCCTGACCCTGCTCCAGCTTCAAGTGCCATGCTGTTAAGCACCATAACACCGGGCTCAGCGACTGTTACCGCAAAACCAAATACCAATCCTACAACTATAATAAGTGGCAGAGAACCATGCTGGGGCAACTCGGCACCGATATCCCGGCCCATCGGGACAATGCCAGTCCTGACACCCAGTAGAAAAAAGAAGGAACCGATTGTCGTCATAAGGGCGCCGATTAAAAACCGAATAAACATTTCAGTCGGAGCATGGATCACCGTAAACTGCAGCAAGATTATTACCACAACTATGGGCGACATCGCCTGGATTACCTCCCAGGCAGTGCTTTTCATATTCTTGATCACGTTTTCGCCCCCTGGTATCAACCAAATCCAATAATATGGACCTGACCAGATTTTATATAAATTTCTAACACTGTTTTAAGCGGCTTTTACCAGTAAAACCGGCTTGCCACCAGCGTGTAGCAACTTGTCAGCAATACAACCAAAAGCCCAACGGCTTCTCCTACTTCTTCCGTGGCTGGACAAAGCTATCAGGTCAATATTATTTGCATCAGCAAAATCCAGAATCTGCTCGGCCGGTTGGCCAACAACCACTATCGAAGAAGAGGATATCTTACGTTCTTTTATTTTTAACTCAACACTATGAAGATATTTTTTTACTGCTCTTTTCCTGGTTTCTTCACTCTTTCCTGCCTGCTCAATAAGCTCAATAGGCATTTCATCAAAAAAGTCATCCGCTAAACCATGCCGAAGCATTGGCTGTGCCACAACTCGTAACAATATTGTCCTTGCTTTTAACGAAAAGGCCATTTCTGTTGCAAGCGGCATTGCTGATTCACCAGCACTTGAACCGTCCAGAGGCAAGAGAATCCTTTTAATTAATTTTTTTCTTCTCTTTCCTCTGACAGCTATAGGTTTTTTAATGAGCAAAACCGGTTTTTCGGTGGCGCGGAGGATTTTATCCGCGACTGAACCAAGCGACCACCGGGGGTCATCGTTTGCGCCACGGCTGGAGATAACAACCAGATCAACATCTGCAGAGTCTGCATATTTCAGAATCTCACTGGCTGGATTGCCAGTTAATGCCTGCAAGGTAATTCCCGAAGGAAGGTTGGAAAATTGGCCCTCAAGGCGGTTGGCTATCTTTTCAAGATATGCAATGCTTTTAAATTCAGATGAGGCTGAGGTGGATTCAGAAACTTTAACCAGATGTATGTGCGCGTTCGAAGCGTTTGCCAGTTCAACAACATAAGGCAGGGTGATTTCTGCAGCAAGTGACCCGTCGAAGGGCACCACTAATTGATTTAAAGAATGAATCTGCAATAGTCACCAACTGTTTTAGGCTTATCTTGTAATTGTAACATATCAACAATTAACGGGAAAATGCGCCAAACCACGGTGGCAGACAGGCATAACCGATGCTACTATGGAAATATATGAAAAAGCAACCAAAACAACGAGGGGCGCAACCGGGCAACCAAAATGCACGAAAACATGGCTTTTACGCTCGGTATCTCACACCGGAGGAGCAAATAGAAATGGAAAGTGCCATGCTGGCAGAAGGGCTCGATGAAGAAATTGCCCTCATGCGGGTAAAAATCCAGGGTATATTAAAATATGACCCGGATAATATCGAATTACTCAGCCGTGGCATGACTACTCTGACAAGCCTGGTTCGAACACGTTATAACCTCAACAAGAACGACAAGCAGGGTTTGAAAGATGCTGTTGGGAACGTCCTGCGCGATGTGGCCCTCCCTCTCGGGCTGAGCCTGGGTAATTTTATTGGTAAATAAACTCCGCCCTTACCAGCAGGAAATCGCCCGGGCGGTCCTCTCCAGTGTGTTTGAGAAAAAGGGTTACACGTTCACAGTAGAAATATCGCGTCAGGGTGGCAAGAACGAATTGTCAGCCCAAATGGAGCTTTTATTGCTCACACTCTTTTTAGACTCTCCTCCTAAAAACATTATCAAGTGTGCACCCACGTTTAAACCTCAAACTGTCATCTCCATGCAAAGGCTCAAGGATAGGTTGAACGACGTCGGATTTTCGAATTTGTGGCGTTCCAGCATGGGTTACATCATAAGTCTCGGTAATTGCCGGGCCATCTTTCTCTCAGCAGACAAATCAGCTAATACCGTCGGTAATACTGCCCATCTGCTTTTGGAAATTGACGAAGCGCAGGATATTGATAAAACAAAGTTCAGCCGTGATTTCAAACCTATGGGTGCTTCAACTAATGTGACCACTGTTTTATACGGTACAGCATGGGATTCTTCCACTCTGCTTGAAGAAGTAAAACAAACCAATCTCGAGCTTGAAGCACACGACGGCGTTCGCAGGCACTTTGAATATAACTGGGAGGAAGTTGCCAAATACAATCCGGATTACGCAAATTACGTTGAAAATGAACGCTCTCGTCTTGGTGAAAGCCACCCTCTCTTCCAGACACAATATCTGTTAAAACCCATCAGTTCTGGCGGGGGCTTTTTCAGCCGCGAAATGCTCGCTTTAATGCGGGGGAAACACAACCGGTCATCTCACCCTGAGCCAGGCAAAGCTTATATAGCCGGCGTCGATATAGCCGGCGAAGCTGAAGAAGCCTATAACCACCTTGCAGATACAAAACCACGGCAAGATTCCACAGTAATTACAATTGCAGAAACCAGCTTTCCCACCAGTTCCAACGAGCCCTTGATTAAAATCGTTGAACACTATGCATGGACAGGAGAAAACCATGCCACCCAGCACCAGAAATTAAAGGAGTTACTGGGTCGTCACTGGAAATGCCGCAAGATAGTTATCGACAGCACCGGCATCGGTCAGCCTGTAGCCTCTTTTCTCAAGTCCAGCCTTGGTTCACGGGTAGAACCATTTGTATTTACAACCAAATCCAAGTCAAAATTGGGATTTGAACTACTGGCCGCAGTTAATTCCGGCAGACTGCAAATGTACCGCTCAGACAGTAGTCAGGAACACAAGCGTTTCTGGCACGAGGCCGAGCGCGCCAAGGCTTTCTACCAGGCAGGACAAAATTTAAATTTCTATGTTGACAGGAGTGATGGGCATGATGATTTTCTGATGAGCCTGGCACTCACCGTTCATGCCTCTCTCGGTTTCCATCCACGCCTTGCTAAAGGAAAGTGACGCCCTTCTGTCATCTTAAGCACCAGCGCTCACTACCGTCGTCCTGATGAGCGTGCAATGACTCCCGTCACCCAGAGAAGCACTCACTAACACTATCGCCCTGATGAGCACGCCAACCACACCCCCTC
>CAYNLZ010000036.1:4993-8436 GCA_964398255.1 uncultured Dehalococcoidaceae bacterium
AGAGAAGCACTCACTAACACTATCGCCCTGATGAGCACGCCAACCACACCCCCTCCGTCGTCCTGAGAAGCAAGTAGTGCGACCCCTCCGTCGTCCTGATGAGCGTGCAATGACTCCCGTCACCCAGAGAAGCACTCACTAACACTATCGCCCTGATGAGCACGCCAACCACACCCCCTCCGTCGTCCTGAGGAGCACGCAGTGCGACGTGAGGACCTGTAACGAACAATGCCGGCTATGGTGAACACAGCTCATTCTCAAAAAACATGGTTTAGGAAAAACGCCTCTAAAACAGGTCCAATATCCGCCAGCGGAAAATATAAACAACCACAGCAATAATTACAACTGCCAAACCCACCAACACCCACGTCGCCCACATCGGCCAGATAAAACCATAATAAAACTCACTAACTTCAGACCATGGGCTCGCATTACCAACTTCATCAACTGCTCTTACACGCCAGTAGTAAGGATCATCCTTGCCAGCTTTGTCCAGCTTATCGTCACTTGTCAGTTTATAATTCGCATCCTCAAGCCCTGTCTTTTCCAGCACCAATTCACCGACTTCAGTTCCGCGGAGTATCTGTAAATCATAAGTAATATCCATAATCGGGTAAGTGACGGGTCCCCATTTAAAAGCCGAGCCTCCTCCAACCTTGGTTTTATCGGCGGGTTCTAATAATGCTGGTGCCGCTGGAGCCGTCTTTTCAACGTTAAAGGTCTCCTCTTTAGTTATAACACCATCGCTCACCGTTAGCACGTGACCTCCCGCAACCGCAGGCGGGACCTTAAATATCACCTTAAAGGCTCCTTCGCTATCCACCACCACCGTTCCGGATAACACCTCGCCATCCCACTTCACATCAATAATCTTTCCCGGCCAGAATCCAGACCCGCTAACCTCAACAATATCGCCAACTGCACCCTTTGTAATGCTAAAAGAAGCGTTAGCAACCAGGGTAATATCTTTAGCTATCACCACCCCACCTGCCTCTATCTTCAGGGCATAGGTGCCATCTGGCACATGCGGGACGGTGTAAATAATATCCACCGCACCATAAGCGCCAGTATCAATCCCCTCAACCTTAATACCATTCAGGCTCAAAACAAGCGGGCTATTTGGCGCAAATCCATTTGCAGAAATCGTAACCACCCTGCCGACCATCGTGACATCAGGGTCAACAGTCACTTTCGCCGCCGTAATGAAAGTCTCAGTCACTGTGAACGTGTCCGTCCGCACCTTAATCACATGGTTACCGGGAGGGCACGCAGGAATTGCAAAGGTAAAGTTGACAGTCCCATCTTCTCCGGCATGCACACCTGACGGGTCAGTTACAACAAACGCATCATCAAAGTAAACTAAAACCGCAATACCGGCTTCAAGCCCGGTACCCGTAACTGTAACTATAGTCCCAGCCTTGCCTTCAAGTGGTGTAATCTCCAGTACCCTTGTGACACTGAAGATGGCAGTAGAGCTACCAACTCCATCGCTCGCTTCGACAACATGCAAGCCGTGTGGCAATAAGGGTATTTCAAAACTACCGATAAAAGAACCGTCTTCATCAGTTGTTATCGGGCTTAGCGCCTTTTCTACTATACCGTCTATAGTAAGCATTATGGTACGGTTTGGAAGAAACTCCTTCCCGCTCACAATCATAGTGTCACCGGCCCTGCCATTCACAAGGCCAAGCTCAAGCTGTCTATTAAGCGGAGGAGCTTCAACGGTAAAACTCTTTTCCGCACTCGCCACACCTGAAGAAGCATCAGTTGCCACCAGCATATATTCGCCAGGAACAACATCAGGCACAACCATATTAACTACAAATCTCCCCGTTTCGTCTGTACGCTCACTCTCCTCCAGTACCCATTCCACGTTCACAATTTCCCCACCCAGAGAAAAAATCACATTGCGTGAGGCACCAAAGCCAGAACCTGTAATTGAAACCTGATCCCCGCTCTGGGCTGTAGTCTTGTTAAGCCTTATCTCCGGCAGAACAGTATATTCTTTCACAATAGTTTCACTATACGAGCCGATTACCCGTATGTGATGAAGTCCATAAACGCTGTCCGGAATAGTAAAAGTTAACACAAACTTTCCAGCTTCATTTACTACGTTTGTCCCGCCAACGTGCGTATTGGTAACATCCCGGTTATCCCAGGCAATAGCAACCGTCTCACCCGGTACGTACCCTGTACCGGTAATGATTACTCCGCCTCCCACGTTGCCACTTGCCGGATCCACTACCACCTGTGCAAAACCAGTCATCCTGAATACGGCTTTGGCAAGTATCAGTGTTCTTCCTGCTTCGGTAACATACACATAATAATCACCATCGTGGGTTATTTCATATTGACCACCGGTTGCGGTATCCAGCTTATCCGGCACGTCGAAAACAGCATTAAAGCTAGGGAAGAAGGTTGTGCTGGCAGTAAGCACTTTTTTGAATCGACCAATATCTATTGAAATGTGTCGCGGGGTGGAAATATTTGTATCCTGGCTGGAAAAATAAATATCGTAAGAGGTATCTTGTTCAAAATTTTGTCCCTGTACTGAAACACGTGTGCCAACGGTGCCACTCTCAGGCCCAATGGCAATGACAGCCGCGGCGGAAACGTTTGTTAAGGGAGCTACAGAAAACAGCAGTGCAACCCCAACAATTACCGCAAGGAACTTGCCAATAACAGTGTTTTTCATACTTCACCTCTTTTTAAAAATATAAAGGTGTGTCTCTACGATTAAGATTATAGATTTACCAAAATTGTGTCAATAGGTAACAGGCGTAATCTCGTTACTAAGCTCGGAAAAATTGTCATTCCATCGCAAATTTTGTCATCCTAACGTAAACTTTGTCTTCCTAGAGCATTTTTTTCTGTCTTCCTGGAGCGAAGCGAAGGAACTCTTTCGAATTGTCCGAGGCTATACGAAAACACGCGAACTCCGGTGAATTTCCAGATCTTTCGTCGGGCTGGTGCCCTCCTCCAAGATGACAGGTGGGGGGGCAAACGTCATTCTACTGCTAACTCTGCCATCCTAGAGGCCGTTTACGGCCGAAGGATCTGTCAGGAGCTATGCCGGCCATGGTAAACACGCATACTATGCGTAAAACAAATCATCCAGTGCACCACCACAAATAAAAATATGTCTTCCTAGAGCGAAGGGAAGGAACTGTCACGCGCCGCTCTGACCAATCGGGAACTCTGGTGAAGCTCCAGATCATTACGTCGCACTGCGTGCTCCTCATGATGACGGAGGGGAAAGTAAACACGGTGATGCATCCGTGAACATAACAAAAAGCCCCCTTTGTGTAAAGGGGGCTTTGGATTCAACAAGTGAAGCGAGGACTAGTAAGAGTAATAGGCAATTCTCCTGCCTATCCAGAAGGCAAGAATACCAAGAACTACCACACCAAGGCCAATCAGTACCCAGGTGAGCCAGCCGGGCC
>CAYNLZ010000037.1:0-7983 GCA_964398255.1 uncultured Dehalococcoidaceae bacterium
TAATCTACCGAGCCGTTTTCTTTCATCGGAGTTACCATTGCTGTAAGCAACCTGCCTGGTTTTTTCATCTTCATTCCTGTTCTTTGTTTTGATTCTGTTCTTTTTGTATCATTGTTTCAGCAATCTGCACTGCATTCAAAGCCGCTCCTTTGCGGATATTATCAGCTACTACCCACATCACAAGCCCGTTGATGGTGGAAAAGTCCTGTCTTATGCGGCCAACAAATACTTCGTCTGTGCCTGCAACCGAAGTCGGGAGTGGATACAGGCTGACAATTGGTTCATCCAGTATTTTTATACCCGGTGCATTTGCCAGAATTTGCCTTGCAGTATCAGGAGAAATTGGCTCAGTAAATTCTACATTTATGGATTCGCAATGGCTGTTAAACACAGGAACCCTGACACAGGTTGCCGAGATTCCTATGTTTGGAGCATGCATAATTTTTCGTGTTTCTTCAACCATCTTCCATTCTTCGCGAGTGTAATCGTTATCGAGGAACACATCAATTTCGGGTAAAATACTGAATGCTATCTGATGGGGGTAAACATGCGGAATTACTTCTTTACCATCCAGTGCAAGGCGTGCCTGGTTTTCCAGCTCGACTACAGCTGCTTTACCAGTGCCAGAAACGGACTGGTACGTAGATACTACAATTCTTTTAATCGGGTTTACTTTATGCAATGGGAAGAGCGCTGCTACCATTTGAATAGTAGAACAGTTAGGGTTGGATATTATGCCATTGTGTTTGGCAATATCTTCGGGGTTAATTTCGGGCACAACCAACGGCACTCGTGTGTCCATGCGGAAAGCGGCGCTATTGTCAATAACAATGGTGCCCTGCTTGTTGGCAATAGGTGCGTAGTATCGGGAGACGTCAGAGCCAACTGCAAAGAAAGCTATTTCGACTTCTTTAAAAGAGTTGGCATTTACTTCTTCAGTAATTATGTCAGTCCCATTAAAGTTTATTACCTTGCCTGCAGAGCGATCTGAAGCAAGCAGTCTAAGATTCGAAATGGGAAACTTGCGCTCCTGCAGGATCTGGATAAATTGTTGACCTACCATACCGGTTGCGCCGAGGATAGCTACGTTATATTTCCTGTCTCTTGAGTACTGCACGTTGCCTCCTATAAACCTAATAGTGTATCAAGGCCAGTTACCATCTCGCTGATGGTCATAACCTTGCGAGTTGCCATTATAACACCCGGCATGTAACAATCTCTACTTACGGTGTCAGAAGATATCGTAAGGGTTTGACCCAAAGCGCCCAAGATGATCTCCTGCCTGGCGAGAATTCCCGGCAGGCGCACACTATGTATGGCTACGCCATCACGCATAAGCCCTCGGGAAGGCTCGTCCCAGACGGCATCGGGGGCAATAAAAGGTTTGCCGCGAGATTTAACCATACCGTCCGCCGTGCTCAGTGCAGTGCCGGAAGGAGCATCAATTTTCTTTTCATGGTGCAGTTCAATAATTTCAGCATGGTTGAAGTATTTGGATGCGAGGCGGGAAAGGTACATCATCATCACTGGCGCAATCGCATAATTGGTGGCATAAACCACCCCGGTTTCATGGGTTTTAGACAATGCGCTGATTTCTGCCAGGTCTTTGTCTTCCATGCCGGTAGTTCCGCTTACCAGGCGTACGCCACGTGGCAGAATTTCTTTGGCAAGGGGGAGTAGGGCGCACGCGAGCGAAAAATCTATTACTACGTCTGCAGGATGGTTGTCCAGAGCTTCGGTAACATTCCCATACACTGGCATAGCGCCGGTGTCATCGGGAAGATTAAGGTTGCCCGTGGTTCTGTCAATGCCGCAAACAAGGTCCATGTCCTGTTCGGCACATACAGCACAAACTACAGCTTGTCCCATCCTGCCCCGAATACCGTGGACAATTACCTTTGTTTTCCCCATAGTTACCTCCCTAGCGCTTGAATCTGCCAGGGCGGTTTGACTGGTTGGAAGAGCGGCGATCCCTAAACTGGCCACCCTGCTGCTTTTCAGAATCTGATCTATCCTGAGCACCGGTTAATAGAACACGGCGAGAAAGATTTACCCGGCCTTGAGAGTCAATATCAGTAACTTTAACAGTTATCTCATCCCCAAGTTTAACAATATCTTCAACTTTGTCGACCCTGTAATCGGCAAGTTCGCTTATGTGAACGAGGCCTTCTTTACCCGGCAGTACTTCAACGAAAGCTCCAAAATTCATCAATCGTGTAACCTTGCCAGTATAAATAGTGCCAACTTCAACTTCCCGGGTCAGGTCGTTAATCATTTTAATGGCTGTGTTGGCTGCCTCTTCGTTAGCGGCTCCAACAAAGACTGAACCATCATCTTCAATATCAACGGTTGCACCGCTGACTTCAATAATGTTGCGGATAACCTTACCGCCAGGGCCTATTACCGAACCAATTTTCTCAGGGTTAATGGTTATCTTGTGCATACGGGGAGCATATGGACTCATCTGGCTTCGTGTTTCTGCCAGCGATTGCTTCATCACTTCAAGGATTTCGAGACGTGCTTCCTTGGCCTGAGCCATTGCACCTTCTACAATTTCTTTGCTGAGGCCGTTAATTTTCATATCCATTTGCACGGCTGTTATTCCATCAGCTGTGCCGGTAACTTTAAAGTCCATGTCGCCCAGATGGTCTTCCAAGCCTTCAATATCTGTTAAAAGGGCAAATTGGCCGTTATCGCCAGTAACCAGGCCAATACTTATGCCGGCAACCGGAGCCTTTATAGGCACACCAGCATCCATTAGAGCCAGAGTTGATGCGCAGGTACTTGCCATGGAGCTGGAACCGTTGGAGCTAAGAACCTCGGACACAATCCTGGTTGTGTAGGGAAAGTCCGTATCTGACGGCATCACTGCTGTTAAAGCTCTTTCGACCAGTGCCCCATGCCCGATTTCGCGCCGACCGGGAGATCCTGAGCGCCTGGTTTCACCGGTGGAAAATGGTGGGAAGTTATAATGATGTATAAAACGCTTGGCTGATACTATGCCAATATCATCAAGCATTTGCTCCTGGCGAATTGCACCAAGTGTCACTATAGAAAGCACCTGGGTTTCACCACGATTAAACAGCCCGGAACCGTGAACGCGTGGAAGTAAACCAACCTCGGTGCCCAAGGGGCGTATTTCCTTCAAACCCCGCCCGGAAACCCTCTGGCCTTTATCCAGAATGGATGACCGGACAACATTTCTAAGGTTGTCTTCGAAAACTGCCATGATTTCTGATGGCGCATAGTCGTTACAGAGGGTGTTATAGACCTCTTGCTTTAGTGCTTCGATATTACTGATGCGGTCAGCCTTAACGGGAAGCTCAATGGCTGATGAAAGCCTTTTGCCAAGGGCGTTTTCTACTGCTTGTACAACTTCGGAAGACCGTTTTACCGATGGTGTGGCTACCTTGGTTTTGCCAAAAGCCGCAACTATTTCATCCTGAAGGGCGATAATCTTCTGGTTGGCTTCATGTCCAAGGCGGACAGCCTCATTAAATATTTCTTCAGAAACCTCTTTTGCTCCAGCTTCTATCATTGCAACTGCGTCGCGGGTGGAAGCCAGAACAAGGTCAAGGTCAGCGTCCAGAAGCTCAGGCAAAGTCGGGTTGATTTTGAATTCTCCGCCAAAATAACCTACGTTTACTGAGCCAACAGGACCGTCAAAAGGTACTTGAGAAAGAGAAAGAACGGTTGATGCCCCGATCAAAGAAAGGATTTTAGGGTCATTTTCCTGGTCGGCAGACAGTACGGTGGTAATTATTTGAATTTCACGACGCCAGTCTTTGGGAAGTAATGGCCTGATTGGGCGATCAGTGAGGCGGCCAGCAAGGGTTGCTTCATCGGTAGGGCGCCCTTCACGCCTGAGGAAACCTCCGGGGATTTTCCCGGCTGCGTACATACGCTCGTCATAATTAACAGTAAGGGGTAGAAAATCTACCCCTTCGCGTGCCTCTGGGTTTACACATACGGTAGTGAGTACAACCGTATCACCATAACGTAAAGTTACAGCAGCGTCTGCTTGCGCAGCAACGCGCCCGATCTCGATAACGAGGTCTTTACCACCTATAGTGGTAGAAAAAGTTTGGGGAGTCATGATTTCTCCTGGTTTTTATTTGCGCAGTCCCAGGCGCTGAATAAGCTGCTGGTAACGGTCTGCATCTTCCTTATAAAGATAGGAAAGCAAGCGACGCCGTTGACCGACAAGCTTGAAGAGCCTGCGCTTGGTGTGGAAATCATGCCTGTTATCTGTCATATGACTGGTAAGCTGCTTGATGCGTGCGGTTAGTACAGCTACCTGAACTTCGGTGGAGCCAGTGTCTCCTTCGTGTAGCCTATACTCTTCAATAATGGTTGATTTGGTTTTCCTGTCCAAGTTTTACTCCTGAGACTTTTCGCTTTTTTATATTTATAATCGTGGGGATTATAACACAACACAAGGGTAAGTGTAAAACATAATCCAGTATAAGTTACGCTGCCGTTTTTCTTTTCGAGACACCGTTTTTTTGTTGCCTTTTTAAGTTTGGGCAAACCCAGGCATTTTTGTGTTAGTTAGATTTTAGTTAATTAGTACGTTGATTGCTTTAGAGCTAGTTGATATGGAGACATAAGTAATCAAATCTTTAATCAATCTCATAAGCAGCATTTCTTTTGCTACAGGATTCTTTTGAGCAATGTCGGCAATCCGATTTGTTTTTCTGCTTCTCATCTGCATCATCAAGCAAGTGCTCATTGTTCATATTTTCATTTAGAACCACTGCTTCCCCCAAATCATTAACAAGATGTTTTTGCATAAAAGTCCCCCAGGCTAGATTTTTTGATGACCACGAAATTTGTATCAGCTTTTCAATAAACTTTAAAAGTTATATTTCATGGATAAACTACGATATGTTAGCCAAGATACAACGTTTTGTCAAGCGGGTGTAAGGGTTAAAGCTCGAAATAGTGGTATTGTTTAGGGGTTAATTATAAGGCTGTTTATTCTACAGAAAGACGTCAGAATATGGCTACTAGCCACTATTTTCTACCATAAGTGGAGCTTCCTGGAGTTTTTTGGCCTTTATCAGATTGATAACCTGAGGTATAAACAAGACCAGGGTCAATATAAAGGTTAGTATGTCAGTTATCGGAAATGCCCACCATAAGCCATCAAGCTGCCAAAATTGGGGCAGTAAGATAATTGCCGGTATCAGGAAGAATACTGATCTTGCCATAGAAGAAAGTATTGATTGCCACACTTTTCCCAATGCCTGAAAACTGGTGGATGCTACCATAATAAATCCAACGATATAAATTACAAAAAATACACGTTTAGCGGCATATACTCCCAACTCTATCAATTCTACGTCGGTGGTAAAAATGTACATCAGAGGCTCCGGTAGAAAGTAGAGTATGAAAAATGAAATGATTCCAAATATTGTTGCGCACAAAATAGAAAGATTAAGCACCTTCAATGCCCTGTCATAGCGTTTTGCCCCGTAGTTATAACCAAGTATAGGTTGCATCCCCTGGCCGATTACAATGCCAGGCATCAGTGCAAACATGGAAATACGGTTGATAATTCCGTAGGCAGAAATTGCGATATCACCACCATATTTCCCCAATGCGATGTTAAGAAGAATAGTAGTAAAGCTGTTAGCCGCCATACGGGCAAGCGAGGCAAATCCAATAGAAACAATTGAAAAAAGAACTCCCCATTCTAATTTGAAGACTTTAACCCTGATTTTAAAGTAACTTGCACCGCTATAATAGTAATAAGAAAAGTAAATTACCGATAAAATCTGAGCAATGATGGTAGCCAGGGCTGCCCCTTGTACACCCATTCCCAATGGGATGATAAATATTGCATCCAGTGTGATGTTGGCTATTGCGCCGATTATCATTCCATTCATCGACACGCGCGGGTTTCCTTCGGAGCGAATCAGGAAGTTTAAAGTCATGGCAATCGTCTGAAAGAACATCCCGAAAAGGATTATCTGGAGGTAGTCTCTGGCAAATGGCAAAGTATCAGCAGATGCTCCAAATAGTGTGAGCAGGTAATCAATGTTGGCAAGTCCTGCGACCATTATCAGGATAGAGAAGATTAGACTGCCTGTGATGGCGTTACCCAGCACTTTTTCTGCTTTTTGAATCTGCCCTTTGCCAAGCATCCTTGAAATAAGCGAAGCGCCTCCCATACCCATCATATGCCCCACGCCCATAGAAAACATCTGTATGGGGAATACTATAGAGAGCCCAGCAATAGCCAGGTGACCTACATAGTGACCGATGAATATGGTGTCCACTACGTTATAAAGTGTGGTAGTTGCCATGCCAAAAAAGGCTGGAGCGGTAAGCTTTAGCAGCAGCTTGCCTATTTTGTCTGTATCAAATATGTTATTAACTTTTGTCAAAAATGGTTTTCTCTTTTCTATTATAAAGTTTTATTTATAGTTTGGGCGTGCTTAGCCAAGTATTTTAAAGCTCTGGAAGCGCAAGTTGCTCATTCAGATGACAAATCTTATCAGTATGTACAATAATCCGGCTACTCCTATCGCAGTCCCCCAGTACAGCTTATTCCAGCTAAATACCTTAGCTCCATCCAGTGGTCCGAAAGGAATAAGATTAAAAATTGCCAGCCACGTATTAATAAATGCCCCCAGGTAAAATATTAGGGTGGGATAAACAGCATCTAATGCTAAAAAGATGACCGCGATAATAATATTGGTTGCAGGTCCCGCTAATGAAATTAGCCCCATGTTCTCTATTTGTGTTTTTTGGTTTGTGATAATTATATTCCCCGGGCGTATAACAACAGCACCGGGAGCCGCAAATAGAAACCCCATTAAAGAAGAAACGAAAGCCAGGATAAGCCCGGGTCGCCACATGGTGTATGTAGCCTCATAACCAAATCTTTTTGCAACCATCCGGTGCGCCAGTTCATGGAAAATAAAACCCGTAGAAACAGCTATTAGCGATATTCCGATGAGCCTTATTATGTTGCCAGGATTCCCCAAACCATCCAGCCCACCACCGAGTGCCACGCCAAACGCAATGGCAAGCACAAGTGCGGAAATCGTTATATCTCTAAATTCTTTTATTTGCATGTTGTTGCTAATCTCTGGTTATGCCAGGCGGGCATAACCAGAACACTCCTATCATTATACAGGAAATATCTGGAAAGCTTTTACAAGAGCGGTAATTATGAATATTTTATCGTGTTTAGCAGTGAAACCGAACAATTTTTGTAAGTTCTTTTGCTTTGCTCAAGGAAGACAGAGTATTCGGAACCAGATGCTACTTTAAAAAATATGATTATAACCAGACGCCAGTTGTTTAATGCCATCCACATAGATATCCCTGCCACTAACTTCAACTCGCCCCTTCATAATTAGTTCATGAACTCCAAATGGGTAAATTTCCCAGTCCCCCTGAACCTTTAACTCGTCTTGGATTGCCTGGCAGATGGTTTTAAGCTGGTGTTTTTCCAATGTGCCAGACTGTTTTGCAAATTTACTGTAAGAATCAATTTCGTTTGTAGTGATAAAAGTCGTGACGTCTTCCAGCGCTTGAAGCAATTCGCTC
The DNA here is from genome assembly GCA_964398255.1 of uncultured Dehalococcoidaceae bacterium. GTDB lineage: Bacteria > Chloroflexota > Dehalococcoidia > Dehalococcoidales > CSSed11-197 > CSSed11-197. The sequence continues at coordinate 7,564 of CAYNLZ010000037.1, forward strand.
CCATGGTTTGCGTCCAGAGTCTTGAGCGTTTCTGCGATGTTGAGCGGGGAGGACTGCAGAAGCACCGGGCCGGTATCTTCGCCTTTATCTACCAAAAACAGTGTCGACTTGACACACTTATCTCCGGCGATAATTGCTTTTGCAGATGGTATCCAGTGCAAGCCGTCATAACCCTTAATTGTATCACCAGGGTGAACGTTAAGGATCCTGGGATAATATCTTTCTACCAACCAGTCTGTCACCCATTGGTCATATCCGGCAAGGCAAATGAGATCCGGTTGGCCGCCACATGCCTCTTCAAGAAGCCGTGAAACATGTTTTTCAAACTCTACGCGCTCCGGGCAGTTTCTTGGTACTTTGCCAAGACCGTACTTTTCTTTTGTGCCACTAAGATATTCATGGTGGCTGAGCACAATTACC
>CAYNLZ010000038.1:0-7804 GCA_964398255.1 uncultured Dehalococcoidaceae bacterium
GAAAAAGAAACTTACCAACGCATTGATGAACGTGAACCTCGGCTCTTAATATAGAATAACCGATATCGATAGCCTATCCAGTCTATGCCACCGGCTTTACGACAAGTTACTGGAGATGGCCCCTCTTGCATTTAGATAGCAGTTTTCCTCAAGCTTTTAGAGTTAACCCCAATTTAGCAGCTTATGATGCCGGTTTTGAAAAGACGGGCACGCCCTAATGTCAACCTCTGAAATAGCTACCTGCTTCTGTTGCCCGGCTGGAGCAACTGGATTCGGGGATCGGATCTGGCTCACTAAAGTAAATGGTCTGGTCATAGGGCTGTTAATCAAGGAGGTAGAAGCGATATTACTTAACTTGAATTCCCGACCAATGCCTGAGGAAATAATTTTACAATAGTGGAGAACGCTCACCTGCAAAAACAAGGTGCCTATATATTAAAGAAAATCAAAGCTGGGAAGGAAAATAGCATATCAACAAAGTGATCTATAATTCACTAAAATATGATTATGGGAGCAAGTTGCGCTAATTAGCCTTTACTAAGAAATAACCGACATTTGGCTTTGATATGATTATTTTGGGACAATTGGCATCAGCTTCAATTTTTTCACGCAATCGCCTAATATATACATAAATAGACTTGCTGGCCCCTGTATAATCAATATCCCACAAAGCTCTTGCTATGGAGCTAATTGTAACTACCTTGCCTGAATTTTCTGCAAGCAATTGGAGTATCTTGTTTTCAGTATTAGTCAACCTGATTGATTTATCTTCTCTAAAAAGTTTATTTTCATTAGGCTGGAAAGTATAATCTCCTACCTTGAAGGTAGGAAAGATCTCCAAATGAGTCTTTTTTCTCATTGTGTTCCTAATTCTGGCAACAAATTCCAAATGTCGGAAGGGCTTGGTGATATAATCACTCGCCCCTAATCCTAAAGCCTTTACAACGTCTCTTTCCTCGCCCCTTATTGTAAGAACAATTATTGGGACAGAGGAAAAATGTCGTATTCGTTCTAAAACTTGAAATCCATCAATGTCCGGCAATCCTAAATCAAGGATAACAAAATCGGGCGTGTTTTGTTTCACACTATACACCCCATCTTTCCCCAAAACTGACGACAATATTTCTATATCCGGCCAAACTGTGCGTAAGGTCAATGAACAAGCATCAATTATATCTGAATCGTCTTCAATAATTACAACCTTCATACTAATTATCCCAATAGTTTTCCTTTTTCAAAGTCAGCGGAATCGAGAAACCAAAAATATTTAGATTAGGTCGTTTACTTTTTACCCATATTTTTCCGTTGTGTAGCTCCACAATCAGTTTACACAGCGTGAGACCTATACCTAACCCCTTGGGAGGCGAGGCTCCACTACCTCTATAATAATGTTTAAACAAGTTGTCCCTATCCTTAAAAGGTATTATTTTACCTTGATTTATTACTTCGACGACAATATTACCATTTGCTTTCCTGATTTTTAAAGTTATTTCACCACCCTGAGGGGTGAATTTAATGGCATTGTATATCAGGTTATAAATTACTTGATATATTCTTTCTTTATCCGCAATAATGCTCAGTGAAGAATCAGCAGCATCAAGCAAGAGGCGCTGGTTTCTCTTTTTTACATCAAAAGATACGTCAGATATTATTTCATGAACAATAGCTGAAATATCCAATGGCTCAAGGTTTAATTTAATGCCATCGATTTCCATTCTTGCAGTGTCGTAGAGTTCATTAATTCTTCTCTCAAGGCGTAAAGCACCACGCCTGATATTATTGGCAGCTTTTGCCCAAGGCTCATCTTCAATGTTTGCGACCAGGAAATCACTTGTGCTCAGTATAGGAGTAAGTGGAGTTTTTAACTCATGGACCAGAGTTCTGATAAAATCCGCCTTCTCATTGATTTCGTGCTCCAACTCCTGCCTGAGCTCTCTTTCACTGTTGTAAAGACTATCTATTTTTTCTCTTAATAGCAGCTCATCGTTGTAAGCTTTTTTTAAGTTCTCCTCTAAAATTTTTATCTCGGTAATATCAAAAATAGAAACATATGCAAGAGACAAGCATTCTTCATGCCCTGGAGCTACATGAAGCTTGACCATATTATGCCGCCAATTTCCTTTAAAAGTTGGGACGAACTCCTCATAAGAAAAGCGGGTATTACCAACGGCAATATTAGAGACCAATGTTTGAAAGGAAAGCCGGTGCTCTTCATGTTTAAAAAGCAACTCTTGTCGCACGTCAATAAAATCACTTTTGTTTTCGATTTCGTAAAGGTCCAAAACTGCCTGATTAAAACCAATTGATCTTATCAGCCGAAAGCAATGGAACAAGGCATCGTTATTTTGTTTAAAATAATTTGCAACATCCCCTACTTTAATATCCCCTACCTTAATAATTTTAGGTCGCGTGAAATATTGCTTGACTTTGGTAAGATCTATTTCCCAAATGGCGGCAGGTGCATTTTCAAATAATGTACGATATCGTAACTCGCTATTTTTTAGCGCTTTTTCTGTACGTTTGTGGCTTTTTATTTCCTTCTTGAGTTTCTTAGTCCGTTCTTCTATTAAAATCTCAAGGTGTTTGCGATATTGACTCAATTCTTCTTCAATAATTTTCTTTTGTGTGATATCCCTGATATAAGCCACACTAACCCGATTACCTTGAAATCGCGTTATTGCTCCGGTCAGCTCAAGTGGAACTATCCTTCCACTTTTATTAATTATGGAAATTTCAGTATAAGAAGAGGAGGTCCGGAATGAATGACTATCGCGATATATTGTTATCAATGAGTTACGTTGATCGGGCGGGAAAAGGTCAAACAGGGACATTCTTAAAAGTTCACTTCTTGTATATCCAGTTATACGAACCCATTGGTCGCTTACGAAAATATGTAAGCCCTCAACCGCTGTTGTATCTTGTAACATAACAACAGCTTCGCCTATATTCCCTCCCAGTTCAATAAGAGTTCGATACCTGTTCTCGGATTCTTTTAATTTTTTTAACGTTTTTTTCTGCTCTGTTATATCTCTTAAAGAACAAAAGAAAAGCCCAATACCTACTCCGAGGTAATTAACATTCATGGAAACATCAAATTTCGTTCCATCTTTGCGTCTGTTCTGGAACTCGCACCACATGCCATTTTCTTCGATTATCTTTGAATTCAATTCTTGTATGGTGTTATATTTGCTTATAAACTCATGCCCTAAATCACATACATTCATTGTCAGTAGCTCTTCCCGCGAATAGCCAGACATTTTGCAATATGCATCGTTTACTTCTATTATACGCCCGTTATAATCATCAACAATAAAACCTTCCATAGATGTTTGAAGTGCTGTTCTGTACCACTCAGAAGTTTTACTGTCAAACAGGTTAACATTATCCGACTGAAGAACTTCTTCTTGCCCCTGGCCCAAAAAGTTATTTTCTGAGTTTGCTGTGTCCATTACAAATCCTTAATTAACTGCCAAATTGATGACATATTGTTGAATAAATAAACATTCAACCTTCATTCATATTACCAAAATATACATATCTTTGGCTTGCTTTCATCGTATCACCTAGTCACACTTTAAAGCAATATAATTAATACGCTTTCCTTATAAACCACATAAGTGAAGTTAACCAGATATTTTGCAATACGCCTGCCATTGATTTCAAACAGATACAGGTGAGAGTTGGTCCATCCCATAGCTGTTTGCAGGATCCGGTGGAACCGGGCTAGCCCGGCTGAAGCCTTACCGTGAACATGCCTCATATTGGCAGATTGGTACCTTACAGTTGGATCCTTGCCTTCATAAGGCGTTTTTTCACCTTCTGCTTGTCAACACCGGTTTAAATTTCCCCACCCATTAATCATTTTGCACCACCTGAATACTTCATAAAAGGTGGGTGTAAATTAAACCAGCACAGTGGGTGCATTTTCTCTCAAACAGTTAGAGGGTGACAAGATCGTAGAACATTAACATTAACCTTGATAACTATTGACATCTACTTATTAGTGATATAGCATTGTATACAAGTATAGTGTTCCACCCACCCCACCTCTAACTGGAGGGCAGAAGATGGACGGCTCAGACAAATTATCTTCAAATTCAGCAGCGATAACTGGCAATCCAAGTAATAGCTCCAGCCTGTCGTACAATTTAGTACAGTATAAAGCCATCAAGCCCGGAGATCATCTTTGCCTTGTATACGAAACCCCTCTTGAATGGAAGACAAGCATCGCCTCTTTTATCACCAGCGGGCTTGAACAAAACCAAAAAGTTATATATGTAACAGATTGCCACACCAAAAAAGATGTCTTTGATTGCTTGAATGGTAATGGAAATAATCTGGAGGAGTATATTTCAAATAATCAATTTGAAATAATAGATCAGCGTGATATTTATACAAAGGGTGGGCACTTTGATCCAGAGCGTGTTATCCGCATGATTGCTGATGGAATCAGGGAAGCCCTCAAACAAGGGTATTCTGCTCTCAGGGCAACAGGTGAAATGAGCTGGGCTCTAAAAAATGTTAGAGGCACTGAAAACCTCTGCAAGTATGAAGCTAGGTTGAACCAACTATTCAAAAAGTATCCGAGTATAGTACTCTGCCAGTACGACCTTAACCTTTTTGATGCTGGCTTGATACAAGAAATACTAAAAACCCACCCTAAAGTGATTCATAAAAATATAATCCACTACAATTACTTCTATATCCCACCAGATGAGTACCTTGATGAAGTAAAACCTGCTCGTGAAGACAAATATTGGTTGAAAAATCTGGAAGCCATGACGGAACAGCAGGCTCAAATCCAGGCAAGTGAAGATAAGTACCGCACTTTGTTCGAAACCGCAGGAATGCCTTTGTGTATGCTGGATGATAAAGGTGTAATAGCCCTGGCAAATAACTACTTTGAGAAAGTATTGGGCTATAGCAAACAAGCAATTGAAGGCAAAATGCCTTTTGCGCAATTGGTTCACCCGGATGAAGTTGATAGATTGCAGAGTTACTTCAATTTACGGGTTATTTCACCAAACGGTACGCCTGAAGAATATAAAACGAGGATTATTAACAAACGAGGCGACACCCGGCATGCAATATTCAACGTACGTATGATTCCGGATACTGGGAATCGCATCGTCTCGGCTCTGGATATAACAGAAATTGTAAATGCCGAACATGAATTAAAAAAAGCGCATGCCAAATATAAAACGCTGTTTACAAATGCCCCAGTAGCAATTTGTGAAATGGATTTCTCAAAAGTAAGAATTATTTTTGACGGCATAAGAAAAGAGGGCATCAGTGATTTGAGGCACTACTTCGAATCTCGCCCCGATATTGTGGATGAATGCATCGCCAAATGCACTCTAATTGAATTTAACCAAGCAACGATGGATATATACGGAACCACCAACAGAGACCTTATTGTTTCGCTGGTAAATGAATCAGTTGGAAACAAGACTGAGTTTCGGCATTTGTTCTCTGATGTTATTTTCTGTCTGGCAGGAGGTAAAACCCAGTTTACCAAAGAGTATAACATTCAAACTGTTAACGGAAGGCAAAAAACCGTCGTCATGGTGATGACAGTAGCTCCCAAATTCGAGAAGGAGCTCTCTGTTGTGTATTTTTGCTTTCATGATATTACCGCCTTAAAGGAAGCAGAGGGACGCTACCGGGCGCTGGTTGATTTGAGTGGAGAAATAGGTGAAAGCATAGTAATGCTGACTGATTTTAACAATCAAGAAGCAGCAATAGCTTTTACCAGCACCCAATTCACCCGTGTAACCGGATATAAAAAACATGAACTTTTGGGTAAACCTTTTATTGATTTTTTATTACCGGAAGACAGAGAAGGAACTCTTTATCGCCATCGCAAGAAGATGAGGGGAGGTTCAATACCAGGATTGTTTGAAATGAATCTAGTCAGTAAAAATGGCAAAATAATCCCTATTGAGCTTACCAGTGCGGTTACAGACTACCAGGGAAGACCCGTCAATGTTTGTTACCTGCGAGATGTTACGGAAAGGAAATTAAGAGAGCAGAATCTTATAGAATCTGGGCGGCGCTTCAAGTCACTTTCAAACAAAATAATCCAGCATCAGGAAGCAGAAAGGGTTAAGCTTTCCCGTGAATTGCATGACCAGTTTGGTCAAGAGCTGGTTTCTCTGAGGTTGAGGATACTTGATTTGCAAAAACAATGCCATGCAGCAAGTAATTGTTCACGAATAAATCAGATGCTTGACAGCGTGGATTTACTAGTAGAAATGACGCGCTCACTTGCTTCTGATCTCAGGCCCGGAATACTGGATAAACTGGGCTTGGTGAGCACGTTGCAATGGTATTCTCAAAAGTTTGAAAAACAAACCGGTATTTTGTGCAAGGTTGTTATAAAAAATCCGTCACTTAATGTTTTGAAAATTCCTCCGGATACGGCAATAGTGGCTTATCGTATTACTCAAGAAGCCTTGGCTAATGTTATCCAGCATTCTCAAGCAACCATAGTAAATATTATCTTGAACATCAGGCATGGAAATCTGGCGGTTAAGATTGAAGATAATGGGATTGGTGCTAAATTTAACAAGCAGAAAACCCAATCCAGTCTTGGAATAATGGGCATGCAGGAAAGAGCCTCGATCATTGGCGGTGAAATAGAGATAATAACGCAGGCTAAAAAAGGATTTAAGTTGAGAGTGTATTTACCTTTGGAGCAACCAAGTCAAGGAGTTTAAACATCTGAGGAGCGCATAAAAATGATCAAGGTATTACTTGCAGATGACCACCAACTGATAAGAGCTGGAGTGAAAGCGCTGCTTGAGGAGAAAGGTGATATACAGGTGGTAGGCGAGGCTTCCAACGGAGTTGAAGCTATTTCGGCTTATATCAAGCATAAACCGGATGTTGTTGTCCTGGATATCAGCATGCCGGTTATGGACGGGCTGGAAGCCTGCAAGCAACTGAAAAAGATTGATGATGGGGCAAAAATTCTGGTTCTTTCTGTCTACAATGAGCAGCAATATGCCACCCGGCTTCTTGTATCTGGAGCACTGGGTTATATTAACAAGCAGGCAAGCCAAGATGAGCTATATGAAGCTATTCACTGTGTTGCTGATAACCAATTCTATCTCGCTGAAGAAAACAAGGATATAATTCTCACCAAATTATTACGCATGAAAGGCCAGAGGGACCTGATCGATACTCTTTCTGACAGGGAGCTACAGGTTTTACGTTTGTTGGGCCGCGGTAAAGGAATAAAAGAAATAGCATCCAGCCTGGACCTTAGCAGTAAAACCATTGACAATTACCGGTACCGTATAATGACCAAACTAAACCTCCACCGGACGGTTGATCTGGTAATATTTGCTCATAACCACAACATCAATTAAATCCCCTAGCGCTCCAATCCATTTGAGCATATCTACTCATGCTTCATGAGGTGAAAGCCTCATATTATCCTGAGGCAAATTACTGCCTATCAATTGAGGTTCTATCCCTGCATACAATTTCATCTGTCTAGCTTATTATACAGTTTGAGACTTCCATATCGTCACTTGTGCCCTTTTATCGGTTACCAAATAATATGCCATCTTCTCTGTGGAGCAGTAAATTAAATTGCAAATGAAATATAACGACTTCTCAGCACTTAGAAAGTCGCCTGAGTTGGGGGTAGGTCGTCATTTGATCAAACCAGGCAACTAAATGGAGTTTACTGCCCAAGTCAGGACTTACCTCAGAAGAAACTAGCCAAAGCTCGGGCACCTGGATGGAAGGTAATTGATCAAAAGAAGGTGGTGATGGAATGGAGGACAAGAAAGCC
>CAYNLZ010000039.1:0-5312 GCA_964398255.1 uncultured Dehalococcoidaceae bacterium
GCTTCTCGCCGAAGTCAGTCTTTTCTTCCCATGTGTTTGTATTCATCAAAATGGTCTTCTCCTTGTTTAAGGACAATATGATATTTTACTACCGGGTACTCTTATCGGGCAAACTTTGACTGAGCAGGAAACAACAGAAAGTCAATGATATTATTTAATTGCCCTCTCTGAAGTTCCTTTGCTATTGGTTTGGTTCTGTCACATTTACCCAGATGTGAAGACTCAGATAGCTTTCGTCTGAGCCATCCTTATAAAGGTGAAATTCAACTTTTTGGTTGCTACCTGCGACATTGGGTGTAAAGGTGATGCGCGATTCATATTCTTCTTCATGAGTAAGCGTAACGGGCCCGAGTGCTGCTGAAGGCGTGCTATGAATAAGCACTTCCACGTTATACGTAGCAACATCATGTTCGCGATTTACTATACCGACTGTAACCCAGGCGGATTCACCCAAGATAATTTCTTCCGGATAATCGTCAGCAATTCCATTGGCGCCAAGGATATAAAATTCACTGAACTTCTCGCCCGGTTTTGGATTGGCGGCGGTATAAATCAAGGTTCCAACTGCGGCAATAACGCTGATTACCAGGACGACATTCAGGACTTTGCCGAATCCTGTTTCGTTTTTCCAGAATTTGGAAAAATCAACCGTTTTTTGTTTGATGTTAATTCCAAAGCGTGTTTCAGGAGCAATACGGCTACGGCGCCACCAGGCTACTAACAGCAAAATGCCCATTAAAATCAACTGGGAGATAAGAATAGGGTAAAGGCGAATACCAAAAGGTGTATAGTTGAGAGCCAGCCCGGTAAGTGACACCATAGCGAAAGACAAGCCAAAGCTCAAAGCCAGTCTTTCGATTGCGCTGATAGAGTATTTATCTGGAAAGAGGGCTGATATAAGGCTATACCCCGGAGAAAACAACAAGAATATCAACCCCAGGATTATACGGGCCGCCCCGTCGGTATATATAACCAGAGGAACAAGCGCCGCAGACAAAACTGATGTTATAACAAGATCAATCATGCTCAATTATTGCTGAAATCTTTTAACATTTTCATTATATGCCCTCGCTTTGAAAGACTGGAAACTGGTGTTAAGCGGGTGCGAAAATTGTTTTTATCAAAATCCTTTCTTGATGTACCTGGCTGCCAGATGGATGGCTTGAACTGTTGATTATAGTCTATTATTCACCAACCAAACAACGAAAGGTATTTAAAAACCATTGGTGCCAAACTTTAGAAAGCAAGATATTTGTTATCGATTCCTTCTCCACAAACTCAATGCAAGGATTGCTGCAAGGACAAATAAGGCTCCGTTGATAGTATATATTATCAATGCCCAGTTGGATATATTTCCATTGGTATCAGCTGGGAGAGAGGACGTGGCAGAATTGGTTGTAGGCGTCGTGGTGGTTTTAGGTGCCGATGACGTGGGTGATTGAGTTGTTGGCATGCCAGGGTCGACCGGAGCTGTTGTTGTGGCCGGTTGAGTTGACTTGGATGGCTCCGCAGTAGGTGGTGTAGTTGTAGGTTTAGTTGGATCAACCGGAGCCGTTGTTGTGGTTGGCTGAGACGGCTTGGTCGAACTTGTAGTGGTTGGTGGAGGAGTAGTCGTTGCGGTGGTGGCGGTAGTAGTAGTCTTGGGCGCTGACGACGTGGGTAGTTGAGTTGTCGGCATGCCAGGGTCAACCGGGGTTGTGGTTGTTGGCGGGATTGTTGTAGTAGGTTCAACGGTAGTTGGCTTGGTAACATTGTAAAATGCTTTTCCCATATCTTGCTCTTGAGGGAAGGCGCTGGTTATGTCCACCCACAACCCGCCTATTTTAATTTTTGCCTCGATCAGCTCGGCGGTAATTTGATACTCTCCATCAGGGCTTCCCGGCGGGAAGTATAACGAAACTTCCTGCGTGGCAGTAATTACCTCCCCCTTTTTAGAGGGTACAGGTGAAATTAGAACCACATAGGAGGAATTCAGAGCAAACCTGGTTCCGCTGGCGATATGGCGGCCAACTACTCTGCCTTTAATCGTTGCTTCTGTTGGGTGTACCGGAGCATCTTTTGTACAGATAGCATTGCCTTCTACCTGAGCATAAAATACTTCCCCTTCACCGATGTATTTCTGGTTGAATGTGATAGTGTAAGAATAAGAAAAATAATCAAAAGGATCTGGTAATGTGGCATATGTCGACCGAAGCGGCACCATGGCCAGCACAACAAGAATAAGCAGGGTGCAGGTCAGCAGCCTGCGAATACCAGCAATATTGCGTGTTGTCATAATGACTTTAGCCTGATTATCAACGTCTTACAAATTTGACAATATAGTAATAGTGGCGCAATATCAGGTAAATCACCACGAGCAGGAGTATTATTCCTATTACCACACCAAGTATGATTGGCCAGTTATCTTTAAGCCAATCTGCAAAGCTGAAGGGCTCAGGATCAGGGATAACTGGTTCTTCCGGCGGCTCGGGGATTTCAAAAGCAAGAGTAAAGCCGTTAACATCCAGGTTATAACTACCTGCAGTATCAAGCAGTATGGTGAAAGTAGCCGTTTCTTTGTTGTTTGGCTTAAGGTTCAATGTCTGGTTTGCCCTGGTGGCGCCGTTAACCTTAAGGACGAGTTCGTACCCTCCTGGTACATCTCCAGAGTTTGCAACTGTAACGTTCAGGGTGACCTCTCTTCCTTCCCCTGCTATTTCAATTACACATTCCCAGCCGGTAATTACAAAATCAGCCTCGGTGTAAGTCGTTGTGAATGTATTTTCCGGTGAAATAACCTCGTTGTTATACTCATCAATGATGAGGATTGAATAATAATATGTTGTGCCCGGTTCAAGGTTTTTCAAAACCACCGCGTGGCTGGTTGAAAAACCTGTTGACAGCGGTGTTTCTTTTTGAGTACCCCCGCTTGCCTTGTAGATAACTTTTCCTACAGCAGGAAGGTCGCTGGTCCAGGTAATTACTGCTTCGCTACGAGTATTTAGCAGTACTTCTATATTCGTGAACTCGGGAGGTGGTGGTGGGCCTTCCACAAAGTTGGCAGTTACCGTTTTATCAGAAGTAATTGTGATAGTGGTGGTTGCCGAGCCTGGATCTGCTACGTCGCCTGTCCATTCTCTAAAGCGGTGCCCATCTGCCGGGACGGCGGTAATTTCTACTTCTGTGCCCTCATGGTATTCGTAGACACCTGGAGCTGGTTCGGTGGTACCTTTGCCGTTTACTTCTATCGTTAGTGTATATACAGGTATTGCGACAAAGCAGGCGGTAATTTCTTTATCGTCATCCATTATCACTGTTGTAGTTGCTGAATTCGGGTCGCGCACATCTCCAATCCAGCGGTAGAATTTATAACCGGTGGCAGGAGTGGCGGTCACTTCAACTTCAGTATTTCTGGAATATGTGCGTGTTCCTGCGCGCGGAGAAGTGGTCCCTTCTCCTTCAATATTGATTGTCAGGTTAAAAGAATCCCTGGGAGCGAAATTGGCAGTAACGGTTTTATCTCCGGTCATTATTACCGTTGTCGTGACCGAATTGGGATCGGTAACCCCTCCGGTCCAGTTTACAAAGCGCCAACCATCAGCCGGCGTTGCAGAAAGAGTGACAGTTGTGTTTTGCTGGTGAGTATAACTTCCGGCTGCTGGAGAAACCGTTCCCTCACCATTTATGGCTATGGTGAGGGTGTAAGTCGGGATTTTTTCAAATACAGCAGTAACGGTTTTATCAGTGCTCATTGTTACCGTAGTTGAAGCACTGTTATTATTGGCTACATCACCAATCCAGTGGGTAAAGCGCCAACCGGATGCCGGACTGGCAGAGATGTTTACTTTACTCCCCTGGTTATATGAGTGGCTACCGATTGATGGCGAGGTGCTACCCTCACCGCTTTTAGCCATGGTGAGGGTTTGTTGGGGAGGCGGACTGCTTGCAGAAAGATCGCGTTTCGTAACCCCGCCCGGGTTAAATGTTGCACTGCCGGCAGCATATCCCGCAACTGTAAATGTTATTGTAGCGCCAGGCTGGTCACCTTCAATAGTCTGGATTATCAGCGAATACTCGCCACTGCTGGTGGTAGTGGAAAACGGTCTCCCGTTCATGGTGGCGGTTACATTAGTGCCGTCTGGAGCAGGTGCACCGTCTAAAGTAACGCTTCCGTAGAATGACTGGGCAATTGGCGGCGGTGCTCCCAGAGCTGGTATCGTTGGCATTAACAGGGCTACTAATAATATAAGGGAAGCGTACCTGATGAGTGTTTTTATAATACTCTTTTTTTCTGACGAACCAACATTTAGCATTTTATCTGTCCCATTCAATTAATTAATAACCAACGTATCTCCTGCTTTCATCTCGACCCAATAAGCTCTGCCTTCTATCATTTGAGTAAGCCCTCCTTGATGGGCTCCTTCAACCGTGGTGAAGTAATCCCACAATTGGGCTGAAGCATCATAAGTCCAGACGGTTTGTACATTATCAAGAATACCAACAAGCACTTCTTCAATTTCTGGGGATGATGGAGTTTTGGGGATGGAAATCATGTTCCAGCCTTCAAAAAGCTGTATTTCAAACGGGTATGTTGGTTCACCGCCAAGCATAAGCAAGCTCACGGGGTTTTTAATTTCAACCCAGTAACCGATTCCAAGTGCCATTTCAGTAAGCCCTCCCTGGGGCGCTCCTTCAATAGTGGTGAAGAAATACCATGACCCTGGAGCATCAAAAGTCCAAACAGTCCCGACATCGGCAATTATATTGCCCAGTATTTGTTCAATAGCCGGGCCAACGGGGTCGACAGTAAGGCCGATAAAATTCCAACCTTGGTACAGCTCAAGAACCGTCCCGTTGGTAGCATATCCGATAGTGGAAATGTTGCCCTGCCAGAGGTCGACCAGGTTTTGAGAGGTGAGCTCGTCGATGCCCTTGGTGAACCACATCTGGTATATACCTTCCGATTCTATTGCACACGGCCGACCGACGCTTGCCCATGGAGTGTCGGCGACGCCTTCAAGGCCATAGGTATTGTTTTCAGTCCATCCGCTGATTCCGTCTTCGGAAGATGCGAAGCCTATTTTGGTAGTTGTGCCATTTAGGCGTGCTTTGGTTTCTGTTATTTCGTCATCTATGATGGTGGTTAAGGCTTCCAGAAGCCCGTCGTAATCCTCGGACTCCATAAGCGCTGTGAGAGCATCAAAGTCAATCTCGCTCAGTTCATCTATAATGGTATCTATATCATCAGAGTTTAAGCTGGTAACTCCATACGTATACCACATCTCGTAATTGTCACCGTTGTAAATTACACTGGGTGTGGCGACGGCGTTAAG
>CAYNLZ010000039.1:5412-7691 GCA_964398255.1 uncultured Dehalococcoidaceae bacterium
CGGCTGAAAGAACTTCTGAATTTTCCACGTGCCAGTTAATACCATCACTGGAAGTCGCATATCCGATGACTGTTGCGGAACTTGCCGCCATATCATAGAGTTCGTTGGCCTCCAAATTTGAAACAATCTCCAGCAGTCCGTCAATATCTTGGGCTTCAAGCGCATCCAGAGCGGCTCCCAGGTTAACTCCTGCGATAAGGTCTGAAACCTGGGAAGGAGAAACTTCAGTCTTGGGGCAGGTGAACCACATTTTATAAACATTGTCGTCCCAGATCACCCAACTGTCAGTTATACCGCGGGCTCCATCAACTGTGATTTCCCCGGTATATCGTATAAAGGGGCTGATTGCTGATACAGTATTACTGCCAAATAAACTGAAGGAACAAAACACCAAAGCTAGAAAAGCCAACAGAAACTTTTTGGCTTTCCCTGGTTGATGGTAAAACCTTTTTACGGTATTCAATTATCTTGACCTTGCAAAGGTGCTCTTCGTACTAAAGTGCGGGCACGGTGTTTTTACAAGAAAAAAGCGAAGCTCGGTGCCCCAGGAGCACCTGATGGTTCAGGCTACCATCGATATTTTGCATTGTCAAGAGGTGTTAGCTTTAAGAGAATAAATTATTTATGGATATGGCCGGTTTTAAGAAATCCGATCAGGTTTTTATTGCGTAGAATATGCCAGGCGAATATGCCGATAATCAATGCTCCAAATACTTCTGATATATATGTTGAGGGGTTTGTTGTGAGTGATTCCAGTAGCCCCGGTAACCATCCCTCGGTTTCGTGTCGCTCAAAAGCTGCGCCAAACAGTGGCCAGAATAGAGTGCTGGGGTTATTCCACATCTGGTCAAGAACTAAATGGGCAAATGTACCCGCGCTTACTAATAACAGGGCAGCGTTGCGCCGATAATAATAGAGGAAAATGCCTAGAATAACCAATGCCAGAAAAAATAATAAAGTGTGTCCGTATATACGCCCATTGCCTATTTCATCAGCCAGCAGATAGATTCCGAGAGGCTTATCTATAATATCCGGTAGCATCGAGCCAATAAGTACCATTCTGTAGTCTATTCCAGTAGAATAGGATGGTTTGCCGGATACCGCATTGATTTTACCGTCAGGCCCTATTTCATCTGCAGCCGTGACTTTTTCGGTAACTTTTGATGGTTCAATGCCATCTTTTTTTATCAAAGACGCAGCCTTGCCGGCAAGCCATGCAGAGCCAGCGGTAATACCTGTATGAGCAAACAACAGCATACGTGGTAATGATAGCCTTTTTGTATCGTTTGCGTAAACTATTGTGATGAGTAGGGGGAAAGGGATGCCAAGTGTTGGCAATAGGGGCCGCAGGTGTTATAAACTAGGCTTGGATAGTTACTACCGCAAAAAGGTGGTTTTTAGAAATGGAGACATGTAAAAATTGTGGTCAAAAAACCCTGGCTACGCTGGATTGGGCTTGCCCATGGTGTGGCTTTCCGATTAAAAGAGGGAAAAGGTTGGAGATGACTTATAGTCAGGTGGTAAAAATTAGGCGAAGCCAGGAAGATTTACTATCAGATGAATTTCCAATTGACGTGCCAGAGTTTATCGTGCCAGCATCAACTCAAGATAATGCTGACCTGATTGATTATTCAGGAGATGAAATACTGGCAGTACCCACGAGCAATGCCTTAAAGGGATTGGCAGCTTTTGAAGAGGATATTTTGCCAGAAGAACAGGAAAATGAGGCCGTTGAGTTTGAAGCCAAGTGCGAGCCAGTTCATAAAACAGATGAAGTAGTTATGGATAAAAGCACCACAACCTGGGAGGAAGCTATTGAGCAAGTGCCAGGAGTATTTGGTACGGTAGAAAATACAGAACTCTTGTTACGGCAATCGTCTCTGGGTAGTGAAAATATCTCAGAAGAACCAGAAGAGTTAATTCCTTATGACGACAGTTTGTGCAATGAGGAGTCAGAGATGTCTCTGGGCGAACAGGTAGCAGAAACCAGCGAAAAGCAACCAGAGCCTGAAACAGAACAAGAAACCGCCGTGATGATTGACATAACGATAGAAGAATTGATTGACGCATATCAGCAGGATGATGTGAACGCAGACGCGCGCTACAACGACCAAATACTGGCGCTTTCTGGAGTGGTTGCGATGGTGAGCATCAAAGATGGGCGAGATTTTCAATATATAACTCTCGCCGGAGAAGACCAGAATATTTTCCGATCAATCAAATGTGTGTTTAATCAAGATAAGGTTGTTCAATTAAACGGTCTTGAGCGAGGGCAGGAG
>CAYNLZ010000040.1:0-7657 GCA_964398255.1 uncultured Dehalococcoidaceae bacterium
ATCGTCCCTCGATGGGCCGGAGATACTAACTTTATGCCGATTATAGCTGCAACTGACGTGGTAAATGCGTCCCTGAAAGAAATTTACCGTGAATTAAAGCCTCTTTTTTAACAGGAGGGAACTCTATTATGCCCGCTGAGCTTGGAATTATTAAAGAAATGCTTCCTCTCTTGATTCCGTTAATGATCATACAACTGGCGCTTTTAATTATTGCGATAGTTGACCTTGTAAAAAGAGAGCATGTAACCGGTGACAATAAAATTGTATGGGCGTTGGTTATTATTTTTATCAATATGATTGGCCCAATCATATATCTGCTTGTTGGCCGTAAAGAAAAAACTGATGACAGCTATTAAAACTGAAGGGCTTTCTAAATATTACAAAGAAACCAAGGCCCTTGATGACCTTAGCATGGAAGTCCCGAAAAACGTTGTTTTTGGTTTCCTTGGACCAAATGGGGCAGGAAAAACCACCGCGATTAAACTACTCACCGGCTTTATCCACCCAACAAAGGGAAGCGCACAGGTTGCAGGTGAGGATGTCACGGCAGACAACCTTACCCTTCGATCAGCTATTGGATTATTGCCCGACGTCCCCGCATTCTATGAATGGATGAGCGCCAGGGAATACCTGGAATTCACCGGGCAACTTCACCAACTTGATGCTAAAACCATCAAGGAGCGTAGCGAACGTTTACTTAGCCTTGTAGAGCTCAAGAAAGACAGCAGGCGCCGAATTGGAGGCTACTCCCGCGGGATGCGCCAGCGGTTAGGGATAGCCCAAGCCCTGATAAACCAGCCCAAAGTTCTTTTTATGGATGAGCCAACCTCAGCCCTGGACCCGGTTGGTAAACATGAGGTTCTTGGCCTGATTAAAAACCTCAAACAAACAACAACCATATTTATGTCCACTCACAATCTGAACGAGGTTGAAAAAGTTTGCGACATGGTCGGCATAATAAATCGCGGCAGGCTCCTGACAATTTCTTCGGTGAAATCCCTGCAAAAGAAGTACGCACCCTCTGCATTTGAAATGGAATTTATCGAGGATTTCTCACCGCTCCTTGCTACCCTGGAACAGCTGCCATGGCTTGCAAAGCCGGAAATAATCTCGCATGACGAAGGTCCGGTTATCAGGGTGAAGGCGATCGATTCGGATTATGCACGTCGCGAACTGCCAAAGATAATCTCAAGCAGTGGCTTGACTTTGACTCGATATGAACACGTATTACCTAGCCTTGAAGACGTTTTTATAGAAATCCTTGAGGAAGAAGAAGCTAAATGACAGGACTGTTGCCACTCATAAAAAAAGAGGTTATGGAGCAGGTCAGGACCTATAAGCTGGTGATCGTCGCCGGTATTTTTCTGTTTTTTGGCATTTCCACACCACTTTTGCTTAAATATTTACCCGATATTATTAAACTCACTGGTGAACAAATTCCAATAGAGATCCCGCCTCCTACGGCCATGCAAGCGCTTGCCGAATATGTAAGCACGGTCGGGCAGGTTGGGTTGTTGCTTGCTGTTTTGCTTGCCATGGGCAGTATTTCAGGTGAAGTAAAGGCCGGCACGGCAATTATGACACTGTCTAAACCGATCAGCCGAGCCTCTTTTGTCGGCGCTAAAATTATAGCTTTGAGCTCAAATTTTCTGCTATCCCTTGCTATCAGCTCAGCAGCAAGCTTTGTCTATACCGTCTGGTTGATAGAGAACACTGATGTAGCAGGATTCTTGGGTGTAAACGTTTTATTAGCCGTGTTTTTAATATTTTGTCTGGCTCTCACGCTGTTTTGCTCAAGTCTTTTCAGAAGCTCGCTGGCAGCCGGCGGTACTGCGATTGCAATTCTCCTGGCGCAGGCTGGTATTTCATCCTTGCCAACGATTGGCAATTATATGCCAGGAAAGTTGTTAGGCTGGGGCATGAATCTGCTTTCCGGAAACGGTAACCAATATTGGAGCGCGCTGATAATCACATTGGTGCTTACAGCACTCGCTCTTTATCTGGCACAGAAAATTTTACGTATCAAAGATATGTAATGTCAGCTTTTATTGTTATTTTCGTAGTAATCGGCTTTAAGCATCCCGTATAACTCAAGGTCTTCAAGCTCCCCATTTTTCTTAACATCCTCACGTAAACGTCCTTCATACAGCATTCCCACTTTTTGCATTACTTTTCCAGAAGCCAGATTACGTCTCAGATGCTTTCCAAATATGCGATGGAGCCCGAGTTTATCAAAACCATATGCAACCACCGCTTTTCCTGCTTCGGTAGCGTACCCCTTGTTCCAGTATTCTCTTCCTATCCAATAACCCATCTCAGCCTTGTTATCCACGGAGTTAATCGTCAGGCCAATCGCCCCGATTAAATTACCTGCTTCACGACAAGTAATTGCAAACACTACTCCTTGCCCCGCGTTAAAGTTTTTCCGATGGCTTTTAATCCAATCTGCTGCCATATGGTATTCATAGGGATGAGGAATCTCGATAGTGTTTGCTGCGATTTGGGGATCATCAACCATACGTGTGACATCATCACAATCATCCATTGAAAAGTTTCTCAAGTTAAGCCTGTCGGTTTCAAGCCTCGGATACTGTGGCATATTTTACTCGATTATTATAAATTATTTGGCAAACGAATCATTGTAACAGATAAATATTGGTAAAACTATGGTAGAATGTCACTGGTAGTCATTTAATAAAGGAGGTCAGATATGCCAGAATTTGGAAATGCTTTTTCAGGCATGGTCCCAGGTCGAAAACTCACCGATGAGGAGCTCATCAGAGCTATACGTTTCATGATTGCCGCCGAGTATGAAGCCATACAGCTTTATATGCAATTGGCAGAATCAACCGATAACGAGCTGGCAATTGAGGTTCTCCACGATATAGCTGACGAGGAAAGAGTCCATGCTGGTGAATTCTTGCGGCTTTTAAAAGTCCTTGCCCCTGATGAAGAAAAGCTCTACCAAGAAGGGGAAGAGGAAGTAATGGAAATTGAAAAAGATTTAAATATTAGTTAAGGCCAAAAGCCTAAACTTGACTGCGAGATATTCTGATTTTATTATTGTAAGTGGTTTAAGGAGGTAAATTCTATATGGATATAGCGCTAATCAGGGACATCGTTATAATTGCATGGGGTGCCATATTCATTATTGCGCTGTTCGTTATCACTATTGTTGTGGTTTCTATCAACAACAAGATCAAAGAAATCACCTCCTCTGCTAATCGAATTCTCGACAAGGCAGATGAAACCGCTGAGGACATCCAGGTTATTACCAGTTACGTCAGACATGAGGTAGCCAAACCTCTTGTTAGTATGGCCAGCACAATCCAGGGTTTATGTCATGGTATTCAATACTTTACTGACAAGGTTAAAAAAAGATAAAAGGAGAGAAAAATGAGTAGTAAAGATGCATTCGCCGGGATTGGTGTAGGGATCGTTATCGGAACAATAATTGGGCTGGTGGCCGGTATGCTTTATGCTCCACGCCCCGGGGAAGAAACCAGGGAAATCTTAAAGGAAAAGACTGACGATTTTAAACACAAGGCAGTTGAAGCAATTGACCAAGGCAAAGAAAAGGCCAAGGAAGTAATCCAAAGGGGCGAAGAAAAGTTTTTGAAAAAACAAGAATCGGAAGCCTAAGACTATTTTGCGCAACCGCTTCTATTGCGATAGTAGCCATCACAACGTGATGGCTACTACAGGATTATCAGCAGCAAAGGAGCCTTAGTGTGTTTTTCGGGTTGAACTATCGATGAGAGATATCATCAAAGCCAACTGGCGGCTGATTGTATTTGTGACGGCCACGGTTGTCGTCCTCGCCCTCGCTTGGGCGTGGAGAGGAGTCTTGCTGCCCTTTGTTATCGGCCTGATACTTGCTTACCTGATGATCCCAGGTGTTAACTGGCTGGAAAAAAGACTTCCTCCAAAAAACAAATGGCCTAAAGCCAAGCGTGTAGCTGCTATCTTGATAGTTTTCATTGTCGCCCTGGGGGTCATCGGAGGACTTCTCTCATACGTCATAATGGCTGTTATTCAGACCCTAGCCGATCTCTTCTCAAGAGCTCCTGAATTTATTTCGGCCATTATGAACCAGGTGCAGGAATGGGCAGACAGTTTTCAGCAACAGCTCCCTCCTGGTTTACAGACGACGGTTGAACAGCTTATTGCCAATTTAGGCCTTCAAATGGAGGTCATACTCCAAAACATGGCGAGAGGCGGTTTTTCTTTTATTTCTGGTACTGTCGGCGCATTACTGGGTTTTGCCGCTCTTCCTCTGTTTCTTTTTTATATCATTAAAGATCACGGGCAAATTAAAGCGAGTATATATTCTTTTTTACCCGAATGGTCTGCCGCACATGTTCGAAACATCGTATCAATCATCGACAAGGTACTGGGTGGTTATATTAAGGCAACCCTGGTACTCGGTGGCATTGTTGCAATCATGACGTTTATTGCATTTTCAATTATCAGGGTTCCGTATGCACCAGCACTGGCGTTTTTCGCCGGGATTACCGAAATGATACCCACAATCGGGCCATGGATCGGAGGAGGGCTTGCCGTATTGGTCACGCTTAGCACAGCCCCGGAAAAAGCTATTTTAGTGGCTATTGTAGCGGTCGTTGTTCAATTACTGGAAAACAATCTGCTGGTACCCAGAATACAGGCGAGTTATATGAAAATTCATCCCGCCGCGGTTTTGCTGCTACTGGTGCTGGGAGCACATGTAGCCGGACTCTGGGGCATCGTATTGGCAGTACCACTTACAGCAACAGCAGTCAGAATCATCGCATACATTCGAGAAAGGCAATCTTCCCAGGAAAAAGAAGTCCTTTTAGATACGACCGACACAGTTGAAGCTGGCGACAGTCCGCCATAACCCAAACATTCGGGTGCTTTTTATATGTCCAGGTTTTTTACGCTCTTCGCGTGCGCTTGAATAAACGCTTTACGAGGCGGCACTTCGCCCCCCATTAAAACACTGAAAATATTATCTGCCTTGGAAACATCTTCAACATTAACCCGCAGCAGTGTCCTGGTAGCAGGGTTCATTGTAGTGTCCCATAACTGTTCAGCGCTCATTTCACCAAGACCTTTATAACGCTGAACATCCGCTTTTGCAGCCTTGCTTTTCAAGGCAGCAAGTGCTTCGTCTTTTTCTCTTTCACTATAAAGCCATTGCTCCTGCTTGCCCGATTTAACCCGGTAAAGAGGAGGCTGAGCGATATACAGGTAACCGCCCTGGATGATATCCGGCATATGCCGGAAGAAAAAGGTTAACAATAACGTGCGTATATGCGCACCATCAACATCGGCGTCTGTCATCAACACTACCTTATGATAACGCAGGCGAGCCGTGTCAAAATCCTCATCAATGCCTGCCCCAAGAGCAGTAATAAGCGTCCTTATTTCTTCTTGCGCCAGCATTCTCTCAGCAGTCGCTTTTTCAACATTCAGAATTTTTCCTCTGAGAGGTAAAATTGCCTGATACCTTCGATTACGACCTTGTTTGGCTGAACCACCGGCAGAATCACCTTCAACTATAAATAATTCGCTCAATGCCGGGTCCTTCTCGGAACAATCAGCCAGTTTGCCGGGCAAAGTGCCTGAGTCAAGACTCCCCTTTCGTATCACCAGATCGCGAGCTTTACGTGCCGCCTCTCTGGCTTTAGCAGCAGTCATAGCCTTTTCCAGAATTTTTTTGCCGTCATCAGGGTGCTCTTCAAGATATAAACCGAGCTCTTCCACAACGGCGCTTTCTACAACGCTTTTTATCTCGATATTACCAAGTTTTCCTTTGGTCTGGCCTTCAAATTGCGGCTCGGCAAGTTTTACGCTGACAACTGCTGTAAGTCCCTCTCGGACATCTTCGCCAACAAGGTTGGGTTCATCATCTTTCAGGAATTTGTTGCGACGGCCCCAATCATTAATTACCCTCGTAAGAGCCGATCGGAAACCAGTCAAATGAGTACCGCCATCAATGGTATTTACACAGTTTGCAAACGTAAGGGTATTGTCTGTATAGCCATCGTTATATTGTAATGCTACCTCGACAATCGTATCGTTCACTTCTTTTGAAAGAACTATCGGCAGACGATTCCGTACCACACGATTGCGATTAAGGCGGCGCACAAAACCTGATATACCGCCTTCAAAATAATAGCTCAGCTCCGCACCAGTTCTTTCATCAACAATACGAAATTCCAAACCTTTATTAAGATAAGCGGTTTCACGTAAACGTTCAGATATGACTTCAAAGTCATATTCAAGAGTAGAAAAGATTTCTTTGTCGGCCAAAAAGGTAATTTCTGTCCCAGTGTCACTGGTTTTGCCAATTACTTCAAGCTCAGTCTGGGGTATTCCTTTTTTATAATTTTGGCAATGCAATTGTCCGTCACGGCTGACAGTCACCGTCATCCATTCAGAAAGGGCGTTAACCACTGATAAACCTACACCATGCAAACCACCGGAAACCTGGTAAGTCTTGCCTCCAAATTTAGCCCCGGCGTGGAGAACGGTTAATACAGTTTCCAATGCAGATTTTTTAGTAGCAGGGTGAACACCAACAGGTATACCGCGCCCATTGTCGACAACAGTTACTGAGTTGTCTTTATGAAATGTAACCAAAATACGGTCGCAAAAACCACCCATCGCTTCATCTATGCTGTTGTTAACAATCTCATAAACCAGGTGATGCAAACCTCGTTGATCAGTGGAACCAATGTACATACCAGGCCTGCGG
Source organism: uncultured Dehalococcoidaceae bacterium (assembly GCA_964398255.1). Lineage (GTDB taxonomy): Bacteria > Chloroflexota > Dehalococcoidia > Dehalococcoidales > CSSed11-197 > CSSed11-197. The sequence continues at coordinate 6,743 of CAYNLZ010000040.1, forward strand.
CGAACCGCCTCACGGCCACCGAGAACCTGTATATCTGATGCCGAATAATCGGCATTATTCTTAGACGATGCCATTCTATCCATAATTTTTTAGCATACTCCTATGTGGAACTTTGGACGGCTTTGATGCATCCGATAAGCGTGCGCTACCGTCCGTGATAAACCTTGAGGGTTACGCGAATCGATGCAGGATACAAAAATACAGCCCATTCAGCCTCAATTATACCATATCCATGTGTAATTATTATACCTTCAGATTAAACCGTTTTGAAGGCATTCAAGCTATCAAGGAGGGAGAGCCAACCTATCGTCTCCTGGGTTCCAGCTTCCAGATCACGTATAATCACCGTTTCACCCTCAAGTTCTTCAGGTCCAATAATAACTGCGATCTTCATACCAAGATTATTTGCCTGCCTGAGCTGAGCCTTCAAGCTTTTTCCTTCTCCGGCAACAATGACTCCTATTCCATTACACAGAAGAATATTTGAAGCTAAAAAAGCCTCACTCCTGGCTTCTTCACCAGTGTGTGCAATAAATACTTTTGGAAAAGGACGTCCTGGTATATCCAGGTTTTGTTCTTTCAGGTTTAAAATAATCCTTTCAATACCAGCAGCAAAACCTATGGCTGGAGTTGGCTTCCCGCCGATTTGCTCAACCAGTCTGTCATATCGGCCACCACCGCCAATAGTACTTTGGGAGCCTTCGCTTTCAGGTTGAATTTCAAATACCGTTCTGGTGTAGTAATCAAGCCCACGTACCAGACGATGACTCACAACGTAATCAATCTTGGCAAGATCCAGAAATTTCTTCAAGGAATTAAAATGGTTGAGGCAGGCTTCACAGAGACAGTCTGTACTCATGGGAGCATTATTGGCAAATTGCTGACAACTATCCTCCTTGCAATCAAGCAGACGCA
>CAYNLZ010000041.1:0-7567 GCA_964398255.1 uncultured Dehalococcoidaceae bacterium
CTATTATTCCTGATAATACTGGTGTTAGGACGCGAGCGCCGCTCAAGGAGGAAAGCTGATGCTTGACTTAAAACACATTTCCAAGATTTATAACCCTGGCACGATAAACAAAACGTGTATTTTTCAAGATTTTAACTTGTCCATTAACTCCGGTGAGTTCGTTTCAGTGGTGGGGTCTAACGGAAGCGGAAAAACATCCATGCTTAATATCATCTGTGGCACAATAGACGTTGACGCTGGCGATATTCTTATCAATGGTGAAAATATCACCAGCATGCCCGATTTTAAACGTCACCGCCGTATAGGAAGAGTCTATCAAAATCCAGCTATGGGAACTTGTTCTGAAATGACCATTTTGGAAAATATGTCCATGGCGGATAATAAAGGCAAGCCCTTCTCCCTCACACCTGGCACAAACAAGAAGAGGATTCCGTATTACCGTGAAATCCTTCAACAGCTAGACCTCGGGCTTGAGGATAAACTGGATACTTTGGTCGGCTCTCTCTCAGGAGGCCAACGTCAGGCTTTGGCAGTCATCATGTCTACAATGACAGATATAGACTTTCTCATACTGGATGAACACACCGCGGCGCTGGACCCAAGAATTGCAGAAACAGTAATGGAATTAACCGATAAGATAGTCCGCGAAAAAGGAGTGACCACTATAATGGTGACCCATAACCTGCGTTATGCAACGATGTATGGGAACAGGTTGATAATGATGCACCAAGGAAAAATTGTGCTGGATAAATCTGACAGTGAAAAAGAAGCAACTTCAGTGACTGATTTACTGGGGCTATTTAACGCAATCAGTATAGAATGCGGCAACTAAAAGAAGAACCTCGCAAGAACGGCTAGAGCTATCCAAAGTTAAGAGTGCCGATAAAAGCTTCTTCATACAACTGGTGGGCCCGGTAGGATTCGAACCTACGACCAAACGGTTATGAGCCGTCCGCTCTGCCGCTGAGCTACGAGCCCGCGATATGTATTTTCGCTCATTAAGCTGATTAAATCAAACTGAAACGAGAAATCCATGTGAAGGCGCTGATTAACTTCTTTACCAAAACAAACAAATGACATAGCTTGCCAGTTTCTGAATTCCTCTCGTGGATTATAGTGAAATCTGGCTTAACCTGTCAATTACAACTCCGTCTTTGCGATCTCTACGTGTTCACTGGATTACTTTCCAAGTTTTGAAATATTATACACCACACAGATTATTATCCCCAGAATTATCAACGGACCACCAAATCTAATCAAAGTTGGTAGCAGAGAAAATCCGAACCTGGGAAGAACAGATAGCGAAAGTGCAATTAATGCAATAAAAACCAGGTTCGACCAGATAACCCTACCACCGTTGACACCGCTGGTTCTAGCCCGAGGGCGCCGCGGATTATTACGTGCATCGTATTCAGCGCGGCGCTGTGGATCCGAAAGCACTTCGTACGCAATGTTGATCTCCGCCATCCGTTCGTCTGCATCGGGCGCTTTGTTAATATCCGGATGATATTTGGCCGCCAGCTTACGGTAAGCAGCCTGGATGACCTCCGCTTCTGCTTCAGGATGAACCTGAAGCGTCTGATAATAATCTTTAATATATGCCATTTATAAATTGGTAATACGTATACAAATTTTTAAGGTTGAAGCTCCGGAAGCACCAAATCAAGGCCCTGGTCAGCCGGTATTACTATAAGCTTTATATCCTCTCCCAGCCTGTCAAGAAGAATATATTGAAGAACTTCATCAGATAGTGACGGCGCGATGGCTTGGTTGGCCGCCACCTGAGCATCAGTAACGATACGGATATATTCAGCCTCACCTTCAGCCTTGGCTATGCGAGCATTAGCTTCGCCTCTCTCCTTTTCCTCCCTCTGTTGAGCTTCTATCTTAACCTGCTCAAGAGTAAACTCTGCCTGCAATACTGCCTGCTCCGCTGCTACTTTAGCTTCAACAGCCGCGACAAAGGTTTCGTTGAACTTGAATTCTGTTATCGAAACCGCTTCCACTATAATTCCTCGATCTATCAGACGAAGGGTTAATTCCTCAGCTATCTCGTTTCTGACCATCTCACGATTGACAATAAGATCTTCAGCCCTGTGCCTGGCAGTTACCTGTTTCACAACTTCCTGTACAGCCGGTGCTGTTATCCTGCCAACATAATCCATTCCAAGGGTACGATATACTTCAGCAGTTCTGCTTGGTTCAAGACGCCAGTTAAGCGCAATAGTAGTACTTACATCCTGGAGGTCTCTCGATGCCGCCGCCGCGGCTACTTCATATTTATCTGTCCTTACATCCATCATAACGACAGAATCTATAAAGGGCACTTTTACCTGAAGCCCTTCCTCAAGAATAGTGCCAGCCACAGCATTAAAACGAATAACTACTCCTCGATGGCCTGCCGGAACCTGGACAAAAGTACTGCCTACAATACTGACAAGTACCACGACAACCCCAATAATACTGGTTAACTTGCCAAGCGTTCGAGAGCGAGGATCCACCGTTGGATGTTTGACCGTCTGCATTATAAATATACCAGCTACAACTATAATTATTCCCAAAATGAGTAATGCAATCACTGTTATTCTCCCAACATTTCAATTCATTATTAAGAAAAGCCTTCATAATGTTACTAGATGGAGCTGTTTTTTTAAAGTTTACATTTACGAGTCAATTGCTCTTATACTTCACCAAAGGCATCTGTCTAATCTTGGCTTTCGCACCTGCCGAAATTCTGGCAATCAGAAGCGGGTCGCAAGAGTGCACGCCCTCGGGCTCGTAGGAAATAACACGAGACAGGCTGTCTAAAATCATTTCATCTCGCCTGGTGGAGGCATTTTTAGCTTTGTGGAGCGGGAGACGGGACTCGAACCCGCGACAACCTGCTTGGAAGGCAGGGACTCTACCAACTGAGTTACTCCCGCAAAGCCATTTTCCCCTTGTTAAGCAGAGGTTTTTGGATAAACCCCAATCAGAGGATAACAAATAAGTCTATCAAATCAGGATGCACTGACACAAGTTCGCGCCGAGGCTCAATGTATCATTAGAAAACAAGTTTCCTGATAGGCAAGATCTACCCTGAATAATTCTTGCCCCTGATCCACTACTATACCAAACGTATGCATTAAAAGGATTATAACAAAACCGGACCGTTTTTGAATCTGACAAGCAAATAACAATCCGGTCCGGCTTCTATCTAACTTAATTTAGCTTTGCTAGCTATTCCTCAACTGAAGTTTCCGGTCTCCATACTTCCCAAACCTTACCCACAAGTGCTGGTGAAGGTTTCAAAGTAGGTTTGCCCGGCTGCCATTCCGCAGGCATCACTTCTCCTGTTTTTCTGGTATGCTGGAAAGCTTGTAGCTGGCGAATTAATTCGCCGACGTTTCGCCCTACCGATGGGGTTAGTACTTCCATTGCCTGAATAATACCATCTGGGTCAATAATAAATCGGCCTCGAACATTGGTTCCCGCATCAGGTTCATAAACTCCGTATACGTCACCTATGCGTCCACCCTGGTCTGACAACATGGGATAGGGGAAGCCGCCCGGGACCATTTTGGAAAGTTCGACTTCCTGCCAGATCTTGTGAGAGAAACGAGAATCTGTACTGACTGAAAGCACCTGTACACCAAGTGCCTTGAACTCATCCTGCTTGGCGGCAACTGCCGCAAGCTCAGTCGGTCAGACGAAAGTAAAATCACCTGGGTAGAAACACAACACCGTCCATTTACCTTTGTAATCGGACAATTTAACTGTCTTGAAGCCACCGTCAACATAAGCGCTGGCTTCAAAATCTGGGGCTGGTTTGCCAACTTGTACCGTCATAACCTTTACTAATTCCTCCTTGTTTGTTGTTTTTGCAGTTTCAGAAGACGAGGTTGAAATGGGGCCTTTTGCTGGAGATACGCACCCATCCAAAGATTCTGCCATAAATAATCCTCCTCAATTATGATTCCTGCCTGCGGACTATGCCGCCGGACTATTTCTACAAATCATACAATATACAAGACCACCATTTTACCGATGGGTTTTTGCAAGGCAATTTCGGCACAAACCAAAAAACTCAATGGTATGTCCGTTTATTGTAACGCCTGCTTTTTCTGAAACCCACCTGTCAAGATCCTTGTTGACCGGGACTTCTAAATCATATACATTTTCACAGTTTTCACACTTCAGATGATAATGATTATGATTATTGGCATCATAGCGCCTGGAGGTTCTATCAATCCTAAGTTCTGTTATGCGACCAGATTCACTAAGAGCTTTCAGGTTACGGTAGACAGTGCCCTTGCTTATTTTTGGTAACACCTTCCTGGCCTCTTCATAAATCCAGTCTGCAGTTGGATGACTGGTCGTATTTGAGAGAACATTCAGAATGACTTGTTTTTGCCGTGTTTTTCTTTTAATCATTTAATAATGGTTCCTGTTATAATTTTAAGGATATCATCCCTCGCCTGTCAATCCCAAACGATATAAACTCGTAATAATTCTATCATATAGTACCTTTCTTGACACATATCTTACGACAGGAATAGAATCTATAACGGGCGTGCGCCCATTATGTTTAAAAGAGGATAATGGAAAACTGTCCCCTTCTGCCAAACTATAAACATCCCAGTGGTTGCAAAAATCTCTTTTGATACAGTCACAACTGAAGCAACAGTGCACGGCAAGCCCATTGTGGACTATACTTAAGGGCAGACTTCGCAGGAAATAATCAAATTGTGGCAAGCAATAAATACGTAAGCTAATTCAAAGTAACTTTTAAGGTACAAATAAATTACAAGGAGGAGGGAGCATGAAATACGCGGTGCCTCTTAGCGATGGAATGCTATGTGCACATTTTGGCCATTGTGAAAAATTTGCCATAATAGACGTAGATGAATCACAAAACAAGATTGTTGGTAAAGAACTGGTCACTCCACCACCCCATCAACCGGGCGTTTTTCCTAAATGGCTTGGAGGAATGGGAGTTAACGTTATACTCGCCGGAGGAATGGGAGCCCACGCAAGAGATCTCTTCCTTGAGCAGGATATCACAGTTGTAACCGGCGTAATGGAAGATAACCCAGAAAAAGCTGTGATGGATTATATCAAAGGCTCGCTGGAAACTGGCGCTGATGCCTGTGACCATTCTGGCGAAGGCCATTCTTGCCAACATTAATAATAATTGTAGGAGAAAAATAAATGATTGAAGAGCAATCAGTCAGGAAAACCCTGGAGAATATTGACATAGTTGGTGCCAAGCGTACCATCGGCCAGCTGAATCTTATTCGCGATATTGTAATATCAGATGGGGATATTAAAGTATACCTTGCCAATACCGGTATGGCTCCAATGATGGAAGATGTCACCAGGAACATGGTTCAAAAAACTCTTGAGGAAATGGAAGGGGTCAAGAAGGTATCTGTTGAATATACCGCGGTCAAAGCGCAGGAATTAAACGAGGTTACCAATATCATTGCTGTGATGAGCGGCAAGGGAGGGGTTGGAAAATCGTTGGTATCCGGATTAGTTGCTGTTGCCCTTAAACGAGAAGGCTACGAAGTCGGAATACTAGATGCGGACATAACTGGTCCAAGCATACCTAAAATGTTTGGAGTGACCCTCCCCCCTACTGGTAATGAAAGCGGCATTATGCCGGTAATGAGCAAGGCTGATATCAGCATGATGTCCATCAACCTTATTCTCCCCGATGAAGGAGAACCAGTCATCTGGAGAGGGCCACTTATTGCCAATGCCATCAAGCAATTTGGCAACGAAGTCCTCTGGGGCAAGCTTGACTATCTTATTATCGACCTACCCCCGGGAACCGCGGATGCTCCCCTGACAGTAATGCAGTCCTTCCCGATTACTGGCGTTATTGTTGTATACACCCCACAGGACCTGGTAGATATGATCGTTAAGAAAGCATTAAATATGGCAAAATCAATGGAAAAGAAAGTACTGGGCGTAGTAGAAAACATGAGCTACTTCTACGTGCCAGAAATTGACAAGAAGATTGAAATATTCGGTAAAAGCAGAGGCCAGGAAATGGCCAAGACTGCCAACGCCCCCCTGCTTGCCCAGATCCCTATTGACCCAGAACTTGCCAAGCTATGTGATGCGGGATCCATCGAAGATTACAATGGTGAAGTATTGACCGAATTGGGCAAGAATCTACTGGAAGCTCTCAAGTAACAACATTTTAAATAAATAAAGCGGGGAATTACACCCCGCTTTATTTTATCGTACTGAAATACTGTTCAAGCTGACATGCTGCTAAACACACTGGCATCAGCATAGCAAACACCAATCATACTGGGCCCTGTGTGAGCACCCAGCACCAGTGACATAGCAATTTTTGGCAGGAAGGTGCACTCAAACCTTTTAGAAATCTCCCCTTCCAGCATTTCAGCCCCTTCCAGGTTTTGAGCATGAACCACCTGCACTCTCAAATTGCTACCTGCTTCGTGTTTCTTTTCAATAATATCTACAACACCTTTTATTGCTTTCTTGAAGGAGCGTAAAAAAGCCATCTGTACGTAAGTTCCCCTTTCTTTCTCTACCCCAATAACCGGTTTAATATTCAACACCGATGCCAAGAGGCCCTTCATATGGCTGATGCGCCCGCCATGAATAAGGTATTTGAGTTCCTCAAGCGTAAAGAGTGTCTCAGTAGCTTGACCAATAGATTTTAAAAGTCCAAGAATCTTATCCAAAGGCAAACCAGCCTTGATAGCCGTGGCCGCCGCTTCAACCTGCCAGCCAGAGGGGGCAGACAGGGTTTTGGTGTCAACCAGGGTTACTCTGGCCTCCGGCACCATCTGAGAAGCCATAACAGCAGACTGGTAAGTTCCACTCAAACCGCTGGACATATGAATAGAGAGAATGTCCGGATCTTTTTCAGCCAATTTACGATACAATTCGGAAAACTCTCCAGGGGCAGGCTGGGTTGTTTTAGGCAAGTCTTTACTTTTTTCAAGCTGGGTATAGAAATCATCTTTGTTTATATCCAAGCCTTCCCTAAATGTTTCTTCTCCTAGCGTCACTCTCAGAGGAACGATATGTATGTTGTTTGCTTCCAGCTCCTCGGATGACATAGTAATATCAACACCGCTATCGGTTACAATTTGCATTGAACACATCTCCAAAAAATATTATTCGATTGATGTTTAACGAACGCGCAATTATAGCACTAATTGGAGACGCATTAAATATCACGCATCATTTAATCAATCCAAAAATTATCGGAGTATCTTTTTATTCTTTTTGCTCGTCGGATAATATCCCATCTAACCATTTGGACTTTTTTGCGTTATATAGCATGAAGCAGTTAAATAAAAACGGAAAGGAGTATTCTTGTACAATGTAACAAAGCAACGAAAATCGCCTGACCAAATTAAACATCAAAATATAAAGGAGCATGGTTTGAAAAAACTACTACTTTCGTTAATGGTTTTAACTCTTACTGTCGGCACGCTCGCGTGCCAGCCAGACAGCGGTAAGACAACTACCCCGGACAACAATCTTGAAGGCAGCCTGGAAAGCCTGCTTGAACGTATCTATCAAGATACAAACCTGG
>CAYNLZ010000042.1:0-2978 GCA_964398255.1 uncultured Dehalococcoidaceae bacterium
TGGAAGGATCATCTTCCAGCTTTTCACGCATGCGCCTGATATGTACTTTAATAGCTTCAATTGCACCCACGTCACTCCCCCAAACCGCCTCGGCAATAGTATGATAAGGAACCAGTCTGCCGGCATTTTTAATAAGCACATGCATTATATCGCCCTCAGTGCGGGTCAGGGCGACTATTTTGCCTTTACCAGTAAACTCCAGCCGAAACGGGTCATACTGCAGACCCGAAACAGACACAATATCAACGCCATTTTCATCATATGGCCTGGTTACCGCCTTAACACGGGCTACCAATTCCATCTGCCTGAATGGCTTTGTAACATAATCATTCGCGCCACCTTCAAGGCCTCTTATAACACTGGATTCATCGTCTCTGGAGGTAAGTATTATGATGGGCACCTTGGAAAAAAGGCGGATGCCTTTAAGCACTTCGAGGCCACTGATATCGGGCAAGCCAAGGTCAAGTATAATAACAGAAGGGGACTCGGTTTCAGCCATTTCCAGCCCTGTTTCTCCAAGGTGGGTCGAAATAATTTCTGCATATGGCCAGCGCATTCGCAAAGACAAGGTCACCACCTCAACGATCTGCGCGTCATCTTCTATCAAAAGTATTTTCATTCCTCCCCTCCTGTTTCTTTTTTATCCATTCCAGGGCATGTTATCTGGGGAGCAACTAAAGGAATGGTAAAGTAGAAATTTACATATTCGCCAGGTGCATTATCAACCCAAATTTTCCCACCCTGCTTTTCTACCAGGGCTTTAGACAGGGGTAATCCAAATCCCGTACCGGTCGCGTAGCCTTCTTCACTCTTGTGCGAATAATACATATCAAAAATGAAAGGTACATCATTCGGTTCAATTCCCTTCCCAGTATTTTTTACGTTTACAACCAAATAATCGCCCTGGACTTGAGCCTCAATAGAAATACTACCATCTCCAGGAGTGTACTTGGAAGCATTATCAAGCAAATTTAATAAAACTTGCCTGGTTCTGCTCTCGTCAGCCATCACCATCGGTAACTCCTGGGGCATTTTTAAATTTATGGATTGCTTGCGCATCAAAGCTAATGGTTTTATGGCTTCACCCATGTCTCTGATAATCTTTACCGGGTTCACCGGCTGGCATTCCACCGTAAGGGTGTCTTCCTCCAGCATTGCCATATCCTGCATATCTAAAGCAAGTTGTTGCAAATCTATTGTGCTTTGTTGAACATTATTTATCAGCGTAGAGGCGACTTCACCAAGTCCCATATTGGCCATAAACTCAGCAGAGGCCGCCAGAGAAGCCAGGTAGTTTTTCATTTCATGCGTAACCATACCAGTATAAACAAAGCGCTTATCAATTTCTTTTTGTAGTTGCTGTCTTGATTGTTTTTCTTTCCGATAAAGCTCTACCATCTTTTTTTGACGTCGCTTTCGTTCAGTCACATCCCTGAATACACAAACCATTCCCAGGTACTTATTGCCTTCATTCAGTAATGGCGACATAGAATACTCAAGATATTTGCCAAGTTCTTGTTCATATATCTCACCCGAACTGCCAGCACCGCCTGCTTTCCCAAGGCCTTCCATGCAAATCTGGGGTATTTTTTTAATGCCCGGGAATATACTTGAGCAATTTAGGCCAATCAGTTCTTTGGGCTCTTTTTTAACAACCTTCGCAAAGGCACTGTTAACGCGTAATATTTTTCCAACCTCGTCTAGAATCACTACCATTTCTGAAAGTGAATCAAAGGTTATGCGCCATTCCTGGGCGGCGCGCACAAGAGCTTTTTCAGTTTTTCTCAACTCAGTAACGTCACGACCTACGCCTTGAAAACCACAGAGTCTTCCGTGCTCATCCCTCAAAACTGAAATGTTCATTGAGCCTTTAATAATAGAGCCATCGACATGATACACGTCCACGTCAATCGTAGTTGATGTATTTCGGCTATTCTTGGGGTCTTTTTCCTGTTCGACAATCTCAGCTAGTAAACCCCTCAACTTAACAACGGATTCTGGCGTATACCTTTTTTTGACGGGGCGTTTTATAAAAGACTCGGCAGGCTCGCCAATTATTGCATTAACTGATGAGCTCAAAAATGTCAGTTTCAGGTTTTCATCTGTTCTCCAAACAACATCGTTGATATTGTCAACCAGTTCTTTGTATTTTTGCTCACTCTTTATCAAGGCATTTTCAGCCTGCTTCCGCTCGGTTATATCTTCGCAGGAACCCCAAATGGAAACTACTCTTCCATCATCGCTCAGTACGGGGTCAACCCGGGTATGCCATATCATATCGCCGGAGGACGACTCCAGCTCTCCTTCATAGGCAACTGTTTTTCGTGATGACACGCAAAGAGCGCACCTTGAAGCAATTCTGTTGCCTATGTCAACGCCAAATAATTCCTGCGGACTTTTCCCTTCAATTTGGGTTTGGGATAATCCCACAGTTTTCTGAAATGCCCGGTTAGTTTTTATGTATCGAAATGTGTCTTCGCCGATTACCTCCAGCACAAAGCTTGGAATCTGATTATTTTCGAATACATATTCAACCTGTTTTTGAGCATTAATTACTTTATTTTCAAGTTCTTTTATTTGCGAAATATCGGCCAGGGTTCCCTGCACTCCAAGGAAGCACCCATCTTTCATTGTTGGCCTTGCACGAGTCAGCACCCATACTGTATCTCCGTTTTTTTTCACCAACCGATATTCTGTAGCATCAGCTTTCCCTGCCAACGCTTTTTTGAACTCATGAACTCGATCAAACTTGTCCTCAGAGTACACAAAATCAATAAAACTCCTGCCGATCACTTCTTCCTGGAGATACCCGCTGAGTCGTTCAACATTGGGAGAAACATACTGCACTCTTGCCTGGGTATCCAACATGTAAACAACTTCGTTCAGGTTCTCAACCAAGGCACGATAATCCAGTTGTTTGCTATTTTGCATTTTATGAGTATTTCCTCATTTGTTTAAATTGACAGGAGCTTCAAGCC
>CAYNLZ010000042.1:3078-4689 GCA_964398255.1 uncultured Dehalococcoidaceae bacterium
CCATTGCTTTAGGTTGCTAGCTTTAAAAGGAGGGGCTCTTTTATGAAAAACACAATTTGTGTCTCAATTCCTTTCCGCTTAACCATGGTTCTTTTATCTCTTCTTGTTGTCGCCACTTTCTTGCCTTCCTGCGGCGGGGGTGGCAAAGAACCCACAACAACACCAGTGACTCCCACAACCTCACAACCAACCAAGACTACGTCAACGGCACCAACTACTAGCCTTCCGGCAACAACCACCACTCCTACCAAACCTTCTACTACCTCTTTGCCCTTCACTACAAGTAACGTTATATCGGGCAAGCTCGATGAGGATAATCTCAAGGTTTCCGGTGGTGGGGTTTCTATAGAGGTTTCACCGGTATGCCTGGACGAAGAAGCCATGGTTACAATTGTCCCTGTGGAGAATATGCTCATAAACAATGAGTTGCCAGTTAAAGCCTATGATTTTGGAATAGATACAAATGAAGAACTGGCAGGGCTGATAAACCTCACCATTCCATATGATAAAAACCAGCTGCCTGCTGGTGCAGATCCGACTGAGAATGTAGGCGCCTGCTACTACAACAAGACCTCAAAAGAATGGGAACCTGTCTCCTATGAAATTGATACAACTGCCGGCAATATTATCATCACTACCGATCATTTGTCGGTTTATGGAGCCTTTATAATTGGCAAGGAATTTACACGCGCGGCCTATGTGAGCTTCACCGTTCCTTCTCTGGCAGTTTATGCCGCCCGCGCTTCTTCAACTTATGCTGACGTAGTCGCAGAGGCTATTAGCCAGGATATGGTTCCAGGTCCATCAGCACTTGAGCTTGGAAACGATATCGTCAGTAGCTGGTTCAACTTCTCCGGTGCCGGATTGACACTGCTAACCAATACAGTATATTCCACCGAATTTCTTACCGGTATAGGCAGCGCCATGACTAACCTGGGCCTGCTTTCGGCTGTTGCTCAGGTGGCAATAGATTACCAGAAAGGCGATAACCTTGCCCTTTACTTCAACCTAATTAAAAACCTCTCCTATTTTTCTGTTTCCAAGTTTGGATCAGCCTTCCTTCAACTGAGTTCAGTAGGAGTATTTTGCATTGATTACGCACTCAGTACATTTGCCAATGAAGCAATTTCTGGCAGAAGGGATATTTACCAGGAAGCGTACCGACTGTACTACGCCTCCGAAGGCAAGCGCTCGGCTAAAGAATGGTACAACCTGTTCATGCCAATGGCCAGGACGTCACAAACTGCGACCGAATTGAACCAGAAGGTGATGGCGGCAATCGACAGCTACTGCTGGAAGTTCTGGGAAAATGAACTCACAGTCGCCGCTTACCAGGAGATGGCAATGGCCCATGGCTTTACCGGTGGTGGCGGGCTAAACCTGTCCATACAGAATGAAATTTCAAATAATAAAAAGTTCGAACTGCTTCAGACCACTCTCCAGCCGGTTTTTAATAACATAGCTCGAAAGCTATCTCTAGAGCAGGAGAATCTGATTAAAAAAGAGTTGGACACAATTGCCAAAGAATTCAACCAGATAGTTACAATCCAGGTATTTGATTCCAGCTATGATAATGCTAATCCCAAACCGGAAAAAGCTGTTTACGCTGGC
>CAYNLZ010000042.1:4789-7439 GCA_964398255.1 uncultured Dehalococcoidaceae bacterium
GTAATGACAGGCACATGGGATAATGTTACTAAGAAAGGAACTGCGCATGTCTCATGCACAATAAATGCCAATGGTGTCGCTAAAGATTCTTTCGATGATGACCCCGATATGCAAAAACATTATGCAAAAACCGTAATGACCTACTCGCTAAGCTTGTCAGGATCGGCTACATTTTCTTGCACAGAAGACCAGTTCATAATCAAAGTCAAATCTACCTTTTCACCGGATGTTACTTCATTGTTATATATCTACACTTTTATTAATGGCGAATGGAAGGCTGGCGAAAATCCTTCAGAAGGATACCTGGATGTTTTGAAGAAGCATTATTCGGGGACTAATACCTGGACCATTAATTTTGATATTGTATAGACGCTGAAAATTTAATACTGTTACAAACATCAGGGCGGCTGTAACAGCCGCCCTGATTGCAAATCCCTGGCCCTTTATAGAGCTTTTATAGTTGGGATATGCAAGAAACTTTAAATCGTAAACAAATATTACCAGTACTAACGGTATTATTATCAATGTTAAGATGATTGGGAGAATTGCGTCTTCTGGTGACGTTTACCCTCGTTCTTAATTCCTTTTTTATTTAATTCCAGTTGCCATCCCATGTTTGGTATATTTCTGTTATAACTCCCATCTCGCCAGATGGAATATACCAACCACCACTTGGAAAGAGGAAGCGAGGGTTGTATTCATTGCCCGCCTCAAGCGTATCCACAATAGTATCCTGGTATATAGGGCCAATGCCATCTGTAAACCCAGTACAATCTATATAAATTAAACCTTTGTCGATGGTTTCAAACACATTTATAGCATGACCTTCACCTATGCTAAGCTCAATACAAACATACCCACACCGTATCCCTGCTTTTTCAGCATTATTGTGCAGCCTCTCTGCAAAATCAGCACAAACCCTGGGATCTAATGGTTGCTCAGTGCCGTCTATAATACCCTGCAATCTTGCCAAATCAATATGACTTTCTGCAGTTCCATAGTATGGAAGCAAGACTTTAATTGTGTAGAGATAAGGAAACGAGTCTGTATTGTCAGATTTAAGAAAATTAAGAAGTTCGGCATAAGTTGGATTCGTTGCCTTTTTGTTATTAATCAAGACGATAAATTTTCCATAACATTTATTCCCGCCAATAACTCCGTCCGGTCCCTTAACTAACCCGAGATAAAAATCACCATATGCCCCTGTCTTGGAATTTATACCTGCGGCTTCTGTAGGTATTTGCGTTGTAAGAGTAATTGTTGGCGTAGTTGAAGTTATGGTCACTGTGGCCGTTGTGGTTATTGAAGTTTTTACGGTGGAGGTAATTTGTTGAGAGACAGGAGCAAACGTTGTTTTTTGAATAGGGCTTGTATTCGTCTTTTGATCATTAGTCTTAAAATATTCATTAATTTCCTTGATGGTTACTTTTGCATAATTAATGGCATCATTTTTGTAAGTGTGAAGAGGCTCAACTCCTGCAAAAGAAGCCACTAGAAAAATTATTATTAAACTTGCTACGGTAAGCTTCATGCTTGGCCAACGCCAACGGTTTTTAAAGACAATTTTCCACAACCAAATAAATAAGACCAGAGTGCCCAGAATTAAAAGGCTTGCAAAAATCGGTTGGGCGCTTATACCGCTAGTAAATAAATTAACCGTTAAATAGATAAGTAGCCCAAGCAGGGAAAGAACAGCCAAGTTTAATATTAATCGGTATAACATCCCGATTTTTTTATGTTTCTTAGTATAGTAAGTAAACCATTTATCGATAGGAAATATAACTGAAAATGTGAACAGAAGAATTGCAGGGATAACATTAGCAGTCAACTCATATATGACGATTCCTACGATGGTAAGTATAAAAATGGTGGCTAATGTCAGAACCCATTTCTTATACTTTTTAAAATCTATTTTACGGTTCTTTCTTGGAGGTTTTTGGGGCGGTAGTGAATTATAATTGGACGCTGATCTTAGTGGCTGGGATACGCTTTCAGAATTATTCTCTGGGTTGATAAGCTCAACCAGATTATCCCATTCGGCTTCATTAAGATCATTCTTCTTTGGGGGGATCCAATGTAAGTCTTTGTTTTGACTTGAGTGCTTGCATTTTCCTCTGTGCTCTCGCGCAGACTCAATGCTACTAAAGTGTTTTCCACATTTCGCACAAATTATATCCATATTCGAACCTTTAGCAACTACAGGCAATTGGTGTATCTGACTGAAAGTCCAATCGATATTATTTTTCTTATATTACAACATCTCGGGCAAGTATACTATGTGCCTATGACATATTATCACGATATTTTCTTTGAGTGTTTCAAATTATGCATATACCGTGTATGGCATTTATTCGCACTTTGTCAATCTGTCACTTTGATCATTGTAGGTTGTACATCTATCAGCCATTCATAATGATGAAGAAGTAAACCATATTTGTCATTGTTTTTTATATCGCGCCTTCTCTTTATAAGGGTAGTTTCATCTAATACTTCATTTTCGCGCCGGCCAATAATAATAATGCACGGTAAATTGGAATCGATATGCAAAAATCCAAGAGTATTTTGAGCATATGCAATGTTATCATTAAGCCATGATCGCCATGCCTGAACTTGTCTTATGGCATGTTTCAATTCTTTTGTTTCTTCGCCA
>CAYNLZ010000043.1:0-1085 GCA_964398255.1 uncultured Dehalococcoidaceae bacterium
GCGGCTTTTTCAAATTCAAGGTTTTTAGCGGCTGCCTTCATCTGTTTTTCAAGATCGCGTATAAGACGAGCAATCTCTTCACGGGTGACAGGTTTCTGGCCTTCACCCTTTTCGTCGCTTAACACGGCTGTTTTAACTCTTTCAGTGATGTCTTTTATGGCTTTACGGATACTCTGCGGATTTATTCCATGTTCAAGATTATAATCCAGCTGGATTTTTCGCCGGCGCTCTGTTTCGGCAATAGCGCGCTCCATGGAACCGGTGATTGTATCAGCATACATGATAACGTGGCCATCAATATGGCGCGCGGCTCTTCCCATAGTCTGAACAAGAGATTCTTCAGAGCGCAAGAACCCTTCCTTGTCTGCGTCAAGTATGGCTACCAGGCTGACTTCAGGAAGGTCGAGGCCTTCTCGCAGCAGGTTGATGCCGACTATTACGTCGTAGACGCCAAGCCTTAGGTCGCGCAGGACTTCTACCCTGTCGAGAGTTTCAACCTCTGAGTGCAGATAATTGGTCCTGATCCCCATCTCGATAAGGTATTCTGAAAGTTGCTCAGCCAGTTTTTTGGTCAGGGTAGTAATCAGGCATCTTTCACTTCGTTCAACTCTTTTGCGGACCTCAGCTACAAGATCATCAATCTGACCGTTGGTGGGCTTGATTTCAATAGTTGGTTCAAGTAGCCCGGTAGGACGTACCAGCTGTTCGACTACCTGCTGGCTGATATCAAGCTCATATTGTTTTGGAGTTGCCGAAACATAAATTGCCTGGTTTATATGCTGGTTAAACTCCATAAAGTTCAATGGGCGGTTATCTAATGCTGAAGGTAGACGAAAACCGTAATTAACCAACACTTCTTTGCGCGCTCTATCTCCATTATACATGCCCCGTATCTGAGGAAGAGTCATATGTGATTCGTCTATTATTAACAAAAAGTCTTCAGGAAAATAATCTATAAGAGTGTAAGGCGGGCTCCCGGCCTGGCGCTTGGTAAGATGGCGCGAGTAGTTTTCGATACCGTTGCAATAACCTACTTCAGCAAGCATCTCCAGATCGTAATTTGTACGTGCTTTGAGTCTGGCCGC
>CAYNLZ010000043.1:1185-7397 GCA_964398255.1 uncultured Dehalococcoidaceae bacterium
TCTGTTTGGGGTAAATACGCCTCGGGCTGGTAATAATCGTAATAGCTTACAAAGTATTCAACTGCGTTATTAGGCAAGAACTCCTTAAACTCACTGTAGAGTTGAGCGGCGAGAGTTTTGTTGTGACTGATTACCAGTGCAGGTTTGCCGATTCTGGCAATCGTGTTGGCCAGGGTAAAGGTTTTGCCGCTACCGGTTACTCCTAGCAGTGTCTGGTGCTTGCATTGTTTATTAACGCCTTCTACCAGGCGGTCGATAGCTTGTGGCTGGTCTCCTGAGGGTTTGAATTCGGCATGAAGTAAAAAACTGGACATCAGGCTATCTAATCTTTGTTGAGTTGGCTTAAGGCTATCCGGAGCTTTTCTTCGAGATTCAGCCTTTTATCGGATGGCAAGTTGGTGACTGCGCGGGTAGCCTCCGATGTTGAGTAACCAAGCGAAATAAGAGCGGCAATGACGTCATTGTTTTCTTGGGTTGCCTCAGACAAAGGCAATAATATATCGCTGGTTGCAAGCTTGTCTTTAAGTTCAAGTACGATACGGCTGGCGGTTTTCTTGCCAATCCCGCGGATTGCGGTAAGCAGTTCGATATTTTCAGATACTATTGCAACAGCCAATGTTTCCAGGTCCATCTCAGAAAGCATTGTCATGGCTAGTTTGGGACCAAGGCCGCTGACACTGAGTAAGTTTTTAAACAGGGCAAGTTCGGAGGATGTGGCAAATCCATAAAGCGTAAGCGCGTCATCCCTGACTTGAAAGTAGGTAAAAAACTTCACTTCGCTGCCAACTTTATCCATTTTTACTAAAGTTGGGGATGGTAAAAAAACCTGAAAGCCAATACCACCAACGTTTACAACTATTGAGTCGGAGCTGATCATATCCAGTTTTCCAGATATACTTGAAATCATTATCATTAACCTCCAGTAAGATTTTTGAGGCGGGATTGGTGCAAGTGACAAATAGCAGCAGCCAACGCATCAGAACAGTCTGCAGGGGTCGGGGCGGTCTTGAGATTAAGCTGAAGTCGGACCATTTCTTGTACTTGCTCTTTGGAGCTGGCGCCATAGCTGACGGCATTATGTTTAATCGCGGTTGGGGTATACTCAAATGCGGGTATTGAGTTGGAAGCCGCCGCCAGCAAGGCAATTGCTTGCGCCTTTCCAATAGCAAGAGCAGTCCGGGCATTTTTAGCCACAAAAGGTGTTTCTATGGCAATTTCGTCGGGAAGATATTCCTTGATAATGTCACAGAGTGAAGTGTACAGGTACAAAAGGCGATCACCCATTGAAGAGCCGCTGCGGCATCTGATGGCTTTATACATAACCATGCTAATTCCTTCGCCATCACTCTCGATTATCCCGCAACCAAGAATTATCGTACCAGGGTCAATTCCCAGAATTCTCATGTTAATCAGGCGGAGCGGTATTGCTCTATCACATCGTCATCAAAATCAACATTACTTACGACTGATTGGACGTCATCCAGGTCTTCCATTCTGTCAAGCAATTTCAATACCTGTAGCTGGGTAGGTTCGTCCAGCGACAAAGTTGTTTTGGCTACCTGGCTTACGTCAGCAGAACTTGGGGTTATGCCGGCTGCTTCCAGAGATTTACGCATATTCTCCAGATCTTCCGGTTGAGTGTGTATTTCAATATAATCATCTCCGGTGATAACATCTTCTGCCCCTGCATCAATCGCCTTAAGGGTGATTTCGTCCGGGTCTTCATCTTCTGTATCAATCGATATCACACCCTTGGGGTCAAATAGCCATGCTACACTTCCGTTTTCACCAAGGTTCCCACCGCTTTTTGTGAAGGCAGAGCGGATTTCCTGCACTGTACGGTTACGGTTGTCTGTTTGCACGCTGATCATAATAGCGGCGCCACCTGGGCCGTAACCCTCAAAGGTGGTTTCAATGTAATTGACACCCTCCAGCGTTCCTTCTCCACGCTTGATTGCGCGCTGGATATTATCTGAGGGCATATTGGCGTCTTTAGCCTTTTGTATGGCCAGACGTAATCGGGCGTTCAGGTCTGGATCACCGCCCTTTTCTTTGGTTGCCATGATAATTTCACGGGTGAGTTTTGTAAAAAGCTTGCCTCTGCGCGCATCGGCAACGCCTTTTTGGTGTTTTATAGAATGCCACTTAGAGTGACCAGACATTTGCGTAGCCTCCCAGTTTAGAATAAGCAATCATATTATTACTCTCTTGTTAATCGTATCATTACAGGAAAACAAATCGAACACGAGAAGTCTCGGATCCTTGTCTGGTAGTTAGCAAAGAATCAAAGACTGTATAAATAAAATACAGCAAACAGCTATATAAATCAAGGCTTACTCGTTTATTTGGGCGCTCGATAAGCTTGTTTTTAATAATATTCGTGAAGAGTTACCATAAAGGGCATGTTGCAAATAATCTTTAATGATTCATATTTTACTACGGACGTAAATAAATTATAGTGACGAGTGCGAGCGGTGCGTTTGACATCATGATTAAATGAAGCGCAAAAGCAAAGGATGCCTCTTATGACTTATAATAAACATTGGCTTGGTTGAAAATTATTGACGGCGCAGAAGGAGGTGGGATTTGCGGCTTGTATTTATGGGCACCCCTGAAATTGCTTTACCTGTACTGAGAGCAATTTCGAAAGAGCATGAGGTTGTCTGCGTATATACTCGCCCTGATGCTTATTCTGGTCGGGGAAGAGAGATGGCACAATCTCCCGTTAAGAGAGAAGCCACAAATCTTGGAATTCCAGTAATTCAACCGGTTAATTTTAAAGATAACGAGACCGTTTCTGTTTTAGCTGATATTAAACCGGATGCAATAGCGGTCGTTGCATATGGGATAATAATTCCAAAGGCGGTTTTGGAAATTCCTCAATATGGTTGTATCAACGTACATTTTTCAATCCTTCCACGCCACCGTGGGGCTTCGCCGGTTGTGGGGGCTATTCTCGGTGGAGACTCGTTTACTGGAGTAAGTATAATGTTGATGGACGCAGGGATTGATACAGGCCCGGTTTTGTCCGTTTCGCAAATACCAGTTTTCTCCTGGGACAATACTCCGAGTTTAAGCGACCGCCTTGCCACAATGTCGGCTGGCGTTATCGGAGAAGTGCTGGGGGCGTGGGCCAGAAAAGAGATCGTTCCACGCTTACAAAATGAGGAAGAAGCAACTTATTCCGGAGTAATTCGCAAGACAGATGGTTTAATATCCTGGGAGGAAGAAGCTCGTGTAGTCTGGAGAAAAACCAGGGCTTATTACCCATGGCCAGGTGCTTATACCGTTTGGCATGGGAAAAAACTTAAACTGCAAGAGGCCGAACCAGTTGCATATGACTGTGAGGAAGTACCCGGGACAGTAATTAGCCTGGAAGGCGCGCCCGATATGGTAGTGGGGATAGTGACAGGAAAAGGAGTCCTCGGGCTTAAAAAAGTCCAACTGGAAGGAAAGAAAGAGGTAACGGCCTCTGATTTTGTTCGAGGGCAGAGGGATTTTATCGGTTCTGTTTTACATGACTAGCTTGCCTGTGGAGGATCTTCAAGTAAATCTTCGCCAAGAACGTTGTCTAGTAACGCTTGTCTTACTTTACATCTTTGCACCTTGCATCTTTGCGCGAATTCTTTCTCTTGTCTTATCGGGTAGTGTCCTGAATCAGATGAAGTCCAAAAAAATACCCAAGGTTGGTTGGTGTTTTTGTTCATAAAAGGAAACCTCTCCTAAACTATAATCCGAGCCCTGGTGGAGCATTTTGAATCATTGCAACAAAGTGGGCTGACGCAATGACAGAATCAACTTTGATATAGGAAAACCATCCTATAAATGGTATGCCCTACAACCTGTCCTTGTCAATACTCTAATGGCACAAGAGAATGGATCTCAAGATTTTGTGCAATAGGTTATACTTTTAAAGTATTATACTATGACTATAAAGGAGTCATATGTCTTATCCTGACTATATTCTTGCCAATGTGCAAAAACCAGCTCGTTATACAGGCGGGGAATTTAATGCGGCCTATAAAGAATGGCAAAAAACAGAGTTCCGGCTTGCTTTGAGTTACCCTGATATTTATGAAGTTGGCATGTCTGGCATCACAATGAAAATACTGTATGAGGAGATTAACTGCCTTTGTTTTGCTCTTGCGGACAGGGTTTTTGCCCCATGGCCGGATATGGAAGAAGCTTTAAGGCAAGCCGGCCTCAATCTTCAGGGAATTGAAACCGGGCGCGCGCTTCTAGAATTTGATGTTATCGGGTTTTTGCTGGGTTATGAGCTCAACTATACAAATTTGTTAAATATTTTGGATCTGGGGGGCATTCCAGTTAAATCTGCCGATAGGAGAGATTGCCATCCATTGGTCATGGCTGGTGGAATCGGCACTTTAAATCCAGAACCCCTGGCTGATTTTATTGATTATTTTGTTATTGGGGACGGAGAAGGTCTAATCTCTCGCGTTATAGAGCTGATAAGGGATCTGAAAAAGGCTGGTGCCGGCCGGCAGGACATCTTGATGGAGCTAGCCAGTCTTGAAGGTATTTATGTGCCTTCTTTTTATACCGTTGAATACAGCGATGATGGCAGGTTCAGGAATATTCACAAGAAGATGGAAGAGGCGGCTATGCCGGTTAAACGATCGATATGCCGGGAGTTGCCACCTTATCCGCGAAAGCCTGTCGTGCCGTTGATAGAAACAGTTCAGGATAAAGGCTCAGTGGAAATCAGTCGTGGCTGTACGCGGGGATGCAGATTTTGTAATGCTGGAGTATATTACCGTCCACTGCGCCACCGTAGTGGTGCAGAAATATATAAAGCAGTGCAGGAGCTTCGTGATGTCGGTGGGTATGATGAAGTAACCTTGCTTTCTCTAAGTTCGGGGGATTACCCTGGTATTTCTGACCTGATTAACAGGCTAAATGAAGCAGAGCACATGAAAGACACGACCCTTTCGCTTCCGAGTTTAAGAATTGATGAAAAATCAATTGAACTGGTAGAAGCAATATCCGGCCGAAAGCGTGGCGGCATCACACTCGCTCCTGAAGCGGCTACAAATAGGCTGCAAAGAGTAATAAACAAAGTCATTCCCGAAGAGGAAATTCTGAAAACAGCAACTTGTGCGTTTGAAAGAGGTTGGACCACTCTTAAGCTGTATTTTATGTTGGGGCTTCCTACTGAAACCGAGGAAGACATTATTGCTATTGCTCAACTTGCTTCAAAGGTATATGACCTGGGGAGATTGGCGCCAGGACGGCGGCCAAAACTCAGGCTGAGTCTTTCTACTTTTGTACCCAAAGCACATACGCCTTTTCAGTGGTTCGGTCAGATTGACCAAAATGAAATACTAAAGCGGGTGCACCTGATAAAGAATAATATCTGCCGCCGAAAAATTAGCGTCAGCTGGAACAATCCTCAAATCAGCCTTCTTGAGGCAGTATTTTCGCGCGGGGACAGACTTTTAGGAAAAGTAGTCCAAAGTGCATGGGAATCTGGCGCGAGGTTTGATGGCTGGGATGAGCTGTTTGATTATTCTAAATGGGAAAAAGCCTTTGAAGAAGCAGGTTTAACTCCGGCAGATTATGCTAACCGGCATATAAACCTGGAGGACCCCTTGCCGTGGGAGCATATTTCCAGTGGGGTTAGCCGCAAATTTTTAGAAGAAGAATATCATCGAGCAATTAAAGGAGAGGCCACCCCGGATTGTCGCATCGACCCCTGTAACCTGTGTGGACTTGAAAAGCGGATTAAAAATTGCCATAAAATATCTAAAGGAGCACATTAGATTGAATAATGTAGTTAATATTGACCATGATCTCTGTACGGGTTGTGGTGCGTGTGTAGTTATCTGCCCGGTCAAAATACTCTTCCTGGACGAATCTGGGCTTGCCCAGGTTACCGATGAGGGCAAGTGCGATCGTTTGCGTGGATGCGAGCGCGCATGCCCTACCGGTGCAATAGTTATATCCTGACCGTATTTTTAATCAAATACGGTGATAGCGACCAGACAGTCATCAGGTTTGATATCCATCAATTTAACACCCTGAGTTGAGCGGCCTTGAACGGTGATTCCTTTGCGAGGATCCTCGTCCTTTACTGGTGTTCGGGTTACTATTCCGGTTGCCGATATCAGCATTACCTGGTTAGTGCCAACAACCTGAGCGGTGGCAGTAACTTGCCCGGTTTTGCCGGTTAAATGGAAAGTTTTAACACCGCT
>CAYNLZ010000044.1:0-3968 GCA_964398255.1 uncultured Dehalococcoidaceae bacterium
AAACCGAATATTAAAATTGTTAACAACAGATTCGTGTGTTATAATTACCCTAAATTTTGTTTTAACGAGAAGAGGCACAAGTGTGGCAGTAAAAGAAAATCGCAAAAAATCAGCAATGGCTGAAACCCCGGTAGCTGAGGGGGAAGCACATGATTATGAAATGGTCATTGTTTATAAACCCGGAGCTACAGACTTGGATAATGAAAAAGCAGTGGAAAGCCTAAAGGAATTGATTGAGGGCTTGGGCGGAAACATCAAACAGGTTGAGCCCTGGGGAAAAAAGAAACTCGCATATCCTATTGCACGCCTTAACGAAGGTTATTATGTTCTCATCCACTTCAGCCTTGACCCTGGAAAAACCCGGGAGATAGAAAACAAGCTTCGCATTAACGAGCAGGTTCTTCGCCATCTTCTGGTTGTTGATGAGAGTTAGTTCAGAGGAGAGCGCGCAATGGTTAGTTTGAATAAAGTGATGTTGATTGGCAATGTAGGGACCGATCCTGAAATGCGTTTTATTGCGAATGGTAGCCCGGTGACATCGTTCAGAGTAGCAACAAATCGTTTTTATACCACACCCGAAGGTGAAAGAAAACAAGAGACTGACTGGTTCAATGTAGTAGCCTGGAACAAGCTGGCTGAGCAGTGCAATCAGTTCCTCACCAAGGGCCAGTTGGTGTATGTAGAGGGAAGACTTCGCACCCGAACCTGGGAAGCTCAGGATGGCCAAAAGAGAAACAAGACCGAAGTGATAGCCAGCCGGGTCACTTTCCTGGACAGACAATCGCAAGGTGGCAGTGAAGATAAAACTGAAGATATTGATACTGACGAAATTACCCCAGATGACATACCCTTCAGCTAAAGCTAACTTTCCTGCAATTGAAATAATCAAATCTAAATAAGGAGATACAATATACCTGTGGCAAGAGAAAGAACCACAAAACCCAAAGGTAGAACTGGCGGCAGATGGGGCGGGGGCAGATTTGTAGCCAGGAGAAAAGTATGCACATTTTGTGCCAATAAAAGCACCCGCATAGATTATAAAGACGTAGCCCTTTTAGGACGCTATCTTACAGACCGGGCCAAGATCCTACCAAGACGGCGCACCGGCAACTGTGCCCGGCATCAGAGAGCTGTGGCTGCTGCAATCAAAAAAGCACGCTTTCTGGCACTTCTTCCGTACACGGCTGAGCATATTTACGAAATGGGATCAACTTATGAATTAAGTCGACCGCATTATCGAAAAGAATATCAAAAGCCGGCCGCTGAAGTTACAGCTACCCCGGAGAAAGCCGTTGAGACGGCTGAACCTGCAGACGAAATAGAGGCAACCGAAATGGAAGCTGTAGAACAACCAGCAACTGATACATACCAGCCTGCAACTGATAAAGATGGAGAGGATATGGCGGCTGTAAAAGAAGACGCAGAAGAATAAGCATAAGTATTATAGTGATTGTTGAGGAGTAATTGTGCCTAAAAGAACATATCAACCAAAAAGAATTCCCAGGAAGCGCGAGCACGGCTTTATGGCTCGTATGAGCACCCGTGGTGGGCGTGCAGTATTAAAATCAAGGCGTTTAAAGGGACGAAAACGGCTTACTGTTGTCTAGAATAAAGCCGATTACGACCGGCGTTATTCTTTTTTTGCCGGTAGGCTCAACCTTTCTGTCAATATGAAAGGACAGCAATATCTCAGGGATACAAAAGAGTACAGCCGTGTCCATATGCAAGGGAGTGTATATAGGCGGCGGGGGCTAAACCTGAAGGCAGCTGAAAACGAGATGGATTATTCTCGTTGGGGTTTGGTGGTGAGCAAAAAAGTCGGCTCGTCAGTCGCAAGAAATCGTGTTAAGCGTATGCTTAGAGAAATACTCAGGCAGACAGAAATAAAGCCAGGCTGGGACATAGTCATTGTTGCCCGCCCGCATATCATTAATATGGATTTTGATGGTATAAAAAGCCAGGTAGATGCAATGCTGAAAGAAGCAGGACTGATTTAAAAAAGGAAAGTCGATGAAACAGCTTGCACTTGCAATGATACGTTTCTACCAGAAGTATATTTCGTCTGTTTTGCCCTCTTCTTGCCGATATACGCCAACGTGCTCCTGTTATACTTACGAAGCAATCAGTCGGTTTGGAACAATAAAGGGGATATGGATGGGGGCAAAGCGCATCTGTCGGTGCCACCCGTTTCGCCCCGGTGGATACGACCCTGTTCCGGAGAAGAACCAGTAATCATATACTAAGGAAGAATGGTGCAAAAGAAAAGAACCTTTAAATTTACTGTATTTATCTCGTTACTAGTAGTCGGTTTGATATTATCTGGATGCGTTGGCATGGGCACCGCTCAATCCGGGTGGTCCGGCGCTGTCGCTGGATCTGATTCCGTTTACCTCGGTTCCAGTGATGGCAAACTCGTATCCTTGAATTTCACTAATGGTTTTTATCAATGGCAAGAAAGCCTTGAGGCTTCGTCTTCCGGGGGAGTCCTGGGTTGCGCAGGTGGCACTTCCAGCATTATTTATGCTACACCTGTACTAAATGGAGAAACAGTATATATTGGCAATGCTAATGGAAAGCTTTATGCCTTTAATATAAGCGACAGGCAGTCTAAAAGCGTTATACTTAACGCCGAAAAAAGCGGCTCAATAATTGGAAGCCCGCTTGTTTATGACGGAAGCATCTATGTTGGATCTACCGACGGCTCGTTGTATGCTTACGACGCCGCATCTCTGACTTATAAATGGCAATATAACACCGGTGGGGAAATATGGGCCTCACCGGCACAATGGCAAGACAGCATTATTGTTGCTTCTTTTGACAAGAAGCTGTATTCGATTGATTCTAATAACGGACAACCTAATTGGGATGCTCCTTTTGAAGTCGATGGACCTATAATAGCTGCTCCTGTTATTTATGGAGACGCTATAATTGTAGCTTCTCTTGATCGGCACATTTACGCTGTTAATGCCAAAAACGGCCAACTATTATGGGAATACCCGCCTGGCGAGAATGATAATGAAAACGCCCCCAAACGATGGTTGTGGGCTACACCTGTTGTTAAGAACGATAAAATATATGCTCCCAGTATGGATGGAATTATATATGTGCTTAATGGAAGTAACGGAGAATTGTCCCAGACCATTGATCTCGATGAAGCCATCGCCACGTCTCCAGTATTCGCGGGCGACCACATGGTAGTAGCCACAAAAGAGGGCAAAATCTATTCAATTGACACCACCAGTTATCAGAAAATAGAACTAAGGAATATTAATTCTGAACTCGTTGCACCCGTGGGCGTTAGCAATACTACCGTTTTTGTTCACTCCGTCAAGGAAAATATGGTATACGCTTTAAACGGCGAGACTGGTGCTTTGTTATGGTCAACAACTCTGAATTAATAATGCATAAGTGTGAGGTAGTTTTCAGTTGGATATAGGAGGAATTTGGGAACTTATCATCCTTAAACCGATGATAAACACCATGATATCCCTTTCCCAGGTTTTGTGGGGAAGCTTCGGGCTAACTATTATTGTTTTAACCTTGGTTGCACGGGGAGTCATGTTCCCTTTGACCCGCAAGCAGTTGAGGGCGTCGAAGGCCATGCAGACTCTTCAGCCAAAACTGACTGCTCTACAAAAGAAGCACGGAGCAGACAAAGAAAAGCTGGCGCAAGAACAAATGCGTCTTTACAAAGAGTCCGGTGTCAGCCCAACTGGCTGTCTGGGCCCAATGCTGATTCAAACGCCAATCTGGATTGCCCTCTATCAAGCAATAATCAGAGTTATGGCGGTAAACCCTGAAAGTTTTTTAAATCTTTCCCGCTACCTTTATTCATGGCCGATAGTGTATGAGGCCCTTCCTTTAAATAACCATTTCTTATGGATGAACCTGGCTGCACCAGATTTCCTTTTAGCTATACTTGTTGGAATTACCATGTTTGTTCAGCAAAAGATGACGCAATCACCAGT
>CAYNLZ010000044.1:4068-5346 GCA_964398255.1 uncultured Dehalococcoidaceae bacterium
CAGAAGCTGAAAAAAAGAAACGATTGGAAAAAAACAGAAGCAAATCCAAGGCTAAAAAGAGTAAGCGAAGTAAGCGCAAATAAAGGTCATTAACAGGAGGTCAATATTAGTGACTGGAATGAATGACAAAGAAGACATTATAATGGAAATCCAGGGCATTATTGAAGCTCTTCTGGATAAAATGGGGATAGTGGCTGCCGCAGAGTATAAAGAAGATGCTGTTGTGCAGGAAATAGAGCGTGTACCAACGCCGTTGTTATTTGATATAGATTGTACAAATCCAGGTATACTTATTGGCCGCTCTGGGCAAACACTGGACAGCTTGCAATATATTTTGCGCACGATGATTGGCCACTCATTTGAGGGAGAGGCTCCACCCATTGTAATCGACGTTAGTGGGTACAAACAACGCCGATACAAATTCCTGCAGGACCTTGCAGTCAGAGTTGCCAACCAGGTTGTAGAAAGTGGTGAACAGATGGCATTAGAGCCAATGTCAGCCTATGAACGGCGCATAGTCCATACAGCACTTAATGAAGATGATCGGATAATTACAGAAAGCACAGGGTTTAATGACAACCGTAAAGTGGTGATTAAACCGGCAGAATAGTGGCGTTTTTGAATGCGAGCCTAGAATTATGATACTCTGAATCCCGCTCCTGAACGCTTGAGCGGGATTATTTTTTTGAAAGGAAGTAAAATGAGCCAGGTTTTTCAACCAGTTGATACAAAAGTAAATTTTCCAAACCAGGAAGAGGAAATCCTGGCGTTTTGGAAAACCCAGGATATCTTTAAGAAAAGTATTGAAAATCGCAAAGGTGGAAAACGCTTTGTTTTTTACGAAGGTCCGCCAACCGCTAACGGAAACCCTGGCATACATCATGTAATTTCACGTGTATTCAAAGATGCTATTCCGAGATACAAAACAATGCAGGGTTACTATGCG
Organism: uncultured Dehalococcoidaceae bacterium; assembly: GCA_964398255.1. Lineage (GTDB taxonomy): Bacteria > Chloroflexota > Dehalococcoidia > Dehalococcoidales > CSSed11-197 > CSSed11-197. Next base: position 5,015 of record CAYNLZ010000044.1, read on the forward strand.
CCACGTATCGGCGGATGGGACACCCATGGTCTTCCAGTTGAAATTGAAGTTGAAAAAACGTTGGGGCTCACTTCTAAAACTGATATAGAAAAATATGGAATAGATCGCTTCAATCAAAAATGCAGGGAATCGGTATTCAAATACCTGAAAGAGTGGATTGCTTTTACCGACCGTATTGGATTTTGGGTTGATCTCGATAATGCCTACATCACCATGAAAAACGACTATATTGAAAGTTGCTGGTGGTCGATTAAAAAGATGTGGGATGAAGGTTTGGTTTATAAAGGATACAAGACCGCTGCGCACTGCCCCCGATGTGGCACTTCCTTAAG
>CAYNLZ010000044.1:5446-7305 GCA_964398255.1 uncultured Dehalococcoidaceae bacterium
CTTAAATACCGTGTTATAAGCGCTTCGTTCGTATCAATGGACGACGGCACGGGAATTGTGCATATTGCCCCAGCATTTGGTGAAGTAGACTTTGAAGCAGGAAAAAGTGAAGCGCTTGATTTTGTTCAACATGTTGATTTGAGTGGGAACATTATCGGCGACTATAGCTTTACCAATCTTTTCGTGAAAAAAGCTGACAAGGAAATATCACACGACTTACAAGAGAGAGATTTGCTATACAAGGAAACAACTATTGTTCATACATATCCTTTCTGTTGGCGTTGTGCTACTCCACTTTTGTATTTTGTAAAACAATCATGGTACATAAGAACAACAGCCCGAAAAGACCGTTTGATTGATTTGAATCAAGAGATTAACTGGTATCCTGAGCATATCAAAAATGGGCGCTTTGGGGATTGGCTGGAGAACAATGTTGACTGGGCGTTCTCGCGCGAGCGGTATTGGGGTACTCCTTTACCGATTTGGCACTGTGAGAATTGTGACACTTATGATTGCATAGGGAGCATACAAGACCTGGAGTCAAAACCTGGGTTTTCTGGGCTTACTGGCGAAATAGATCTTCACCGTCCATATGTTGATGGGTTGACCTACTCATGTTCATGCGGTGGATTGATGCGTCGTCAAAGTGAAGTGATTGATTGCTGGTTCGACTCGGGGAACATGCCTATTGCGCAATACCACTACCCGTTTGAGAATGAGACATTGCTTGATGACGGGCGTTTTCCCGCTGATTTCATATGCGAAGCGATTGATCAGACACGCGGTTGGTTTTATAGCTTGCATGCTATCAGTTCGCTTAATTTTGACAGAGTGGCTTATAGAAATGTAATTTGCCTGGGTCATATTCTGGATGAAAAAGGCGAAAAGATGAGTAAAAGCCGCAAAAATGTCGTGCAGCCATCCGCTATTATTGACAAATACGGCACCGATGCCATGCGGTGGTATCTGTATACTGCCAGTCCTCCTGGACAATCAAGGCGTTTTTCCGAAAACCTCGTCGGGGAGGTAATGAGACAATTCATATTACCCCTGTGGAACGTATATTCCTTCTTTATTACCTATGCTAATATCGATAGTTATAATCCTCGTAATTCAAGTCAGCCGACACCTACAGCTGAACTCGACCGGTGGATTTTGTCAGAACTAAATGATCTGGTACTGAAAGTAACCAGCGATCTTGATGGATATGATCCTACTTCTGCCGGCAGGCGCATTGAATCTTTTGTTTCGGTGCTATCTAACTGGTACGTTCGCCGCAGTCGCAGGCGTTTTTGGAAAAGCGAAAATGATGAGGATAAACTCGCGGCTTACGATACTTTATATAATTGCCTCTATACAATTGTGCGACTGGTGGCACCTTTTATGCCATTTTTATCAGAAGCGATGTACAAAAATCTGGTTTTATCAGTAGATGCAGATGCTCCTGAATCTGTACATCTTACTTCTTTCCCTGTTGCTGATACCGATATTATCGATACCGAACTGGCTGCCAGTACCCAATTGGCAATAAGAATTAGCGCCCTGGGAAGGTCAGCACGCAGTCAGGCTGGTATTAAGATACGCCAACCGTTGGCAGTCATCAAAGTGCTTCTACAGAGCTCTGTTGAAGAAACGCGTTTAGACAGGGTGAAAGAACAAATTCTTGAAGAATTGAATATTAAGGAAATGGAAGTGGCTCACAGCCAGGATGAACTTGAAAAGAATGGAATACGATCGAGTTCTGATAATCTGTACGCTATTGGGATAGACACCACAATTACACCAGAGTTAGAATCTGAAGGACTGGCAAGGGAAATAGTACGCCGAATCCAGACACTCAGGCGCGAGGCTGATTTCGA
>CAYNLZ010000045.1:0-4292 GCA_964398255.1 uncultured Dehalococcoidaceae bacterium
CAGAGAATGTTGTTGATTGCCGTTTTTAGCAAGATTGTGTTAGTATATCTCATAGTTGCGGGGTGTAGCGCAGCCTGGTAGCGCACCTGAATGGGGTTCAGGTGGTCGACGGTTCGAATCCGTCCACCCCGATGTCCATCGGACCGTTTAGTTGTTGTGTATAATAATACTGCCCTCTTTATAGTGATGTCGTTTAATTATTTTCAAAACAATTATTTCTGAGTATATAATTAATCAGATGGAGAGTTTGACTCGTCCGACCCTACATTGTTTGCGATTAACAATCTATTTTAAGTGAAAGATATAATATTTTTGAGGTGAAAGACAATGAATCCAGGGAAAATGCAACCAAATGAGCAAGGTATTGATGAAACCATCATCACCAGAGCAATTGTAGAAAGTTACACACAAGAATTTCTCGAATATACAAATATGGATGTTGCGATCGTCGGAGCCGGACCATCTGGTATGGTTGCTGGCTACTATCTTGCAAAGGCTGGTATAAAGGCTGCCATTTTCGAACGCAAACTGAGCGTTGGTGGTGGCATGTGGGGTGGCGGCATGATGTTTAATAAGATAGTAGTGCAATCCTTAGGAAAAGATATTCTTGATGAATTTGGCATTTCATATACTGAATACCAAAAAGGTTATTATGTAGTTGATTCAGTTGAAGCTGTATCAGCTCTGTGTTATAAATGCACTACAGCAGGCACAAAAATATTTAACCTGATTACAGTTGAAGATGTAATGATCCGTGAAAATGACCGTATATCAGGTTTGGTGCTCAACTGGAGCCCGGTTGATATGACTCGGTTGCACGTTGATCCTGTAACAGTGAAATCCAAATATGTAATTGACGCAACTGGTCACGACGCTGAAGTTTGCGGCTATGTCGAAGGCAGATTAAAAGGCGGGCTTTCGACCGAAAATGGTGTTGTGATTGGGGAAAAGCCGATGTGGGCCGAAGTTGGTGAGCGAGAACTGATAGCAAACATACGTGAATTCTACCCCGGCTTGCTGGCAACCGGAATGGCAGTAAACGCAATTTTAGGTTTACCGCGTATGGGGGCTATTTTTGGTGGGATGCTTTTATCAGGCAAAAAGGTAGCTGAGCTGGCAATAGAATTGTTGTAGAGGAGGCTATATGAGCCGAAATACTCAACAGGATGAAATTCTTGGCAACTTGACAGCTGCGGTTAGCATACTGGAAAGCTGCCAGGCTTTTGCCGCACTCGTGCCCGAAGTTCGAGTGAACCTTGCTTATGCCATGCTAAATGCAAAAACGAATGAAGAAGTTGCTGCCATTGATGGAAGAATTACAGTTGTTCGGGGGTTCCCCCTTGCTTGTGGTCTGCCCACCTGGGGGGCATCTGACCACCTGGCACGACGCATTATAGAAATACGTAAATATGCCTCAGACTTCAACGCAGTTATTAATTTTAAATATAACCAGCAGATTCTAGTAACCGCCCGCCGTTACGCTCAAACAAAAGGGCTCCTCTTTGGTTCGGTCGAACGTGAAGAAGAACCGGATGAGTACTCTGCCAGGGATGGCGAGTCAATGCCATGGAAAGTACGACAACTGCAAGATAAGTATGGCGAAATACCACAGTTATTTTATGAAGACGCCGGTTGGGGTAAAGAGCCATTATTTTTGGCATTGGGTAAAAATGCTGTTGAGGTCGCTAGCATCGCTTGCGATATAGCCGAGCTCCATAAACAACAATTTGCTTGCTAGACAGCAATATAACAACTGTAGCAGCTTATTTCCAGGAAGAGATCAAGCTTGACGTCAAATTGCCATATCTTCGTTCAAAAGCTATAATTTCCATTGCAATAAATCATTTTGAATTTCGATTCAGCTATTAAGTAGATGGCCGGCGATAAAATCATAGCCGGCATTTTAAGTGCCGTATTAAATAAGGATATTTTGTTATGCCAAAAACTGATTTGATTCTTTTACATGCGCCCCATATATATGACTTTCGTAAAATTCCCCAACTTTACGGCCCGGTCAGTGACCTGGTATTGTCAACGCCTACATTTGAAATGTATCCGGTTGGCCTCTCTACTATCGGAGAGCATCTGGAAAAAGCCGGTTACAAAATCCGTGTTGTGAATATCGCATGGAGGATGGTACGCAGCGCAAAATTTGATGCTGAAAAGTTTATTGCCAAGTTAAACGCTCCTCTTTTTGGCATTGACCTTCATTGGATGGTGCATGCACATGGGTCGATTGAAATCGCCCGTATAGTCAAAAAATACCATCCGGATTCCAAGATTATTCTTGGCGGATTTTCTGCTTCCCGTTTTTGGAAAGAGGTAATTGAATACCCCGAGGTGGACTTCATCATGCGGGGTGATTCAACTGAAGAACCGATGCGTATGTTTATGGAAGCACTCAAAACTGGTGATTTAGCCAGTGTCCCCAATTTGGTTTGGAAAGACGATGATGGGCGAGTGCAGGAAAATCCTTTCAGCTACGTTCCAAAGGATATTTCCAATGTGATGGGCAATCACTATGGATTCATGGTAAGGCAAGTCCTTCGTTACCGCGACTTGACCAGCGTAGTGCCCTTCAAGGGGTGGCTTAAGTATCCGGTTACTGCCGTTTTTACTTCTCGTGGCTGTAAATATGAATGCATTTTTTGCAGTGGCTCAAAAACAGGTATGGCCGGCTTCGCCAACCGCACAGAACCAGCCCGCAGGACCCCCGAAGACATTTATAATGATATTCATAACATCAGTCAAATTACTCGTGGCCCAATACTGTTGGTAGGAGATATTCGCGAGGGCGGCAATACCAGGGCTCACAAAATACTTGATCTGTTAAAAAAGAACCGTGTAAAAAATACCCTGATGTTTGAAGCTTTTAATCCCATCCCCCCAGATTTTATTAAAGAAATGGCTCAGGCTGCACCAGGCTTTTCACTCGATATGTCGCCCGAATCTCACGATCCGGAAGTTCGCGAGATATCTCTTGGGCGAAATTTTACCAACAAGGCCATGGAAGATATGATCCAGGCTGCTCTTGATAACAATGCAAACCGGGTGGAAATATTCTTCATGATAGGACTTCACAAACAAGACAAACAATCCGTCTTGGACACCGTTGATTATTGTGAAGAACTGCTTAAAAAGTTCAATGCAGATAAACGCCTGTTTTTGTTTATGGGACACCAAGCTCCTTTTATGGCCCCCGGCTCCCCGGCTTTTGAACATCCGGAAAAATATGGCTTCCGTCTTTTATACAAAACTTTTGAGGAGCACCGCCAAGCCCTTGTTTTACCGAGTTGGAAGTACCAGTTAAATTACGAAACCAAATGGCTTTCACAAAAAGAAATCACTGAAGTGACGTATGAAGCAATAGACCGCCTTACCCAATTGAAAGCTCGTTACGGGCAAATCTCTCAACAAATGGCAGATGTACAATCCGAGCGTATAAAAAGAGCGAAAGAGCTTGAAGAAAGGCTGGATATACTGATTGAAGCAGGTGATACAGAGGCCATTGCCCTGTTGAAACCGGAAATGGATGATATTAACGGTTTCAAGGCGCCTGAAAGGCTTGAGCTTGAGATTCCTGTTGGCCTTGTCCGGCTGCGCTATTGGAATGCAGTCAAGAAAGTTTTGTTTGGTAGAAAATAACCTGGCTAATGAGTGATTACGTTGCAAGATAAACTTAAAGCCTGGATAGAAGTTCAAAAATTCCCCCGTCATTCCAACGATGTTTTTTCTTTTGTATTGGGTTCAGTGCTAGCCTGGTATGTTACCGACCAATTCCACTGGGGGGTGTTTATTGCGGGGTTGCTGGCAGTTTTTTTCATGGCAAATGGTATCTATCTAACCAACGAGTACCAGGATTATGAAAGTGATCGCCTCAATTCTGAACGAATAGGCGGCACCAATCGTGGTATGGGTATGGAAACTACCGGTGGCACCAGAGTGTTGGTCGAGGGACGCTTACCACGTCGCCATGTTTATATAGCAGGCATGGTATTTTTTGTTTTATGTATTCCTCTTGGTTTGTTGATCCAATTCGGTTTTAAAACTGGACCATGGACTATTCCTCTTGGTATAGCAGGTTTGTTTTTTACATACGGATATTCCAATCCTCCAATAAAAGCGTCTTATCGTGGCGCTGGAGAACTATTCATGATGCTGGGATACGCAGCTTTGGTTTTTACCGCTTACTACATTCAAGCCGGAGCATCCTGGTTTCCATTACTCATCTGTCTTCCGCGTATTCTTTCTGTCCCAGCGTTAAAATTACTGCGTAACATTCCTGATGCCCG
>CAYNLZ010000045.1:4392-7285 GCA_964398255.1 uncultured Dehalococcoidaceae bacterium
GAGCCAATCAGATTCAAAACTTCATTCTCACGATGCGTCAGCGTTTGCAATACATCAACGTCATCCATAAGGTTATACTCTTCACATTTTCCAAACAAATTCATAACCGGTGGTATAGATGTGATTTTACCAGTAGATGCCCCCCTTACTGTTTCTATTAGCTCTTGAGGGCTGAAATGCCCATAAACCAGGTATCCTGCTGCACCCGCGTTCATAGCCCTGGCAAGAACCAACGGATCATCTATAACCGTCAGAATCAAGATTTTAGCATCAGGATTTTTGTTGATGATTGCTTGAGTTGCACGAATGCCGTCCATATCAGGCATGCGTATATCCATCAGTACAACTTCAGGATTAACAGCCTCGTACTTGGTTACAGCTTCCATACCATTCGAGGCTTCTCCAACAATTGTGATATCCTTAGAGCTTTCTAAGACACTGCGCAGCCCTCTCCTGGCAACAAAATTGTCATCTGTAATCACAACACTAATCATCCCAGTCTTCCTTTTCCTTAAAAGGCATACTTATGTAAAGCTTGGCACCGTTTGGTGAATTCTGAATTTGAAAGCTTCCTCCAGCTACTTCAACCCGTTCCTTGATAGAAACCAGGCCCACTTTGCCTTGTTTAAGGTATGAATATACGTTTTCTTGTTCGCTATAAAATCCATGTCCGTTATCTTCTAATTCTATTATCATCTCCCCGCTGGCTATGGCGATTTTTACCCAGACTTTTGAGGCACCTGCATGCCGCTCAATGTTTAACAATGCTTCGGAAATAATGTTGTATAAATGATGTGTAAATTGGGGCTCCAATGGCGGAAAGGTGGATGGTATACCCCTTTCAACTTCAATATGGATTCGCTTTGCCCAAGTATCCACCAAGTTATTTATATAAACCGAAGGGTCCTCCTCCCTGTTTATGTCATCAGTGCGCAGCTCCATTATTACACTTCGTATTTGACGGCTGAGCAACTGGCACACTTCCTGGATATAGTTTGTTTTTTCGGAAAACGCATTTCCTTCTCCCTTACCGTCTTGCGTCAAAGAATAGGCTTCAAGAGATAACCCTTGAAGGCTCTTTAATATACTATCATGAAGCTCAGACGATATACGTCTTCTTTCTAAAAGAAGTGCCCTTTCTGCCGCGAGTTTTTCCGCGTATTTACGTTGTTTGCGCCACTCACGAGCGACCATTCCAACCATAAGACTGCCAAAGCTCATAACGCCCAAAATAAGCAGAAAATCTGCTAATGGAAACGAAGTTAAGTCGGAGAATGGCAAAAAGTAAATTCCGACAAGCATTACAAGACCCAAGGCGAGATCCATAATCAGGGCTCCCCTCAGCTCGTATCGAACAGCGGCTTCAATAATTATCAAAGAAAAAATTACATAAAAAAGCATGCTGCTACCGGGATTTAAAATGAATATCAGCGCAGTACCAGCAAAAAAATCAACAGCAAGCATCAAAAAACCAAGGGCTTTCTGGGCTTCTATGCTCAAAAGATGCTTGTTTGTATAATATCCAGCTATGTTTGCAACTATCAGGCTAACAAGAATTGCAATGAAGCCAGAAACGTTCGGCCAAGAATACAACCAGCCGACAAGTAATCCCGCCGGCACATACAACCAACGCTGAAGGATTAATACCCCTTCAAGTCGTTTACTTTCTTTCAGATTTTGGTTTTGGGCCTTGGTAAGCATTGTTAATAATCCTGGCGATTGTCACCGAGGCACTATTGTACTCTATTTTAAAGCCTCAAACACCTTTTTTACATTAATTTTCCTTTGCCTGCAAATTTCGCCAACTACGCATTTCCTCATTAATGCATTATATGGCAAATAAACGCTGGACCTATTGTCTTACGAGTTTCAAATCTAGGCCCCCGGGGCTCATGACAAAAACTTGACCGGCCTGATAACATCTTGAGGCGATTATAACAAAACGGAGACATAACTCATGATAAAGGGAAATTGGCTTAAGACGTTTCTGGTGTGTACATCATTCATTTTACTATTGGTTTTAGGCGGGTGTAAATCTGGTGAGGATACGAAAGAAAAGATAAAAATAGTAATGGGAGACTATTTTGCCCATTATGTTCTTACTTACGCAATTGAAAATGGACTTGTCAGTTCGAATACGATAGACCTGGATATAACATATGCTGCAGATTTTGCCCATAATACCGAACTTATGGGAGGAAATGCCCCCGTTGGGGAAATGAGCATAAGTGCATTTGCCCAAGTCAGTAAACAATCACGTCCTTCTTTTAAAGCCATAGCGGTATTTGTTAACCATGAAGGAATGATACAATCCCAAGGGGTTAGTGGAGTGTTTGTCAGCACAGACAGCAATATAGAAAACCCATTGGATCTTGTCGGCAAAAAAATTGGTGTTACTAATCTGACCAACAATACCATTACGGTCTTTCTGGGATTGTGCAAGGATCTATACCAGATAACCGAGGAACAGTTTTCGTTTGTGGTTAAACCTCCAGTCATATTAAAACAGTTACTGGAAAAAGGGGAAGTTGATGCCATTATTTTAGGCGGAGATCCTTCAATCGAGCTATTTTACGATGATAATGTAAAACTGGTATATAACATTGACATTGCCTTTAGAGAAGAGTACGGATATTTTCCCTTTCCCGGTGTATGGGTTATTGAAAACAGTTTTTATTCTGAGCATGGCGATATAGTAGATGAAATTCAGAATCTCTTGACGTTATCGCTGGAATATGGTGAAGCGCACCTTGAAGAGTTGAGTGAGTTGTATGCTCAACAATACGGAGGTAGTGCAGATTTTTATGTCACAATTTACCAAGACCATTACCGTATAGTTATGGCCCCGATTGAAAATGAAAGCATGAATGCAATCATGACAATGTTCAGGTTC
>CAYNLZ010000046.1:0-6912 GCA_964398255.1 uncultured Dehalococcoidaceae bacterium
ACGCTTGCCAGTTGCGGAAAACTTGATATTTCGGCTGTTTTCGCCAGTAGTTTCGAAGTAAACAGTAAGGTTTTCTGGTGGCATAAGCTCCAGCCCCTTATCAGCCCATTCTATTACTGTGAGCCCTGCACCGTAAAGGTATTCATCTATTCCCAGGTCGTCAACCTCATTAATATCCCCCAGGCGGTACAGGTCCAAATGGTATAAAGGAATGCGGCCTTTCATTTCTCTTACCAGAACAAAAGTAGGGCTTTGTACTTGCCCTGCAATCCCAAGGCCCTTGGCTATACCTTTAACCAGGCAGGTTTTTCCTGCCCCCAGGTTTCCTATAAGTAAAACAACATCACCCGGCATGGCGGTTTTGCCAATTTTTACCCCGATTGAAATGGTATGTGTTGGACTTAAACTGTTTAAGGAAAAAACAGAATGGTTGTTAGCCAAAATGCCTCCATCCTGATAAGTCAAGATTTTTTATTGGTTCAAGGTTCCCTTCAAGGTTGATTGTGCCGGGAGACTCTTCAATAACACTTCCTATAATACTCAAATGATATTCGATGGCTGTTGAAATTTTTTCCATGTCACTTTTGCTGGCTGTGAACAGCAGCTCGTAATCTTCGCCCCCAGCAAGAGCCATTTCCAGTGCTTCCCGGTAGGTAAAGCCTGCTTTCAACAAAGGCTCCAGTGATAGATTATCAACATTGATTATCGCCCCGGCTTGACTGGCGCTGAGTAGGTGGCGCATATCAGCCAGCAAACCATCGCTGATATCGATAGCAGAACTCGCCCCCAAGCGTGATATTACAGTTGCCGTATCAATAAGAGGAGCGGGCCGTAAAAAAGCCTGTGTCAGTGGAGCGGCATGTTTCTCAGAAGTAATATGCTTGCCAGATAAAATAATACGACCGGCGGCTGAAGAGCCTGGATAGCCGGTAACTGCGATTAAATCTTCCTTGTGAGCGCCTGAACGCTTGAGTATTTTGCCCGATGGGCCAACTGTGCCGATCAGCGTTATGGTTATATTTACCACAGGAGAACGGCTTATGTTTCCACCCCCGATATTAATACCAGCTTTGCTTGAAAGTTCAAGCATTCCCTGGTAAAAAGAGATAATGTCTTGCACCTCGATATTGTCTGGTAATGCCAGAGATACAAGAGCAACTGCACCAACACCTGCCATAGCGCTAATATCACTTATATTGACTGCTAAAGCCTTGTAGCCAAGGTCGTGCCAGCTAACCAGGCCGGGTTCAAAATGAACTCCTTCGACCAGGCTGTCTGTTGTGGCAAGCATCTCGTTTGAAGAGGTGTTCCACGCGCAGGCATCATCGCCAGTTCCCAATGTTAAGCCAGCCTGCTCTCCAATGGTATTATTAATAATTTCTATAAGTTCAAATTCGCCAATGTCTGCAATATACATGTGTTTGCTAGTATATCATCTGCTTTGTGAGGGCCACAACAAAATAAATGTTTTTTTGAATAAGTGACCGGTATTTACTTATAAAAAGGCGACAGGTATTGACTGAGATGGTAGAATATAGAGTAAGGGGGTGGGTAGAACCAAAATATTTTGTCTAATGATAATATTAGCCTCATCATACTAGCCGGAGGCAAAGGAAAAAGGCTGGGACAAGAGAAGGCTTGGGTTAAATTTGAAGGCCAGACCCTGCTGGAGAGGAGCATCTCTCGGCTAGGGTCGTTAGTGAGTCAGGTTATCGTCGTCCGTGCACCAGGGCAGAAATTACCCGTTGACTGTGTATCAGGCCGGTTGACGGTTGTTGATGATTTGTATTTGGGAAAAGGCCCGCTTGTTGGTATTTATAGCGGTCTAAGGGTTTGCGCTGGTGGGGGTGGCTTTGTTGTTGCCTGTGACATGCCTTTTGTCAATCCCGGCTTCGTTCGTTATATTATTGACCTGAGCCCGGGGTTTGATGTCGTTATTCCAAGATTTGGTGAATTGCTTGAGCCTTTGCATGCTTTCTATTCTGTCAGGTGTATTGAAACTATTGGAGAAATGATAGAAAGTGGGCACACCAAAGCTCGCGATCTCTTGAAAAAGGTTAAGGTAAAATATGTCGAGAAAGATGAAATTCTCCGGTTGGACCCTGAGAAGACAAGTTATTTTAATATAAATACAAAAATAGACTTGAATAAGGCAGAATTAATAGCCGCTTCTCTTCCTAAAATTAATTAAGTGTACATGGGGAGATTGCACAATGTTAGAGGTGTTTCTTGATATTTAACTCAGACGAGTTCGTTTTTAATGCGCCACGGCCTATAACCCGTGCGCGGAGAGTTCTTATAAAGCCAGATATTTCTTCTGATAAAGGTTATCCGTATACAACCAGTCCAGAACTTTTGAGCATTATTATAGAGGGTATTCGCAGAGTGAGCGATGCCAATATTCTAATCCTCGGGGGAACTGCAGACGGCAGTCCGGTTGGAGATGTTTATAAGGCTTTAGGCTATGATTTTCCTAGGGTAATAATGGTGGATGTTAAAGACTGTGTATGGGTAGAAGTGGACAATCCTTTGGAAAAACCTCTTGCAATACCAACCTTTCTGATTCCCAACATCGTACTTTCAAGTGATTATTTAATATCTACCTCCCCGTTAAAAGTTGAGGGTAATAATGGGATGCTGACTATAGCTAATCTATTATCCTTGCTTTCTGTGGATAGATATGGCAGCGATTGGGAAAAACTGAGAGAGCTTGATATCCAGAGAGTTCTTGCAGACCTGTATTTTACGATGCCATTTGACATGGGGATTATTGAGGGGGATAAACGGCTTGATATTCGCAGTGGCAAAAAGGATAACATCAAGCCATGTGGTAAGATATTCCAAGGGGGACTTTATTTTATAGACCATGAAGCTTCTGAGACTTTAAAAATCGCTACCCCTTATTTAGACCTGGTTGACGAAGCTTTGATAGAGCTCGAGGGAGATGATGGTTAGTCCCGTTGCTATCTGATGACAAAGCTGTTGTAAGCTGGCTCCGACGCCAGCGTTTCAACATCTGTTCTTTCTATAAAAGAACCCGGTGAACCCTTTTTCAAAAGGCGCAAGAAACTATCCAAGGAAGACTCGCATCCTTGGGCAATTATTTTTACGGAACAGCCATCGTTCAAATTCTGCACATAGCCGTGAATACCGGTTGTTATCGCGCATTTATGCGTAAAACTCCGGAACGATACCCCTTGTACGCGGCCATGGATAAGGATTCGTTTCGTGGTGTAAGGCGTATTGTCTGGTTGCCTGGAGGTTATTCTTCGCCCCCTGATTTTCGGGACTTCCGTATGACTTCAACTGAAGGTGGCGGACTGAGGTCATCCGGTATTATTGGTTTAACAGAGCCCTTTTTTGGTTTTTTTGCTTCTCGAGCTGGTTTATTTCTGCTCATATCCTACTCCTTTGTATTTTATTATCACTGGATTTTAACAATGAATTCAGTATATGTAAAAGTCCAGGTTATTTAACCATCAAGTATTCGCATGGCTTTATACGCGGCATCGGCTTCGGCCAATTTTTTACTCCTGCCTGTTCCGGTTGCTATTACTTTATCCTCAAGCAACACTTCGGCCGTAAATTCGGGCTTATGAACAGGCCCGCTGGTTTTTGCGATATTGTAGCGCAGTACTCCCAGTTGATTGGCTTGAGTAAGTTCCTGCAGGCGCGATTTGGAGTCTGTAAAGGCTTGATTATGAGCAATAGCCTTCAATTCTTCTCCATACAAACGGCGGATTACATCTCTGGTTTGGTCCAGACCACCATCGAGAAAAATAGCTCCCAATAACGCTTCCATGGCTCCTGCCAGGTTGGCTGACTTGTTCTGGCCACCGGTGGCTTTTTCACCCTTTCCCATGAGTAAGTGGTCACCAAGGTTGATGCCCCTCCCTAAATAGCTCAGCGTAGAACTGCAAACCAGACGAGACCGCATGCTGGTCAACTTGCCTTCATCAGCCTGTGGCATTGATATAAACAATTCCTGGGCGATTACCAGGCCGAGTGCGGCGTCCCCCAGGTATTCAAGCCTTTCATTGGATTCTATACCAGGCGCATGATTTTCATTGAGAAGAGAGCTATGCACCAACGCTTCCTGAACAAGTCCCTTGTTCTTAAAATGATACCCCAAAGCCTGTTCAAGTTCAGATAGTTCAGCCAATGTTGCGCCTCCTTGGTTTCAATAATACTTCAAATAAGCTCTATAAGTCCATTGACCGGGCATGCACTGTTAACAGTATCTGGAAGCAACAACCCTTGATCTCATCCAGATTGGCGAGCAACACGTTATAATGGCGCTATTATTTTAATGAACGAGTACAAAACCTTGAAGCAAAACAGTTCTAAATGATATACTGAGATTTGGCGCTGGGGAATAGTCTAGTGGTAGGACAGCGGACTCTGGATCCGTGTGGGAAGGTTCGAATCCTTCTTCCCCAGCCATTTTTATGTGGCGCGTTCGTCTAGCGGCCAAGGACACCGCCCTCTCAAGGCGGAGATCACGGGTTCGAATCCCGTACGCGCTACCAATGCTTGAAAAGCCCTCTATTTCAAAGCTAAAAAGCTTGTTTTAGAGGGCTTGCTTGCTCTGGGCGGGATCCCTTATAAACAAAGCCGCTACCACTTCTACCAGACAGAATATTGCAGCCACTATCATCGCCGTGTTGAGACTGCTGGCAAACTCAACGGAAACTATTTGTGCCATGGCTGCTTGGGCCGCTTCTGGCATATCTCCGGTGCTTATACCGCTCATGCCCCCGGCGCTTATCGCCCCGTCGTTAATGGCATTAATTATAGGTGTCTTGATTTCTTGAGGTATTTCATTGGTGTTATTCACGGCAGAAATCATTCCGCTTGCTAACTGGGACTGTAGAACTGCGCCGAGAACAGCAATGCCGAGCAAGCTGCCGATTTGTCTCATTGTCGTCATAACCCCACTGGCGGCACCTGATTTTTCAACACAGGCTGAAGCCATGATGACAGTACTGACTGGAGCCATGACAAGTCCCATGCCCACTCCCGCGAGTATCAATGGGATTATAAGTGATTGCCACGCCGTATCGACGGACAAATCAGCCATAAAAAAGATGGCGATTGATATTAAAAGCATGCCGGACGCCAAAATCCAACGCACACCTTTGCGTTCTGCCATCTTGCCTGCCAGTGGTGCTATAAATACAACCATCGCTGACATAGGCAACAGTACTAAGCCGGTTTTCACAGCGCTAAAGCCAAGGATTATCTGGAAGTATAGGATAAGCAAGAATAGTATGCCCATAAGCCCGAACATCAAGAGCGCGCTTGTAATATTGCCGGCGGTGAAATTGACATTCTTGAAAAGTGACAGATGGATCAGAGGAGACCGGCTGCGTGTTTCAATGAAGTAAAATGCAACAAGTCCTGTTACGAACAATGCGAACGCCCCAAGTATCATCGGTGAATTCCAGCCGAGCCTTTGCCCCTCGATAAGCGCAAATGTCAATCCAAAAAGACCTGCTGTGGCACTGGCTATTCCTGGCCAGTCGATTTGTTTTATTGCTGTTGGGTCAGTAGACTCCCTGATGATAATGATGCCAAAAATGGTTGCCAACACCCCAAGAGGAATATTGACAAGGAATATGTATTCCCAAGATAAGTTGTCAACCAGTAATCCGCCAATGATTGGACCAAGAGCACTGGCGGCTCCAGAAACGGCGCCCCATATGCCCATTGCCTGGCCACGTCCTCCGCCTTTGAAAGCAACATTAAGTATGGAAAGAGTAGCCGGCATCATTGCTGCTCCTCCGAAAGCCTGGAAAGCTCGACTGGCAACCAATGTTTGAATGTTGGGAGAAAGGCCGCATGCAAGCGATGCAATCGTAAACAACACCAAGCCGACCATAAACAGGCGTTTGCGCCCGAAAATATCGCCGAGTCGCCCCATGGTAATCAAGCTGACGGCAAATATCAGGATGTAAATATTAATCACCCATTCCGCATCTGCCAAGGAGGCGTCCAGGCTGTTCATTATGCCGGGAAGTGAGATATTTACAATGGTGATATCGAGGTTTATCATGAACAGCGCAATCATCAGGATAATAAGCACCAGCCATTTGCTGTATGGGGCGGATTTAGTCATTGGAATCTCCATCTATTGCCAGCTTCTGGGTTATCTCGATGATCTGTTCTAGAGCATGGAATAAATCTTCAGCCTGTCTTGTTTCCAACCTCTCTATCGTTTTGGCGAAATGTTTGCGGATTATCGCGCGGTACCTGGACAACGTTGCTCTTCCTTCGTCCGTAATTTCTACTTGGACCCGCCTTCGATCTTCCGTATCATTTTTTCTCAGCACTGCCCCTTTTTTCTCCAATCTATCTATAAACTGGGTCATCTGCGGTCTGGTGGATGCCAGTTTTGCGGCTAGCTCTGATGCCAACATTGGCCCATTAGCAACAAGCATGCTGAGAATTGCCAGATCGTGGTGAACGCTTTTGCGGCTGGGCAAATTCACCAAATTCCGATGCAGGAGGTGCAATGCACGGTAAGAGCTGTCAATCATTCGGTCAATTATATTGTGTTGGTGCATGGCTACATAGTTTAAATTTGAACTATGTAATTATATCCAGAAGCTTCATCTAATTCAAACGCTTGTATTAATCCAAACAAGAATGTTGCCGTGAGAATATTATGCCAAACGAAGAAGAGATGAGCGAATAAGCATAATTGCCTGGAAGGTAGACCACTCTGTTTCCATTTCCTTCCGCCTTTTTTAGAATATATACCAAGGAAGAAATTTTAACAAATTTCCCATACCTCAAATGTCGTCGTCGATTCGTACCAGCCGAAAATTATTCAAACTTGGTTAAGGATAGGGTACATCCTGCCTTCATCATGACTTTGTTAAATAAAAAAATCTTTATTGGTTAAAACTA
>CAYNLZ010000047.1:0-6820 GCA_964398255.1 uncultured Dehalococcoidaceae bacterium
TCTCTGATTGCAGGTTTTATACCATCAAGAAGTGCGGCGAAGAAAGATCCGGTTGTTGCCTTAAGAACTGAATAATATAGACCGTTACCGGAAGGGCAAGCCGGGTATCAGGCATGCATTGGCCTTTGCTTGATGAAGAAGCCGGTTCATATTTCTGTTGTCTGGCTGGTTAGTAACATAATCAGCCAGACCATGACTTTGTGCTTCAGCTGATAATACTTTCGTATAGCCATTGTCCAGGCATGATAAAACCATCGCAAACAATGAACAAAGTTACAATTTGAAGCAGATTATTCAGGAATAACGGGTGTTTGTTTATACCAGCCAGTAGCTTGTTCGTAGGCGTACCCAATTTTGAAAAGGGTGTTTTCATCAAGGGGCTTGGCCATGATTTGAAGCCCTGTTGGCATTCCGTCTGAAAAGCCGGCAGGAACGGAAAGGGCGGGTATCCCGGCAAGATTTACAGGTAATGTGTAAACGTCAGTGAGATGTGCTTCAGCAGGGCTTACAGGTGACCCACCAAGTTTGAAAGCCGTGACGGGGGAAGTTGGCGAAAGCAGAGCGTCATATTTTTTAAAAGCATTGGAAAAATCACGGCAAATTAACGTGCGCACTTTTTGTGCTTTAACGAAGTAGTCATCGTAAAAATCGGTACTTAGGGCAAGGGTACCGAGTATCAGCCGGCGTTTTACTTCTGGCCCGAAACCAACCTGGCGTGTTTTTTCCATGACTTCCCACATATTTTCGGAATCAGTATAAGCATATCCATATTTGACTCCATCTAGCCGCGCCAAATTAGCAGAAGCTTCTGCCGCAACGATTATATAATAAACCGCTGGAGCGTATTTCATAAACGGGAGGCTGGCTGACGTATCGATAATCGCGCCCAAATCTTCAAGTTGCTTGATAGCGTCTTCAAAAGCCTGCTTAACGCCTGGCTGAATTCCATCGATATAACATTCTCTGGGGACACCTATTTTCATTCCCTGAATATTGCCACTCAGGTTGCTGGTGAAGTCCTCCAGTGACTGGTTGATAGAATTGGAGTCTCGCTCGTCGTAACCGGCTATGGCGGAAAATGCCAGTGCAGCATCGGTGACAGTGCGGGTGATTGGACCGACCTGGTCCAGGGAGCTGGCAAGAGCGGAAACGCCGTATCGGCTAACTCTGCCGTAAGTTGGCTTTAGCCCAACAAGGTTACAGAAGCTGGCAGGAAGACGAAGGCTTCCGCCAGTGTCTGAGCCTAGTGAGTACATAGCTTCTCCGGCCGCTACCGAGGCCGCTGAGCCCCCGCTCGAACCGCCGGGTGTACGAGACAGATCCCACGGGTTGCGTGTTGTGAAAAATGCTGAACTTTCATTAGTAGAACCCATGGCAAATTCGTCCATATTGGCTTTGCCAAGCATTACCATGCCTGCTGACTGGAGACGTTCAATGACATTTGCATTGTATGGAGGCACAAAATTTTCAAGCATCCTGGAAGAGCACGTTGTACGGACATCTTTCGTGCAAATAACATCCTTGATGGTGCAGGGTATGCCAGTGAGCGGCTCAACATTACCTTTAGTGATGCGTTCATCGGCTTCCGCCGCTTGTTTGAGAGCTAGTTCTGCCGTGCGAGTTACCAGAGCTTGCACGTGGCCCTCAACCTCATCGATACGTTCGAGGTATTTATTGGCAAGCTGTACGGAAGACACCTCTTGTTTTTTTAGTAATTGATGCGCCTTGCTAATGGTTAGATTATCTAGTTGATTCAAGCAGCACCCCTGTTTATTTATTAAGTTTGGGTTTATTGGTCAAGTACCGGCCGGATTTTAAAGAAGCCATCCTCACTGCAAGGAGCATTGGCAAGAGCTTGTTCCCTTTCGAGTGAAGGTATGGCTACGTCGTCTTTGATTACGTTGCAATGTGTAACTGTCAGGATGGTTGGAGGAACGCCAGTAGTATCTGCAGTGCTTAATACCGCGCAAGTATTGAGTATATCAGAAACATACTGGGAAATCGGTTCGATTTCATCCTCATCAAGATGGATTCTGGCTAGTTTTGCATAATAAAGAACTTCTTTACGGGTTAGCTTCAATTGACACCTCCGTGTAAAAATAAAGTATATCACTCGAATATAGGAGGGGCAAACAGGTATCGGGATTTACGGTAACCTGATTAATCTTTGTACCTGATGACAATAGCGGCGGCCGATAAAGTTAATGACCACAATAACACCAGGGCTATCATCGATACTACTGCTATCCAGATGCTGGGAGGGGCTACCAGAAAGATATTACCAACTACCATGAATATATTATACCCGTAAATCCAGTTGAATATGGCATAACCAGCAGCTATCAACAGGCAACAAGTGACAAGAGGCGCATTATAGAGGGCAAACAGCCAGGGAGGGAGCCATTTTGCCCGAACGTTTCGTTTGATTACGACATAATTCCCCGAGCGAATCTTGCGAATGACGCGCCAGAGAAATAATCCTAATCCTATTATAAGTAACAAAACCAGGATAAAAATGGGAAAAGAAAAGGCGTCAATAGTCTCCCAATGTGCCCACCATGGTTGATGAATTTGCTCCAGTTCAATATCTAAAAAGATATTAACCAGACCTGGGGCGATTGAGTGGCCTTGTGTGCCTGTTTGGCTGTTTACCATGACAGCTACGCCAACCTCATAATCCGGAAGAATAAGCATATCAGCAAGAAAACTGGGAGAATCGCCACCGTGCCACATGAGGGTTATTCCATTACTGTCAGCGTCAATCAGCCAGCCCATACCGTAACCTATCAATTTCCCGTCCTTCTCATAAAAGGTTGCGGGAGTGAGCATTTCTTTAATAGTTTCACTTTTTATAAGTTGGTTTCCATCAATTGACCCTTCATTCAAAAACAACTCAAGCCAGCGGCTCATGTCTGTTGCGTTGCTCATTACCCAGCCTGCTGGCGTAGCACTGCGAAAAACTGGCATACTGCGTTCTACTATCTGGCCGAAAACTGGTTGGTGCCCATAAGCACTTCCCCATTCTTCAGCTTGTTCAGGTTTGAGGGTAGTGCGGGTTAGCCCGAGAGGTGTAAACACAGCTTCCTGCATATAATCTTCAAATAACTGCCCGCTGGCAGCTTCTACTACTGCCCCCAGTAAAAAATAATTCAGATTAGAATACTGGAATGTGTCACCTGGGGGGTTATTTAGAGTAAGTCCTCTGAGGTCGGCAACCATTTCGCTCATAGCATCAGGTCCGTCAAAATAGCCCAGGGGTTCTGCCATTGAGCCCCCAATACCGCTGGTGTGGGTGAGTAACTGCCTGACGGTGATTTTATCTGAATCTTCTTTATTTGCCAGAGAAAAATCCGGTAGATAATATACCACTGGTTTATCTATATCAAGTACGCCTTCGTCTCTGAGCAATAATACACCGAGGGCGGTGAAAGATTTTGAGACACTGGCGAGGGTAAAAATGGTTTCTTCATCGACTGGTTTAGGATTATTTATGCTCGTAATGCCATATCCTTGGGCAAATACGGTTTCGTTCCCCTGGACAATGACCACGGAAACCCCGGGGATATTATCCTCTTCCATAATACTGTTGACAAAGGTGTTCATCTCGGTGAATTTGTCTGCATATTTATCCTGGCCGGCGACATGATAAGAGGCAGGAAATGCCAAGACAGCAAGAAAGACCAGGCATATTACACTGGTGGTGATTGTGATGCTTCTTGTAAAAAACTTTTGAAGTTTATTTGACTTGAGCGCAGCCTTTGATTTCGTCCACATGTTCTATATCCTGTTCAACAAAAAAGTTGTCTAAATCTGAAATTATTCTGGACGGGACGGAAGGGTCTATCATAAAAGCTGTTCCAACTTGAAACGCACTGGCGCCAGCCATGATAAACTCAATAGCATCCTGCGCAGTTGATATGCCTCCACATGCTATGAGAGGAATATCTACTATACCAGCTACCTCGTAAACCATGGATAGCGCTATCGGTTTAAGGGCTGGGCCGGATAGACCTCCGGTGATGTTGCCGAGTAAAGGTTTGCGCTTATGAATGTCAATTGCCATTCCCTTAAAGGTGTTAATAAGAGTGATTGCATCTGCCCCGGCTGAAGTAACCGCCTGCGCAATATCCGCCGTGCACCCGGAACCGGGTGATAGCTTTACGATAACAGGGAGCGAAGTTGCCTTTCTAACCGCCGCAGTTACTGCTGAAGCTGTTTCTGGCTTGAGGCCAAATTCTAAACCTCCAGCTTGCACGTTTGGACAGCTGATATTTACCTCAATACCCGCAACTCCGCTGACTCCGTCAAGACGAGCGGCCAGCTCAGAGTATTCATCAACAGTTGAGCCAGCGATGTTTACAATGACGGTTATTCCAGACTTGTGCCAGATTGGAGCCTTTTCTTTGATGAGCGCGTCAACACCAATGTTTTCCAATCCGATGGCGTTTAGCATACCGTTCCCAGTTTCTGCTATCCGCGGTTGGGGGTTACCTTCGCGAGGGGCAAGTGTTGTACCTTTGGAAATAAAAGCTCCTGGAGCTTGTAAATCTGTAAAATTATCCAGTTCAACAGCATAGCCACAGGTGCCCGAAGCAAGCAACAGGGGATTCTTGAGCTTGATAGGCTTGCCCGTTGATGTAAACAATTCTATTTCCAGCCTTGTAATTGTGTTCATAAGAATGATTATAATTTACTTGGGTACGTATCTACAACCTGTTGATAAATTAGAGGGTATAAGCTAAACTAGTTTTATGAAGGCTTGGCGCGGTTTATACAATTGGCGTTTGTCGGAAGGTGTATTCTATAGACCTGATGGCGAGGAAGTGCTGGCTTTTAGTCTTTGCCATACTTGTTAGGAGCCAGCCTCTGGTTCCATCGTTTATCTTATAATTAATGCTAGTCTGAACGCATACATACATCCAGGTAAGGTTCAAGGTGACTGGTGAACACAGGGGGCGACCAATGGTAGATAATAAATATAAAGAAATGAAAGAGAAGCTGGAAAGTGATCTGTTGCGTCTAAGAGGTCAGCTTGAGCAAGTGCGGGACGTGCGGAACGAAGGTGGCCGGCGTGAAGGTAGCCCTTACGGAAAAAAGGAAGAGGAAGCGGCAGAAACCGCGGAGATTGAAAATCGTCTGGCGTTGGAAAAACTCCTCCTTGAGCAGATAAATGAGATCGAAATTGCGTTAAAGAAATTTGACGAAGGAACTTATGGGGTGTGTGAAAAATGCGAGCAGGTTATAGCCTTTGAGAGGCTTGAAATTATTCCGCAAGCGCATCTGTGTGTCAAATGCAAGACAGTCAAATAAAGGATTACAATAGTTTTGCAGTTTAAATCGCAATTGAAAGGGTTGGGTTTGTACCTGCTGCTCTTATTAGTCCTCGTCCCGTTTGATCAACTTACCAAGCTGTGGGTGCGTACCAATTTTTACGTTGGTGAATCGCGCCCGCCGACCGGGTTTTTACGCTTGACCTATTTACAAAATACCGGAGCTTCCTTTGGCATATTCCCAGACGGAGCCTTATTTTTTACCATTTTTTCAACCGTTGCCCTGGTGGTTATGGTATTAATGATGGTATTTGTGCGGCATTGGTTCCCTTTTCTTGATTCAGCCGGTGGAAAAGTGGCTATGGGACTGATTAGCGCCGGTACTTTGGGCAACCTGATTGATCGGTATTACCTGGGTTTTGTGGTAGACTTTATTGATCTTAATTTTTGGCCGGTATTTAATGTGGCAGACTCTGCTATAGTAGTTGGTTCTATTTTACTGGCTTTGCTGGTAGTGATTAATTATAAGGACCTGAAGGACGATGACGGAGGCCAGATTTAGTTTTACTTCGGATGTTTCAGGTTTAAGACTGGATAAGTTTCTGACTGGGGAAATGGAAGGCTTTTCCCGCGCTCGCATACAACGGTTGATCGAAGATGGTAATGTTTTGGTAAACAGCATTTCTTCCAAGGCGGGCTATCAGGTCAATGAGGGCGACATCATAACAGTGGAGGTTCCTCCTTCTGCTCCCTCGAAGCCGGTTGCTCAAAAAATTCCTATTGATGTAGTGTATGAAGACGAGGACATAATTGTGGTTGATAAACCGGCTGGTATTTCAGTTCATCCCGGCCCTGGTCATCCCGATACAACGCTTGTAAATGCTATTCTGAATTACAGTCCAAATATATCCGGCGGAGAAGCTGAAAGGCCTGGAATTGTTCATCGGTTGGATAAAAATACTTCCGGATTGATAATAATTGCCCGTCATCCAAAGGCACATCGTTATCTGGTTAATCAGTTTAAACACAGGCAAGTTGATAAAACCTACGTAGCTTTGGTGAAAGGCAAAGTTCTTCCCGAGTCAGGATTTATCGACGCACCGATAGGGCGAGACAGCAGGCATCGTCAAAAAATGGCGGTTACAACTGATGAAAATGGTCGTGAGGCGCGAACTGGTTATCAGGTAAAAGAATACATAGATGGTTATTCTTTGCTGGAAGTGAAACCAGAAACCGGGCGGACACATCAAATAAGAGTGCATCTGGCAGCTATTGGTCATGCGATTGTGGGTGACGATACATATGGTCCTCCTTCCAGGATTGTAGCCAGGCAATTTCTGCACGCATCCAGGCTTCGATTTACGCTCCCTTCTTCAGGTGAAGAGGTAGAGATTAGTTCTCCTCTACCTGAAGATCTGGTGAGAGTGCTGGAACAGATACGCGCATAGAAGCAAGTCTGTAAACAATGTTATAATCGAAGTGGCAGCCAGGAGGAAACCTTTGGAAAAGGAAGACAAGATCGTTGTTGAGTATGCGGGGTTTTGGCGGCG